>NZ_CP113432.1:2945059-3245088 GCF_026686735.1 Pseudomonas triclosanedens | reverse complement strand
GGCGCTGGCCGAGGCCGGTTGCGGCGATCCGGAAGCCGCTGGTGCGCGCCTGCGTCGATTGCAGGACGAATGCCAGCGCCTGGAACTCTTCGGCCTGGCGCGGGAGGCGCAGCACGCGCTGCATAGCCTGGCGGGCGGCCTGCCGGTCGATCAGTTGCCCGGCCTGCTGCCTGCGGGGCCGGGAGGGAGTGCGGAAAGCCCCGGGCATGGCCTGACCGCCCGCGAGGTGGCGGTGTTGCGCCTGCTGGCCGAAGGTCTGTCGAACCAGGAGATCGGCAATAGCCTGTTCATCTCCCTGAATACCGTGAAGACCCACACCAAGAAGATCAACGTGAAACTCGGCGTACGCCGGCGCACCCAGGCCATTGTCCGTGCCAAGTCATTGGGGCTGCTTGGGTGAGCGGCCTTCGCCGGTCTGCCGCAGCAGGTCCACCAGTGCCCGTGCACAACCGGGCAGCGCCTCGCGGTCGCGCAGCAGCACGCTGCGTTCGCGCACCACCCAGGGTTCGTGCAGCGGCAGGGTCCGCAGGTTCATGGTGCGGCTGTGGCGCAGCGCCGCCGTTTCCGGGATCACCCCGATGCCGACGCCGGCTTCCACCATGCGGCAGATCGCTTCGAAGCTGGCTACCTGAATACGCAGGCTGAGACTGCCGCCGACGCGCTCCACCTGCTCACGCAGGAAGCTTTGCAGGGTGCTGCCCTCGTGCAGGCCGATGTGCGGGTAGTCCAGGGTGTCGGCCAGGGTCAGGCGGCGCAGGCGGCACAGCGGGTGCTCCGGTGGCACTGCCAGGACCAGGCGGTCGGTACTGAAATGCACTACCTGGAGGCCCTCGGCACGTACCGGGCCGGCGACGATGCCGAGGTCGGCAGAGCCATCGAGGATGGCGCGGACGATATCGCGGTTGAGGCGTTCCTGGAGGTCCACGCTGACGCCGGGGCGCACGGCGAGAAAGCCCGCCAGCAGCTCGGGCAGGAACTCGGTGACCGCCGTGGTGTTGGCGAAGATGCGGATGTGCCCGACCTGATCGCCGCCCTGTTCGCTGAAGTCATCCTTGAGGTGGTCCACCTGGCGCAGGATCAGCCGGGCGTGCTGGAGCAGGCGCTGGCCCGCCGGGGTCAGTTCCACGCCGCGGTTGTCGCGATACAGCAGGCGGCAGTCGAGCTGGCCTTCCAGGGCCTTGATCCGCGCGCTCGCCGCCGCCGCCGAAAGGTGCGCCCGGCGTGCGCCCTGGGTCAGGCTCGGAGCTTCGGCGATGTGAGCGAAGAGGCGCAGGTCGGCGAGGTCGAAGTGCATGGTCAGCCCTGTAATTGGCGTTCGGTTTTACTTAACGCTGGATTATGAAAATGCAGATTCTCGGAACGCAAGTGGAACTGCATGCTGGAGGAAAATTAACGATGGAGAGCCAAGCGATGAGCGATTCCCCCTACGCCGCCTGGATCGGCCGGCGCCAGGAGCGCCATGAAGAACTGAGCGAAGTGCTGGTCCGCCGGCTCGCCGCCACCCTTGGCGAAGAAGCGCCCGGTGCCGGTGAAGCGTTGCCGCCGCTATGGCAGTGGGCGTTCTTCCAGGACGCCGAGGCCGAGCCGGGCCTCGGTGCCGACGGTCATCCGGCGCGCGGTGGCTTCCTGCCGCCGGCGGATGGGCGCAACCGCATGTGGGCAGGCAGCCGCCTTGAGTTCCACGGGGTGCTCTGTGTCGGGCGCCAGGCCAGCCGGGTCACCACCATCCTCAAGGTCGAGGAAAAGCACGGGCGCACCGGCTCGCTGCTGTTCGTCACCCTGCGCCACGACTACCTGCAGAACGAGCGGCTGACGATCCGCGAGGAGCAGGACATCGTCTACCGCGAACCCACTCCGCCGAAACTGGCCAGCGCCGAGCAGATGCCGGCGGGAGCCTGGAGCGAAGCGGTGGAGCCTTCGCCGGTATTGCTGTTCCGCTATTCGGCGGTGACCTTCAACGGCCACCGCATCCATTACGACTGGCCCTACGTCACTGAGACCGAAGGCTACCCGGGGCTGGTGGTGCATGGCCCGCTGATCGCCACCCTGAACCTGCGTGCCTTTTGCCGTGCCAACCCCCGCGCACGCCTGCGCCGCTTCGCCTTCCGCGGCTTGAGGCCGCTGATCTGTCCGGAAAGCTTCGAACTCGGCGGGCGCCTGCTGGCACCCGGCAAGGCCGAGGTGTGGGCTGGCAACGGCGCCGGCATCGCCCAGCACGGCGAAGTGGAATTCGACTGACCACCTTCCGCGGCCCTGACGTGGCCGCAACGACGCACCGAGGAAACCGCATGAGCAGCACCCCCGAAGAAATCCAGGCTATCCGCGACGGCGTGCGCGCCCTCTGCGCGGAGTTCCCCGCCGAGTACTGGCGCCGGATCGATGAAGAGAAGGGCTTCCCCGAAGCCTTCGTCAGCGCCATGACCCGCGCCGGGTGGTTGTCGGCGATGATCCCCGAGGAGTACGGCGGCTCCGGGCTGGGCCTGGCCGAGGCCTCGGTGATCCTCGAAGAAGTGAACCGCTGCGGCGGCAACTCCGGAACCATCCACGGGCAGATGTACAACATGTTCACCCTGCTGCGTAACGGCAGCGTGGAACAGAAAGCCTACTACCTGCCCAGGCTGGCCAGTGGCGAGCTGCGCCTGCAATCGATGGGCGTCACCGAACCGACCACCGGCACCGACACCACCAAGATCAAGACCACCGCCGTGCGCCGTGGCGACAAGTATGTGATCAACGGACAGAAGGTATGGATCTCGCGCATCCAGCATTCCGACCTGATGATCCTGCTGGCCCGCACCACGCCGCTGGCGGAAGTGAAGAAGAAGGCCGAGGGCATGTCGATTTTCCTGGTCGACCTGCGTGAAGCCATCGGCAACGGCCTGACCGTGCAGCCCATTTCCAACATGGTCAACCACGAGACCAACGAACTGTTCTTCGACAACCTGGAAATCCCTGCCAGCAGCCTGATCGGCGAGGAAGGCAAGGGCTTCCGCTACATCCTCGACGGTCTCAATGCCGAGCGCACCCTGATCGCCGCCGAATGTATCGGCGATGGCCGCTGGTTCATCGAGAAGGCCAGCCAGTATGCCCGCGACCGCGTGGTGTTCGGCCGCCCGATCGGGCAGAACCAGGGCGTGCAGTTCCCTATCGCCGAAGCGCCATCGAAGTGGAAGCCGCCGACCTTATGCGCTGGAAGGCTTGCCAGGAGTATGACGCCGGCCGCAATGCCGGGGCCGCGGCGAACATGGCCAAGTACCTGGCGGCCAAGGCGAGCTGGGAAGCGGCCAACGCCTGCCTGCAGACCCACGGCGGCTTCGGCTTCGCCTGCGAATACGACGTCGAGCGCAAGTTCCGCGAGACCCGCCTGTACCAGGTGGCGCCGATCTCCACCAACCTGATCCTTTCCTATGTGGCCGAGCACCTGCTCGAACTGCCGCGCTCCTTCTGAACCGGCGTGCCCGATAACGAGAACAACGACATGAACAACACCCACGCCCTTGCCGAATTCCTTGCCGGCCTGCGCTACGAAGACCTGCCGCAAGCCGTGGTCGAACGTACCGAAGACCTGTTCCTTGACTGGCTCGGTTCCGCCCTGGCCAGCCAGGGCCGCCACCCGATCCCACTGTTCCAGCGCTACGCCCGCAAGATGGGGCCGGGCGTGGGCAGCAGCCGCATTCTCGTCGATGGCAGTGGCAGCAGTGCGTATTTCGCGGCGCTGGTCAACGGCGCCAGCTCGCACCTGGTGGAGCAGGACGACCTGCACAACAGCTCGGTGCTGCACCCGGCCACCGTGGTGTTCCCCGCTGCCCTGGCCGCTGCCCAGGACCTGGGCAAGTCTGGCCGCGAGCTGATCCTCGCCAGCGTAGCCGGCTACGAGGCCGGTATCCGCATCGGCGAATTCCTTGGCCGCTCGCACTACCGCATCTTCCACACCACCGCCACGGTGGGCACCCTGGCCGCCGCGGTGGCGGTGGGCAAGCTGCTGGGCTTCGACAGCCGCCAGTTCATCAACTGCCTGGGTAGCGCCGGTACCCAGGCCGCCGGTCTGTGGGAATTTTTGCGCGACGCCGCCGACTCCAAGCAACTGCATACCGCCAAGGCCGCCGCCGATGGCCTGCTGGCCGCCTACCTGACCGCCGACGGCCTGAGTGGCGCGCAGAACATCCTCGAAGGCGAACAGGGCATGGCCGCCGGCATGTCCAGCGACGCCGACCCACGCCGGCTGGTGGATGGCCTGGGCACGCGCTGGGCACTGGCCGAGACCTCCTTCAAGTTCCACGCCTCCTGCCGTCATACCCATCCGGCCGCCGATGCGTTGCTCGCACTGATGCAGCGGGAAGGTCTCGGCCATGACGACATCGCCCGCGTCACCACGCGGGTGCATCAGGGCGCTATCGACGTACTGGGCCGGGTGGTGGTGCCGCAGAGCGTGCACCAGGCGAAGTTTTCCATGGGCACTGTGCTGGGGCTGATCGCCGTGCACGGCAAGGCCGGGCTGGTGGAGTTCGAGGAATTCGCCCTGCAGGACCCACGCATCGCGGCGTTCCGCGAGAAGGTCGAGATGCGCCTCGATGCCGAGGTCGATGCCGCCTATCCGCAGCGCTGGCTGGGCCGTGTCGAGGTGCTGACCCGTGACGGACGCCAGCTCGAAGGCGCCATCGACGAGCCGAAGGGCGACCCGGGCAACACGCTCAGCCGCGCGGAGCTGGAGGACAAGTTCCGTCGCCTGCTGGCCTTCGCCGGTGCCCGTGGCGACGCCGAGGCGACACGCCTGGTCGAGTCCACCTGGCAACTGCACGAGCTGGCCGATCTGCAGGCGTTTTCCTGAACCCTTCACGGCCCGGCAAGCAACGGTCCGTGGAACCCCCATTGCGGCGCCTGCCACCCTGGACGGGCGCCGCAAGCAAGTGGAGCAAGCCGATGAACCTCCGTCCCCTCGACGGTATTACCGTTATCAGCCTCGAACACGCGATCGCCGCGCCGTTCTGCACCCGCCAACTGGCCGACCTCGGCGCGCGCGTGATCAAGATCGAGCGCCCCGGCGCCGGCGACTTCGCTCGTGGCTACGATGAGCGCGTGCGCGGCATGGCCTCGCATTTCGTCTGGACCAACCGCTCCAAGGAAAGCCTCGCCCTGGACCTCAAACAGGAGCCGGCGCAGGTCGTCCTGGAGCAGTTGCTGGAACGCGCCGACGTACTGGTGCAGAACCTGGCTCCCGGTGCCGCCGCGCGCATGGGACTGTCGTTCGAGACGTTGCGCCAGCGCTTCCCGCGTCTGATCGTCTGCGACATCTCCGGCTACGGCGAAGGCGGCCCGTACGAGCAGAAGAAAGCCTACGACCTGCTGATCCAGAGTGAGAGCGGCTTCCTTTCGGTCACCGGCGGCCCCGGCGCGGAGCAGATGGCCAAGGCCGGCTGCTCGATCGCCGACATCTCTGCCGGCATGTATGCCTACAGCGGCATCCTGTCGGCGCTGCTGCTGCGTGAGCGCACGGGGCAGGGCAGCCGGGTGGAAGTGTCGATGCTCGAAAGCATGGCCGAGTGGATGGGCTTCCCCATGTACTACGCCTTCGAAGGCCAGGCCCAGCCGCCGCGTGCCGGTGCCGCCCACGCCACGATCTACCCCTACGGGCCGTTCCCGGTGGGCGATGGCGGCAGCGTGATGCTCGGCGTACAGAACGAGCGCGAATGGCAGGCGTTCTGCACCCAGGTGCTGCGCCAGCCGGAGCTGGCGGGCGATACGCGCTTCACCAGCACCAGCCTGCGGGTGGCCAACCGCGACGTGTTGCGGGCGCTGATCGTCGAAGCATTCGCCGACCTGACGGCGGAGCAAGTGGTGCAGCGCCTGGAACTGGCCCAGATCGCCAACGCCCACGTCAACGATATGGCCGGCCTGTGGCAACACCCGCAGTTGGCGGCCCGCGACGGCTGGCGCGAGATCGGCAGCCCGGTCGGCAGCCTGCCGGCTTTGCTGCCGCCAGTGCGCAGCAGCGCGTTCGTCGCGCGCATGGATCCGGTGCCGGCGCTGGGCGAGCACACCCAAAGCCTGCTGCACGAGTTAGGCTATACCCCCCATGATGTCCAGCGCCTGCACCAGCAAGGCGCGGTATGAGCCAGGAGAGTTTCATGAATCCCATCGTCCGCTCCGCCCTGTTCGTTCCCGGCAGCCGCCCGGAACGCTTCGCCAAGGCACTGGCCTGTGGCGCCGACGCGGTGATCGTCGATTTCGAAGACGCCGTGGAGGCATCGCTCAAGGGCCTGGCGCGGGACAACCTGGCGGCGTTTCTCGACGCCGAACCCTCGGCGCGGGTAATGGTGCGGGTGAATGCTGCCGGCGACCCCGAGCAGGCAGCCGACCTGGAACTCTGTGGCCGCCTGCCCGGCGTCGTGGGCATTCTGCTGCCCAAGGCCGAGCGCGCGGCGCAGGTGCGTATCGCGGCGGCCTGCGGCAAGCCGGTGTGGCCGCTGATCGAAAGTGCGCGGGGGCTGCTCGCGGTGGGCGAGATCGCCGCCTGCGAGAGCGTGGAGCGTCTTACCTTCGGTGGCCTGGACCTGGCTCTGGACATCGGCATGAGCAATGGCACTTCGGCGGTTGCCAGTGTCTACGACCAGGTACGCCTGAGCCTGCTGCTGCACTCGCGGGTCAATGGCCTGCAACCACCGCTGGACACGGTCTACCCGAACTTCGACGACGCCCAGGGGCTGGCGGCGACCATCCGCCACGGGCGCGATCTGGGGATGGTCGGGGCGCTCTGCATCCATCCCCGGCAGGTGGCGGTGGTGCATGCCGCCCTGACGCCCGGCGCCGACGAACTGAACTGGGCCCGGCGCGTGGTAGCGGCAGCGCAGGACGGCGCGGCGGCGTTTCAGGTCGATGGGCAGATGGTGGATGCACCGGTACTGGCGCGCGCCCGGCGAGTATTGGCCAGCGCCGGCCAGTGAGGCTCTTCGCACGCCACGCCGGGAGCCGGAGGAGGCGTCTGCGGTCGCCGAAGCGCGTTGCCGTCGGGCTTCGGCAACCTGGCTTCAATCCAGCAGGCCCCGCGCCCGCGCGATCGCCACAGCCTCGGTCCGGCCCTGCGCGCCAAGCTTCGCGTTGATGTTGCGCAGGTGCGACTTCACGGTGAACTCCGACAGGAACATCTTCTCGGCGATCACCTTGTTCCGATGGCCAGCGGCCAGCAGGCGGATCACCTGGATCTCTCTGCCGGTAAGAGCCTCGCTGGCGGCGCCGGGCATGGCGCCGGCCGCCGGCGGTTCGCCGTTGCCGGCGAAGCGTTGCAGCAGAGTCGCCAGGAAGCGCGGTTCGATACCCAGGGCGCGGCTTTGCGCCTGGTAGGGGACTGCCCAGCGCTGCAATAGCGCCGCCAGGGCCGGCCCTTCGTCGAGGAAGGTCCGCAGGAACCCTTCGTGGCTGGCGAAGCGCAGAGCCTCGCTGAGTTCGTCGAAGGCCGCCTCGCCACGTCCTAGCCCGTCCAGCGCAAGGGCATGGAGCAGGCGCAGCTTGAGTTCGCGGCGATGTTGCTGGCGTTGCTGGGCATCGTTCATGGCCTGTGCCAGCAATTGCTCGGGCTCTGCGAAGTCGCCCTGGGCAATGCGCAGGCGCAGGCGGGCGATGCTGGGCGTATCGACGTCATTGCCGTTGAACAGGATGCCGGGCCGGTCCCAGTCGCTGTGCAGTTCGGCGTAGCGCAGCGACTGCGCGGCGGCGTCCAGGCGGTTCTCCAGGGTGGCGATGCGTGCCCGCTCCAGCCAGGCCGAGCAGATCGCCCGCGCCGAGCCGGCCTGCTGGCCTATCTGTTCGAGGTCGGCGAGATGACGCAGCCAGCTATCGCGGTCGCCATGCAGCAGGGCGATGCGCGCGAGCAGCACGTGGGAGGAAATCAGCGAGTCCGGCGGGCTGCTTTCCTTGGCATTGGGCAGCACTTCGCTGAGCAGTTGCGCCACTTCATCCAGCGCGTCGGTTTCGTAGAGTGCGATGGACAGCGTGATTTCCATCGAGGGCCGGCCGGCCAGTACCTTCTCGACCCCGCCGTCGGACTGACGCTGGGCCGCAGCCTGCAGGCGCGCCACGGCATTGCCGAGGCGCCCCTGGATCATGTCCAGCACACCTTCGATACAACTGGCGACGCTGCCCATCGACTGGGTGCGGCTCTGCGAGCAGCGCAGGATCGCCCGCGACAGCAGGCGCCGCGCCTCTTCGTAGCGGCCGGTTGAGACCAGGCTGTAGGCCAGGCTGTTGGCGATCACGCCGTACTGGAACTGCTCGTCGTCGGGCATCCGCTGGATATGCGCAAGCCCTGCCTCGCAGCATTCTTCGACCTGGTCGGTGAGGGCCAGCAGCAGGCAGCGGATGGTTTCCGCTTCCAGCGCCACCGGCTGCTGGCCAGCGCCATTGGCGTCGCGTTCGAGCAGGCCGATGCTGCGCAGGGCGTCGGCATAGCGGCGGTGCAGGGCAAGGGTCCAGGAGTAGCCCAGGCACAGGCTTGGGTAGTCCTTGAGCACCTGCGGCGGAAACTGGTCCAGCCAGCGCAGCAGCAGGCGCGAGCGGCCGACATCCATGAAGTTGCCGATATGGCTGGCCAGGTGGCGCGCCGCGTCGCTGCGGGCGCCGGCGCGCAGCAGGTGGTCGATGACCGGTACCGGACGCTCCTGTTCCAGGTACCAGCGCGCCGCGGCCCGGTGCAGCTCGCTGGCACGGCCCGGATGGCGCCGCTCCAGTGCGTCGCGCAGGTAGCTGGAGAACAGGCTGTGGTAACGGAACCACTGATGTTCGTTGTCCGCCGGGAAGATGAACAGGTTGGCTCGTTCCAGGTAGTCGAGCATGGCCTGGCCGTTACTCATGCCGGTGAGCGCATCGCATAGTGGCGCGGTGAGCTGGTCGAGCACGCAGGTGTGCAGCAGGAACTCGCGGCATTCGTCGCTCTGCCGGGCGAGGATGTCTTCGGCCAGGTATTCGGCCAGCTCCAGGTTGCTGCCAGAGAAGCTGGCGACGAAGGCGGCGTGATCGGTGCGTCCCTGCAGCGACAGGCTGGCAAGGTAGATGGCGGTGATCCAGCCCTCGGTACAGCGGTGCAGGGTGGCGATTTCGTTGTCCCGCAGCGGCAACTGGCGCTTGTCACGGATGAAGCGGGTTGCCTCGTCGAGGGAGAAACGCAGAGCGCCGGGGTTGATTTCCAGCAGTTGGCCGCGTGCGCGGATGCGGCCCAGGCCGATATCCGGTGTGGACCGCGAGGCGAGCAGCAGTACGCCGC
Source organism: Pseudomonas triclosanedens (assembly GCF_026686735.1). Classification (NCBI taxonomy): domain Bacteria; kingdom Pseudomonadati; phylum Pseudomonadota; class Gammaproteobacteria; order Pseudomonadales; family Pseudomonadaceae; genus Pseudomonas; species Pseudomonas triclosanedens. Next base: position 3,235,835 of record NZ_CP113432.1, on the reverse strand, counting down.
AGGATGGCAGGGCGTCGATCAGTTGCTGAATGAAACTGAGCACCGCCGGGTTATGCACCGTCTCGAACTCGTCGAAGAGCAGGGCGAAGGGCCGGCCGCGGTCGGACAATTCCTCCAGCAACTCCTGCATCGGATGGACCCGGCACGGTTCGTCGGGATGCGCGCCGCCATCGAGTTGCCGCAGCCCTGCGGCCAGGTGTGCAACGAAGCGCAGCAGGTCGTTGTCGGCAGCGTCGAGATTGAGCCAGAGCACCTGGCGGCCATTGGCCAGGCAGCGCTCGCGGTATTGCTGCAGCAGGGTGGTCTTGCCGAAGCCGGCGGCGGCGCGAATGAGGATCAGGCGTGCGGTATCGGCCTGCTCCATCTGCTCCAGCAGATGCTGGCGGGGCAGGTGGCTACTGGCGGCCGAGGGGGCGGCGAACTTGCTGGCAAGGATACGCGGCGGATGGACTTGGGCAGACATGGCGGCTCCGCTGGCCGGTCGGCTGGCGTGCGCTGGGCGCCGCCTCCGGCTCGTTTGTTGTTCTGTATCGCGACATCTTGCCACGCTTGGCGACCCTGGGCAGTCGTCCTTTCGAACTAAGCGATGTTTGAGGCACGGCAGAAGCCCAGGGACTAGGTGGGACTTTCGTTCCTTCGAACCATTGTCGGCCCGTGGTGCGTCGCTAGGCTGGGTAGCCGCCGGATGATCCGGCACTTGCGCAGCCAGACAGGAGCGATGCGATGGCGGGCCCGCTGACGGGATTGAAGGTAATCGAGATGGTCGGTCTTGGGCCGGCGCCGTTTTGCGCCATGCTGCTGGCCGACATGGGTGCGGAAGTCATCCGCGTGCAGCGCCCCGGCCAGTCCCTGGGCGAGCGCGCGCGCTTCGACGTGCTCTCCCGTGGTCGCCGCGTCGTCGAGCTGGACCTGCGCCAGGCGCAAGGCGTGGAAACCCTGCTGCAACTGGTGGAGCGCGCCGACGCGTTGATCGAAGGTTTTCGTCCGGGCGTGATGGAGCGCCTGGGCCTGGGGCCTGCCCAGTGCCAGCAGCGCAACCCCGGGCTGGTGTACGGCCGCATGACTGGCTGGGGCCAGAGCGGCCCGTTGGCTCAGGCCGCCGGCCACGACATCAACTACATCGCCCTGGCTGGCGCGCTGCATGCCATTGGCCGTGCGGGCGAGAAGCCGGTGGTACCGCACAACTACATCGGCGACTTCGGCGGTGGCGGCATGCTGCTCGCCTTCGGTGTGCTCTGCGCGCTGCTGGAGGCCCGCCAGTCCGGCCGTGGCCAGGTGGTGGACGCGGCCATGACCGACGGCACCGCGTTGCTGTCGGCGATGATGTACGGCTTCCGCGCGGCCGGCCGGCTCAGCGATGAGCGCGGCGTCAGCCTGCTCGACGGCGGCGCACACTTCTACGACACCTACGAGTGCGCCGATGGCAGGTACATCGCCCTGGGCGCCATCGAGCCGCAGTTCTACGCCGAACTGCTGCGCCGCTGCGGCATTGACGACCCGGCGTTCCAGCGGCAGATGGATGCCAGCCAGTGGCCGGCGCTGAAGGACAAGCTCACTGCGCTGTTCCTCCAGCGCAGCCGCGCCCAGTGGTGCGAGCTGCTCGAAGGCAGCGACGCCTGCTTCGCCCCGGTGCTCGACTGGGCCGAGGCCGCGCAGCATCCGCACAACCGTGAGCGCGGTACCTACCTCGAACTCGGCGGCGTGCTCCAGCCCGCGCCGGCCCCGCGTTTCAGCCGCACCTCGGCGGATACACCCACGCAGCCCCGCGGCGAGCCACAGAGCGAAGCCGTGCTGCGCGACTGGGGCGTGCCCGAGGCGCGCATCAGCGCATTGAAGAGCGCCGGCGTCATCTGACCCGGGCCCGTCCTCAACAACAAGAAAGGTGAACAGATGGAACGGATATTCGACTACATCGTGGTGGGCGCCGGTTCCGCCGGGTGCGCCGTGGCGGGCCGCCTCGCCGATGCCGGCTGCAAGGTTGCATTGCTGGAAACCGGTGGCCACGATCACCACGGCAAGGTAACGGTACCGGTCGGCCTGGTACTGACCATTCCGCGCAAGGGCGACTACAACTACGCCTACGAAAGCACTGCCCAGGCGAGCCTGGCCGGCCGCGCCAGCTATCTGCCGCGAGGCCGGGGGCTGGGCGGCAGTTCGTCGATCAACGGCATGCTGTACCTGCGCGGCACGCCGTCCGACTACGACGGCTGGGCCGCGCGCGGCTGCGAAGGCTGGAGCTGGAGCGAGGTGCTGCCGTACTTCAAGCGCGCCGAGAACAACGAGCGGGTCGCCGGCCAGGACGACGCGCTGCACGGTGGCAACGGCCCCCTGCATGTGACCGACCCGCGCTCGCCGTGCTCGTGGGCGCGGCACTTCATCGAGGCGGCGGCCAGCGCCGGCCACCCGTACAACCATGACTTCAACGGCCCGCGCCAGGAAGGCGTAGGCTACTTCCAGGTCACCCAGTTCAATGGCGAACGCTGGAACGCCGCTCGCGCCTACCTGCACCGCGGCAAGGCCGAGGACGGCAGCTACAGCGGCGGCCGCGCCAATCTTCTGGTGCTCACCGGCACCCGTGCGTTGCGCGTGCTGTTCGAAGGCAAGCGCGCAGTGGGTGTGCTGGTGGAGCGTGAGGGCACCCAGGAGACCCTGCGCGCCGGGCGTGAAGTGATCGTCTGTGCCGGCAGCCTGGTGTCGCCGCAACTGCTGATGGTCTCGGGCGTCGGCCCGGCGGAGCACCTGCGGCAGATGGGCGTGCAGGTGCTGCACGATGCCCCGGAAGTCGGGCAGAACCTCCAGGAACACCCCGACCTGATCCTGCACAAGCGCATCTTCAGTACCGACCTGTTCGGCGTGACGGTGCGCGGCGCGCTCAGCTACCTGTGGCAGTGGCGCAAGTACAAGCGCGAGCGCGGCGGCCTGTTCACTCGTACCTTTACCGAGGCAGGCGCGTTCCTCAAGACCGACCCGGCGCTGGCCGAGCCGGACATCCAGTTGCACTTCGTGATGTCCTCCGGCGACAACCACGGGCGCACGTTCCACTACGGCAGCGGCTACTCGATCCATGTCTGCGTCCTGCGCCCCCACAGCCGTGGCCAGGTGCGCCTGAACAGTGCGGACATGCGCGACGACCCGCTCATCGAACTGAACCTGCTGAGCGATGAGCGCGACATGGAAACCATGCTCAAGGGCGTCAAGATCGTCCAGCGGATCCTCGAACAGCCGGCACTCAAGCGCTTCGGCGGGCGGCCGCTGTTCCACGGCCACCTGAAGTTCGACGGTAGCGACGACGAGGCGGTCAAGCAGATGATCCGCGAGCACTGCGACAACGTTTACCACCCGGTGGGCAGTTGCCGGATGGGCGGCGATGAGCTGTCGGTGGTCGATCCACAACTGCGCGTGCGCGGTGTGCAGGGCTTGCGGGTGGCGGACGCCTCGGTGTTCCCGGCGCAGGTCGGCGGCAACACCAACGCGCCGGTGATCATGGTGGGCGAGCGTTGCGCCGACCTGTTGCTGGCCGAGTGGCGCGGCGCCCAGCCGCCCCGTACCGAAGCGGTTGGTGCGGCAGTCGCGGGCTGAAGCCGGGTTGTACGGGGGGAGGGCCGGGCGGCTTCGGGCGCCCGGCCCTCTTTTTGGCGTGGCAATGGCGGTGCGCGATCCGCCGTGCGGGCTCGCTGGTCCATTCGAACTAGCTGCCGAATCCCCGCACGTTCATCCCTTCGACCGACGCCGCATTTTTCAGCGCTCCCTAGTATCGAACACACAAGAACAACATCCATTGGAGACCTGCCATGTACCTGACCCAAGGCCTGCAGCGCATGCTGCAGCAGGACCCGGACCACGTCGCGACCATCTTCCGCGGCCGCACGCGGACCTTCCGCGAGCAGGGTGAGCGCGTTTCGCGCCTGGCCGCGGCCCTGCAAGCGCTGGGCATGCGCGACGGCGACCGGGTTGGCATGCTGGCCCTGAACTCCGACCGTTACCTGGAGTACATGCTGGCCACCTGGTGGGGCGGCGGTGTGCTCAATCCGGTGAACATCCGCTGGAGCGTGCCGGAGATCGTCTACTCGCTGGACGACTGCCAGACCGAAATCCTGCTGATCGATGATCACTTCCTGCATCTGGCCGAGGGCATCCTTGCCGGCGCCCGCAAGGCTCCAGTGCTGATTCACGTTGGTGATGGCGCCGCCCCGGAAGGCATGCACTCCTTCGAGGCGCTGATCGCCAGCCACTCGCCCGTCGAAGACGTACTGCGCGGCGGCAACGACCTTGCCTCGATCATGTACACCGGCGGCACCACCGGCCTGCCCAAGGGCGTCATGCAGTCGCACCTGAACCTCTGGTCTTCCGCCGTGGCGCGCATGGCCGAGTACCCGGCCGAGGATCAGTCGCGCACGCTGCATGCGGCGCCGATGTTCCATACCGCGGCGATGGCGCGCTGCCTGAGCCAGGTGATCAGCGGCGATGTCAACGTATTCATCCCGATGTTCGATGCCCTGGAAGTACTGCAGACCATCGAGCGCGAGCGCATCAACGAGATGCTGCTGGTGCCGACCATGCTGCAGGCGGTGATCAACCACCCGGAGTTCGAACGCTTCGATCTTTCCTGCCTCAAGCGCATGGCCTACGGCGCCTCGCCGATTTCCCTGCCGGTGCTGGAACAGGCACTGGTCAAGTTTCCCGGTGTCGCCTTCATGCAGGCCTACGGCATGACCGAGTCCTCGCCGGTGATCTCGGTGAGCCCGGACTGGACGCACAAGGCCGAAGGCATCGCCAGCGGCCTGGTGCGCAGTGCCGGGCGCGGTGGCTATGGCGGCCTGGTGAAGATCGTCGACGAGCAGGGCAATGAAGTACCGCGCGGCACGGTGGGCGAGATCATCGTCTGTGGCCCCAACGTCATGCTCGGCTACTGGAACCGCCCGGAGGAGACCGCCAAGGCCCTGCGCAACGGTTGGCTGCACACCGGTGACGGCGCCTACATGGACGAGCGCGGCTTCCTGTTCATCGTCGACCGCCTGAAGGACATGATCGTCACCGGCGGCGAGAACGTGTACTCCGCCGAGGTCGAGAACGTGGTGGCCCGTCACCCGGCCGTGCAGAGCTGCGCGGTGATCGGCATCCCCCACGAGCGCTGGGGCGAGGCGGTGCACGCGGTGGTGGTGCTGCACGCGGGCAGCGACGTCTGCCCCGACGACATCCGCGCCCACTGCGCCCAGCACATCGCCGGCTACAAGTGCCCGAAATCCGTGGAATTCGTGACCTCGCTGCCGCTTTCGGCGGCAGGCAAGGTCCTCAAGCGCGACCTGCGCGCCCCCTACTGGAAAGACCAGAAACGCGCCGTCAACTGACGGTGCGCGACACGCCCATCCCCAAGGAGAAACACATGAGCAATAAAGTAGTGGTGGCCGGGGTCGGCATGATCCCCTTCACCAAGCCAGGCCAGAGCGACGAATACCACATCATGGGCGCGAATGCGGCCAAGGCTGCCCTGGCCGACGCCGGCGTCGACTACGCCCTGGTGCAGCAAGCCTATGTCGGCTACGTCTACGGCGATTCCACTTGCGGCCAGGCCGCGGTATACGGCGTGGGCCTGACCGGCATCCCGGTGATCAACGTCAACAACAACTGCGCCACCGGCTCCACCGCCCTGTTCCTGGCGCGTCAGGCCGTGGAAAGCGGTGCGGTGGACTGTGCCATCGCCCTGGGCTTCGAGCAGATGGTGCCGGGTGCGCTCAAGGGTGCCTACACCGACCGCACCGGCCCGATGGATCGTTTCGCCAAGACCATGCAGCAGATCCAGGGCTTCGACGAGCAGGCTCCACGTGCCGCCCAGTTCTTCGGAGGCGCCGGGCGCGCCTACATGAAGGAATACGGCATCAGCCGCGAAACCTTCGCCCGTATCCGCGTAAAGACCAGCCAGCATGCCGCGCGCAACCCGCTGGCGGTGTTCCGCAACGTGGTCAGCGTCGAGGAAGTCATGGCTGCGCCGATGATCTTCGACCCGCTGACCCGCCTGCAGTGCTGCCCGCCGACCTGCGGTGCCGCCGCGGCCATCGTCTGCTCCGAAGCGTTCGCGAGGAAGCACGGCCTGCGCACCGACGTGGTGATCGCCGCCCAGGCCATGACCACCGACCGCAACAGCACCTTCGACGAAGGCGACATGCGCAAAGTGGTCGGCTACGACATGACCCGCAACGCCGCTACCGCGGTATACGAGAAAGCTGGCGTCGGCCCGCAGGACATCCAGGTGGTGGAACTGCACGACTGCTTCACCGCCAACGAGCTGATCACCTACGAGGGCCTGATGCTGACCCCCGAGGGCAGCGCCGAGAAATTCATCCTCGACGGCGACAACACCTACGGTGGTCGCATCGTCACCAACCCGTCCGGCGGCCTGCTGTCCAAGGGCCACCCGCTGGGGGCCACGGGCCTTGCCCAGTGCTTCGAGCTGACCCGCCAGCTGCGCGGCAGCGCCGATGCCACTCAGGTGGAAGGCGCGCGCTTTGCCCTGCAGCACAACCTGGGCCTTGGCGGCGCCTGTGTCGTCACGCTGTTCCAGCGTCAGTGACAGGGAGCCGCGAGCATGATCGACAAGAGCCATATCGGCGCGGTGGTTTCCAGCCACACGCAACTGGTGGAAGCGGGACGTCTGCGCTTCTTCGCCAAGGCTACCGGCCAGGCGGACCCGCGCTACAGCGACGAGACTGCTGCCCGCGATGCCGGCTACCCCGGCCTGCCGGTGCCGCCGACTTTCCTTTTTTGCCTGGACATGGAAGCCGGCGGCTCGGGTTCGGTGCTCAAGCGCCTGAACATCGACCTCGGCCGAATCCTACATGCCGAGCAGGGCTTCACTTACCACCGCATGGCCTTCGCCGGCGAGCGCCTGTCCTTCGAGACGAAGATCGTCGATATCTACGACAAGAAGGGCGGCGCCCTGGAATTCGTGGTGCGCGAAACCCGCGTGACCAATGGCGCCGGAGAGCTGGTGGCGGAACTGCGCAACAGCCTGGTCGTACGCAATTGAAGGAGCCGCACGTGAACCTGAATGCAATCGCCGTCGGCGATGAACTGCCGAGCTTCACCACCGACCCGGTGAACCGCACCACGCTGGCGCTGTACTGCGGCGCCTCGGGGGACCACAACCCGATCCACGTCGATATCGACTTCGCGAAGAAGGCCGGCATGCCCGACGTGTTCGCCCACGGAATGCTGTCGATGGCCTACCTCGGCCGGCTGCTGACCAACTGGGTAGCGCAGGAACGTCTGCGCGGATTTTCGGTGCGCTTCGCTGCCATCACCCAGCTCGGCGATGCCATCACCTGCTGTGGCCGCGTGCTGGAAAAGGACGAGGCCGCCGGCACCGTGCGTCTGGAAATCACCACCCGCAACCAGGCGGGTGAAATCAAACTGTCCGGCGAAGCCGTCGTGGCCCTGGACGCCTGAAACAGGAGAACAACAATGAGCAAGAAACTCGCAGGCCAGGTCGCCATCGTCTCCGGCTCCGGTCGTGGCATCGGTCGTGAGATCGCCCTGAAACTGCACCGCGACGGTGCCGCCGTGGTGGTCAACGACCTCGACGCGGCACCCGCCGAGGAAGTGGTCGCGCAGATCGTCGCCGAAGGCGGCCGCGCCGTCGCCTGCGTCGGCAGCGTTACCGACAAGGATTTTGGCGAGCGTTTCGTGAAGACCGCGCTGGACTCCTTCGGCGGCCTCGACATCATCGTCAACAACGCCGGCTACACCTGGGACAACGTGATCCAGAAGATGACCGACCAGCAGTGGGACGACATCATGGAAGTTCACGTCTCCGCGCCGTTCCGCATCCTGCGCGCCGCTTCCGGGCATTTCCGCGAAGCCGCCAAGAAGGAAGCCGGGGAAGGCCGCGAGGTGTTCCGCAAGGTGGTCAACATCTCGTCGGTTTCCGGCGTCATGGGTAACCCCGGCCAGGCCAACTACTCGGCCGCCAAGTCCGCGATCAACGGCCTGACCAAGGCCCTGGCCAAGGAATGGGGCCGCTACAAGGTCTGCGTCAACAGCGTCGCCTTCGGCCTGATCGAGACTCGCCTGACCTCCGCCGCGGCGGGAGAGGGCGCCACCATCAACGTCGGTGGCCGCGAGCTGAAGGTCGGCATCAGCGAGCAGATGGCGAAGAACGCCGCCGCGCTGATCCCGATGGGCCGCGCCGGTACCCCGGAAGAGGCCGCCGGTGGCGTGTACCTGTTCTGCATCCCGGAATCCAACTACGTCTCCGGCCAGGTGCTGATCGTCGGCGGCGGTCGCCCCTGACCGTCCCGCTGCCGGCCGCCTCGCGCGGCCGGCCCTCTCTCAATCGCTTGCCGAGGAGCCGCCATGAGCGCCACTCAATCGCCGTGGATCACCGATGACCTGGTGATCTTCCAGGACTCCATTCGCCGTTTTATCGCCAACGAACTGGTGCCCCATGAGGAGCGCTGGTGGAAGCAGCAGCACATCGACCGCGACATCTGGCTCAAGGCCGGCGAATTCGGCATGTTGCTGCCGAGCATTCCCGAACAGTACGGCGGCGGCGGTGGCACCTTCGCCCACGACGCCATCGTCACCCTGGAGCAGAGCCGGGCGATGTGCACCAGCCTGGGCACCAACGTGCACAGTGGCATCGTCGCGCACTATATCCTGCGTTACGCCAGCGAGGAGCAGAAGCTTGCGTGGCTGCCGAAGATGGCACGCGGCGAACTGGTGGGCGCCATCGCCATGTCCGAGCCGGGCGCCGGCTCCGACCTGCAGGCGATCAAGACCCGCGCCGTGCGCGATGGCGACGAGTACGTGATCAACGGCTCGAAGACCTTCATCACCAACGGCTTCCATGCCGACATCATCCTGGTGGTGGCCAAGACCGACCCGGAGAAGGGCGCCAAGGGCACCTCGATCATCGTCATCGAGACCAGGGAACTGGCCGGCTTCCGCCGTGGCCGCATCCTGGAGAAGATCGGCCAGAAGGGCCAGGACACCACCGAGCTGTTCTTCGACGATGTGCGCGTGCCTGCCGCCAATCTGCTCGGCCCGGAGGAAGGCAAGGGCTTCATCCAGTTGATGCAGCAGTTGCCCCAGGAACGCATGATCATCGCCCTCGGCGCGTTGGCGACGATGGAGCGCGCGGTCGAAGAAACCGCCGAATACGTGCGTAGCCGCAAAGTCTTCGGCCAGACCCTGCTGGATCTGCAGAACACCCGCTTCAAGCTCGCCGAGTGCAAGAGCGTGGCGACCATCGCCCGAGCCTTCGTCGACGACTGCATGGTCAAGGTGCTCAAGGGCGAGCTGTCCGGTGAGACTGCCGCGATGGCCAAGTGGTGGTGCACCCAGCAGAACTGCCAGGTGATCGATGAATGCCTGCAACTGCACGGTGGCTACGGCTACATGCTGGAGTACCCGATTGCGCGGATGTACGCCAACGCGCGAGTGGGCCGCATCTTCGGCGGCTCCAACGAAATCATGAAGGAAATCATCGCCCGCACCCTGTGATGCGGGCGCGCCGGGCCGTACCACGGGTACGGGCCGGCTACTCCCGCCGGGCTGCCGCCGCGAGGTACGCATGTCTAGCATCGAACTTTCCATCGAAGACGGACTGGCGCGGCTGACGCTGGCCAATCCTGAGCGCAAGAACGCGCTGTCCACGGCAATGGTCGCCGAGCTGATCGACGCACTTACCGCGCTGCGCCGCGACCCCGAGGTACGCGCCTTGCTGCTCAGCGGTGCTGGCGGGGCGTTCTGCTCCGGCGGCGATGTTGGCAGCATGGGCGGCACGCCGGAAGCTGGCGCGGTGCGCATGCGCATGACCGAAACCAATCGTCTGCTGGCCGCTCTGGCAGACTTCGACCGCCCCGTGGTGGCGCTGGTGGACGGCGTGGCCTACGGCGCCGGCTTCAGCCTGGCCCTGGCCGCCGACTTCGTCATCGCCAGCGACCGGGCACGCTTCTGCATGGCCTTCGCCCGCATTGGCCTGGTCCCGGACCTTGCCGCCTCCTGGCTGCTGCCGCGCCTGGTGGGCATGCAGCGGGCGCGGGAAATCCTCTATTCGGCCCGCGAGATCGGCGCCGCCGAAGCCGTGCAACTGGGCATCGCCCTGGAAACCCATGCCGGCGCACGTGCCGTCGCCCGCGCCGAGGAGCTGGCACGGGCCGTGGCGCAGATGTCGCCGCCGGCCTTCGCCATGAGCAAGCGCCTGCTCGCCCGCAGCTTCGAGAACGACCTGGCCAGCCAGCTCGACGCCGAGGCCGCCGCCCAGGCCGTGGCGCTCACCTCCAGCTACGTGAAGGAAGCCTCGGCCCGCTTCATGCGCAAGGAGGCCCCGATGTACCAGTGGCCGACGTTGCGCGACGACTGAACACACAAGGAGAACCGTCATGACCCAGACCTGCCCCGGCGCCGCGGTCCGCGCCATTCTCGACTGCCAGCGCGCCGCGCACCTGGCCAGCGAACCGATGAGCGCCGAGCGCCGCATCGAACTGATCGACCGCGCCATCGGCCTGCTGGTCGATCACCAGGACGAAATCGTCGCCGCCGTGCGCGCCGACTTCGGTCAGCGCAGCGATGACTTCTCCCGCGTGGTGGAAGTGCTTTCGCCGCTGATGAGCCTGAAACAGACCAAGGCCCAGCTCGCCGGCTGGATGCAGCCGGAGCCGCGCCACTGCGAGCGTGGCGAAGCCTGGGTGGAATACCAGCCGCTGGGCGTGGTGGGCATCGTGACGCCGTGGAACTTCCCGGTGAACATGGTCTTCACCGGCCTGGCCGGGGTTCTGGCCGCCGGCAACCGGGCAATCATCAAACCTTCGGAATTCACGCCGCACAGTTCGGAGCTGATCGCCCGGATGATCGCTTCGGTGTACGCCGAGGACGAAGTCGCTGTCGTCACCGGCGGGCCGGAAGTCGGCCAGGCGTTCTGCGCGCAGCCGTTCGATCATCTGCTGTTCACCGGTGCCACCAGCATCGGCAAGCAGGTGATGCGCGCCGCCGCGGAGAACCTGGTGCCGGTCACCCTGGAGCTTGGCGGCAAGTCGCCTACCATCATTTCCCGCTCGGCGGACTTCCAGGCCGCGGTACAGAAGATCGTCGCCGGCAAGCTGCACAACGCCGGGCAGATCTGCCTGGCGCCGGACTACGTGTTCGTCCCCGAAGAGTCGCTGGACGACTTCATCGCCAGCGCCCGCGAGGTGGTGGCGCGCTTCTACCCGAGCCTGCGCGACAACCCCGACTACACCTCGGTGATCAACGCTCGCCACCAGCAGCGCCTGCTGGGCTACCTGGAGGAAGCGCGTGCAGCCGGTGTCGAGCTGGTCGAGCTGAACCCGGCCGGTGAGGACTTCGCCGCGCAAGGCGGGCACAAGGTAGTGCCGACCCTGCTGCGCAACCCCGGCGACGAACTGCGAGTGATGCAGGACGAAATCTTCGGCCCGCTACTGCCGATCAAGCCGTACCGCGAGATCGGCGAGGTCATCGACTACATCAACGCCCATCCGCGTCCGCTGGGCCTGTACTACTTCGGCAGTGATGCCGACGAGCAGGCGCTGGTGCTGCGTCGCACTACCTCCGGCGGGGTGACCATCAACGATGTGATCAAGCACGTCGGTATCGAGAGCCTGCCGTTCGGCGGTGTCGGCCCGTCGGGCATGGGCGCCTACCACGGCCGCGACGGTTTCCGCGCATTCAGCCACGCCAAGGCGGTGTTCAAGCCCGCCGACGGCCCGGACCTGATGCGCCCGCCGTACGTCGAGCCGGTTCGCCAGGCCGTTGCCGCCATGATCTGCCGCTGAGGAACGAGCATGAAAGCTGCCGTATTGCGCCAGCCGGGCACGCCTCTGAGCATCGAGGACGTCGCCATCGGCAAGCCTGGCCCGCGTGAGGTGCTGATCCGCACCCGCGCCGTGGGGCTGTGTCATTCCGACCTGCACTTCATCGAAGGCGCCTACCCCTGGCCGATGCCGGTGATCCTCGGCCATGAGGCCGCCGGGGTCGTCGAGCAGGTGGGCTCGGAGGTGCGCTCGGTGAAGCCGGGCGACCACGTGGTCACTTGTCTCTCGGCATTCTGCGGGCACTGTCCGCACTGCGTGTCCGGCCACCTGTCGCTGTGCGTGTCGCCGGAAACCAAGCGCGGCAAGGACGAAGAGCCGCGCCTGAGCGAGGTCGCCAGCCTCAAGCCGGTCAACCAGTTCATGAACCTCTCGGCCTTCGCCGAGCAGATGCTGGTGCACGAAAACGCCTGCGTGGCGATCCGCCGCGACATGCCGCTGGACCGTGCCGCCGTGCTCGGTTGCGCGGTGATCACCGGAACCGGCGCGGTGTTCAACACCGCCAAGGTGCGTCCGGGCGAAACGGTGGCGGTGATCGGTTGCGGCGGCATCGGCCTGTCGACCGTCAATGGCGCGGCGCTGGCCGGAGCAGGGCGGATCATCGCCATCGACATGCTCGATTCCAAGCTGGAGCTGGCGAAGACCTTCGGCGCCACCGATGTGATCAACGCCAAGGACGGCGACGCCGTGCAGCAGGTGCTGGAGCTGACCCGTGGCGGCGTGCAGCACGCCTTCGAGTGCATCGGCCTGAAGCAGACCGCCGAGCAGGCCTTCGCCATGCTTGCGCGCGGCGGCAGCGCTACCGTCATCGGCATGATCAAGCCCGGCGTGAAGTTGGAGCTGAGCGGCCTGGACTTCCTCGCCGAACGGCGGATCCAGGGCTCGTTCATGGGTTCGAACCGTTTTCCGGTGGACCTCCCCAGGCTGGTGGACTTCTACCTGCAAGGCCGGCTGAAGCTCGACGAACTGATCTCCCAGCGCATCGAGCTTGCGCAGATCAACCAGGGCTTCGACGAGCTGCGCCGGGGCGAACTGGCGCGCTCGGTGATCCTGTTCGACCAGTGAATCGCGGAGAACTTCGATGAAAACACGTATTACCGAATTGCTCGGCATTCGCTACCCGATCATTCAGGGCGGCATGATGTGGGTTGGCCGCGCGGAGATGGCCGCCGCAGTGTCCAACGCCGGCGGCCTGGGCATTCTCACCGCGCTGACGCAGCCGACCCCGGAGGCCCTTGCCGAGGAGATCGCGCGCTGCCGCACGCTGACCGACCAACCGTTCGGGGTCAACCTGACCCTGCTGCCGTCGATCAACCCGCCGCCCTACGAGCAGTATCTGGACGTCATCATCGCCAGTGGTGTGAAGGTGCTGGAAACCGCCGGCAACAATCCCGGCGAACACATCGCCCGCGCAAAGGCCGCCGGCATGACGGTGATCCACAAGTGCGTGGCCGTGCGCCACGCACTCAAGGCGCAGAGCCTGGGGGTGGACGCGGTGTCCATCGACGGCTTCGAGTGCGCCGGGCACCCTGGCGAGGATGACGTGCCCGGGCTGGTGCTGATTCCGCTGGCGGCCAGTCGCCTGCAGATTCCGGTAGTCGCCTCCGGCGGTATCGCCGATGGTCGCGGCATGGCTGCCGCGCTGGCCCTGGGCGCCGAAGGGGTGAACATGGGCACGCGCTTCTGCGCCACCCGTGAGGCGCCGATCCACGACAACATCAAGCGTGCCCTGGTTGGCGCCACCGAGCGCGATACCCGGCTGATCTTCCGCACCTTGCACAACACCGCACGGGTGCTGCGCAACCCGATCTCCGAGGAAGTGGTGAGCATCGAACAGCGTGGCAACGCGCAGTTCGAGGACATCCGCCACCTGGTGGCCGGCGCCCGTGGCCGCGCCGCGCTGGAGAACGGCACGGCAGACGACGGTATCGTCACCGCCGGGCAGTGTGTGGGGCTGATCGACGACATTCCCAGTTGCGCGGAGCTGATCCAGCGAATGGTCCGCGAGTGCCGCAGCAGCCTCGATTCGGCCCGCCGCTTCCTGGAGGACGAGGCATGAGCACGGCGGACTTCGTGGGAGAAAGCGGCGTGGTTCCGGCGGGATTCCAGCCGATGTCGCGCCCCGGTTTCGTCAACAACTGCCAGGGCGTGTACGTCAACCTGGAACGCCGCATGGTGGCCGCGCGCATCCTGCCCGAGCACCTGAACCCGCTGGGTATCGCCCACGGCGGCTTCCTCGCCACCCTGGCCGATACCGGCTTCGGCACGACCATCAAGCTGACCGCCGGCGCCGAGCTGCCGCCGGCCACCATCAACCTCGACATGGACTACCTGAGCCCGGCGCTGCCGGGGCGCTGGATCGAGGTCCAGGTACAGATCCACAAGCTTGGCCGCAACATCAGCGTGGCCAGTTGCAGCCTGCTCGACGGCGACACCCTGGTGGCGCGTGGCAAGGGTACTTTCATCAACAACACGCGCAGCCTGCATGGCCGCGCCGATCCGAGCTGAACGAGGAACCAAGCATGGCTGAAGTTTCCCAGAGCGCCGCGCCCGTGGGGCCGGAGGCGCAATACCAGCGGTTCCTCCAGGAGGGCCGCTTCATGCTGCAGCGCAGCGTTTCCACTGGCCGCTACGTGTTCTACCCGCGGGTGGCGATCCCCGGCACTGGCGAAACCGACCTGGAATGGGTCGAAGCTGCCGGTACCGGACGTATCTACGCCATCACCGTGAACCGCTCGCGCAACGCCAGCCACAACGTGGCGCTGATCGACCTGGACGAAGGCGTGCGGATGATGTCGCGCGTCGCGGACCGGGAAACCGCCGCCATCGGCAGCCGCGTGCGCGCACGGGTGCTGGAGGAAGACGGGCAGGCGCTCGTGGTGTTCGACGTGATCGATGAGGTGCAGGCATGAATTCGTCCCTTCGCGGCAAGACCGCCATCGTCGGCATCGGCAGTGCCGGCATCGGCGAGGCCCACGGCTTCAGCGCGATGGAGCTGCTCGGCCAGGCATCGCTGAAGGCCATCGCCGACGCCGGGCTCAAGCTCTCCGACGTCGATGCGGTGTTCTCCGCCACCAGTTCCCATGCCTTCCCGACGCTCTCGGTGTGCGAGTACCTGGGCATCAGGCCGAAGTTCGTCGACGGCACCAATGTCGGCGGCTCCAGCTTCGAATGGCACTTGCTGCAGGCAACCTTGGCGTTGCAGGCCGGCCTGTGCGACGTGGCGCTGATCTGCTACGGCTCCAACCAGCGCACCGCCGGCGGCAAGCTGGTGTCGATGAGCGAGCCGCAGTGGCACGAGACGGCCTACAAACCGCGCCATCCGATCACTTCGTATGCACTGGCGGCCAGCCGTCACATGCACCAGTACGGCACCACTCGCGAGCAACTGGCGGAAGTGGCGGTGGCGGCGCGTGGCTGGGCCAATCTCAACCCGGAAGCCTTCGCCCGCGGCCCGCTTTCGCTGGACGACGTGCTCGCCTCGCGGATGGTCAGCGACCCGCTGAGCGCTGCCGACTGCTGCCTGGTCACCGACGGCGCCGGTGCCTGCATCATGGTGCGCGCCGACCGCGCTCGCGACCTGCCGAACAAGCCGGCGTACTTCCTCGGCGCCGGCGGCGCGCAATGGCACCGCTCGGTGGTGTGCATGCCTGACCTGACCGTTACTGCTGCCTCGGAAAGCGGCCCACGGGCCATGCAGATGGCGGGGGTGAGCCACGCAGACATCGACCTGGTGATGCTCTACGACGCCTTCACCATCAACACCATCCTGTTCCTCGAAGACCTCGGTTTCTGCCCGAAGGGTGAGGGCGGACGCTTCGTCCAGGGAGGACGCATCGCTCCCGGCGGCGAGTTGGCGGTGAACACCAACGGCGGGGGACTGTCCTGTGTGCATCCGGGCATGTACGGGATGTTCCTGATCCTCGAAGCGGTGACGCAGATTCGCGGCCAGGCCGGCGCACGGCAGTTGAAGAAGGCCGATATCGCGCTGCTGCACGGCAATGGCGGCACGCTGTCGAGCCAGGTGACGGCGTTCCTGGGAAGTGACGCGGCCCTCTGATCCCGCACAGCACCTGCAGAAAACCAAGCGAAGGCCCGCCGGCGCATGCCGTGCGGGCTTTTCGCTTTCTGTACCGGCAAGAAAATCCCTCCCGAAATTGGTCCGAACGAACTACAGCCAGCCCTGCGCCGCATCCCGATACTCGACCCCGGCACCCAACTCGTCGCGCCTGCGCGGCCCACAAGAACAACAGGTCTGAGGAACACCTCGATGGACATCCACTACACGCCCGAAGAGCTGGCCTTCCGCGAGGAAGTGCGGACCTTCCTGCGCGACAAGCTGCCGGCCGACCTGGCCGCCAAGGTCAAGCTCGGCAAACGTCTGAGCAAGGAAGACAACGTCTTCTGGATGCGCACCCTGAACGAGCGCGGCTGGCATGCCTCGCTGTGGCCGGTGGAATACGGCGGCACCGGCTGGAGCGTGGTGCAGAAGTACATCTTCGAGGAAGAGTGCGCGATCTTCGGTGCGCCGCGTGTGCTGCCCTTTGGCGCGGTAATGGTCGGGCCGGTGATCATCAAGTTCGGCAACGAGGAGCAGAAGGCCCATTACCTGCCGCGCATCCTCGACATGACCGACTGGTGGGCGCAGGGTTACTCCGAGCCGGGCTCGGGCTCTGACCTCGCCAGCCTGAAGACCCGCGCGGTACGCGAAGGCGAGCACTACATCGTCAACGGCCAGAAGACCTGGACGACGATGGGCCAGCACGCCGACTGGATTTTCTGCCTGGTGCGCACCGACCCGCAGGCCCAGGCACAGCGCGGCATCAGCTTCCTGCTGATCGACATGAAGTCGCCGGGCGTGACCGTGCGGCCGATCATCACCCTGGATGGCGAACACGAAGTCAACGAAGTGTTCTTCGACAACGTGAAAGTCCCGGTGGCCAATCTGGTGGGCAAGGAAAACGAAGGCTGGACCTGCGCCAAGTATCTGCTCACTCACGAGCGCACGGGGCTTGCCGGCATCGGCTTCTCCAAGCAGTTGCTGCGCCAGCTCAAGGCCATCGCCGGCCGCGAGCTCAAGGCTGGCAGGCCGCTGATCGAGGACCCGCTGTTCCGCGCCCAGGTTGCGGAAGTGGAAATGCAGCTGATGGCTGCCGAGATGAGCAACCTGCGCATCCTCGCCGCCGCCCGCGAGGGTGCCGGTAGTGGTGCGGAAAGCTCGATCCTCAAGGTGCGCGGCACCGAGATCCGCCAGGCCATCACGCACTTGCTGCGCAAGGCGGTAGGCCCATACGCGCTGCCGTTCCTGGAAGAGGAAATGGACCAGGCCAACTCCGGCGATCTGCTGCACACCGACTACAGCGCCACCGCCGCCAGCCAGTACTTCATCATGCGCAAGCTTTCGATCTACGGCGGCTCCAACGAGATCCAGAAGAACATCGTTTCCAAAGTGAACCTCGGACTCTGAGAGGCAGCCGATCATGGACTTCAAACTCAATGAAGAGCAGCAGATGCTGCAGGATACGGCGGCGCGTCTGGTGCGCGACGCCTATGGATTCGAACAGCGCGAAGCCTTCCGCCGCAGCGAGCTGGGCTATGGCGCAGAGTTCTGGCGCCAGCTCGGCGAACTGGGCCTGACCGGTGTTTCCCTGCCGGAAGCCTATGGTGGCTTCGGTGGTGGCGTGGAAAGCATGCTGGTGCACACCGAACTGGGCCGCGGCCTGTGCCTGGAGCCTTACCTGCAATCGGTGGTGTTCGCCGGCGGGCTGCTCGCCCAACTGGGCAGTGAGGCGCAGAAGGACCGGTTGCTGGGTTCGGTCGCCAGCGGCGAACTGCAACTGGCGGTGGCCTTCGAGGAACCGCAGAGCCATTACGAACTGAACGCCGTGGCCACCCGCGCGGAGCCGGTGAACGGCGGCTGGCGGCTGAGCGGCCGCAAGGTCGCGGTGATCGGCGGACACAGCGCCGGGATGATCCTGGTGTCGGCGCGGGTTTCCGGCGGCGAGCGCGACGAGCAGGGCCTGGGCCTGTTCCTCCTCGATCCGACCGAGGCGGGCGTCAAGCGCCGCGTCTATCCGACCGCTGACGGCTTCAAGGCATGCGAGCTGTACCTGGATGGCGCTTTCGTCGCCGCCGAGCAGGTGCTGGGCGAGCCGGGCAATGCCTTCGCCGCGCTGCGCTACCAGCAGGGCCGTGCCATCGCCGCGCAATGCGCCGAGGCGGTGGGGGCGATGGAAGCCACCTGTGACCTGACCCTGGAGTACCTCAAGACGCGCAAGCAGTTCGGTGTGCCCATCGGTTCGTTCCAGGTCCTGCAGCACCGCATGGTGGACATGCGCAGCGAGCTGGACCAGGCGAGCAGCATGGCGATTCTCGCCGCCTGCGTCGCCGATCAGCCGGACAGCATCGAGCGCAGCCGCGCCCTGGCAGCCGCCAAGTTCATCGTCAGCCGGGCAGGGCGCTTCATCTCCGAACAGTGCATTCAGTTGCACGGCGGTATCGGCCTCACCGATGAGTACCTCGGCTCGCACTACGCCAAGCATCTGGTGATGATCAGCCACCAGTTCGGCGATGACGACCATCACCAGCAGGTGTTCAGCCAGTTGATGGACGTGAGCGCATAGCGCGCCAGCGTTATCCGCCGATGCCCGAATGACGGCGGATAACCGCAAGCGGTTATTCGCCCTACGGGCCGAACCCGCACAGAGTCACCCCTTGTTCCGGGCCCGCAAGGCCCGGTTTTTTTCAGGAGTCCCCATGAAAGTCCTCGTAGCCGTCAAGCGCGTGGTCGATTACAACGTCAAGGTCCGCGTCAAGGCGGATAACTCCGGCGTCGATCTCGCCAACGTCAAGATGTCCATGAACCCCTTCTGCGAAATCGCCGTGGAAGAAGCCGTTCGCCTGAAAGAGAAAGGCATCGCCACCGAGATCGTTGCGGTCTCCGTCGGCCCGAACGCCGCTCAGGAGCAACTGCGTACCGCGCTGGCGCTGGGTGCTGATCGCGCCATCCTCGTCGAGGCAATCAAGGGGGAGAGCAACGACGAACTGAACTCCCTGGCCATCGCCAAGGCCCTGAAAGCCATCGTCGATAAAGAGCAACCGCAACTGGTCATTCTCGGCAAGCAGGCCATCGACAGCGACAACAACCAGACCGGCCAGATGCTGGCTGCGCTGACCGGCTACGCGCAGGGCACCTTCGCTTCCAAGGTGGAAGTGGCTGGCGACAAGGTCAACGTCACCCGTGAAATCGACGGCGGCCTGCAGACCGTTGCCCTGAACCTGCCGGCGATCGTCACCACCGACCTGCGCCTGAACGAGCCGCGCTACGCATCGCTGCCGAACATCATGAAGGCAAAGAAGAAGCCGCTGGACGTGGTGACCCCGGACGCCCTTGGCGTTTCCACCGCTTCCACCGTGAAGACCGTGAAAGTCGAAGCTCCGGCTGCCCGTAGCGCCGGCATCAAGGTCAAGTCCGTTGCTGAACTGGTCGAGAAACTGAAGAACGAGGCGAAAGTAATCTGATGGCTATCCTGGTAATCGCTGAGCACACTTCCTCTGGAAAAACAGACGGCGCACTGGGCGCTGCCACCCTGAACACCGTCGCTGCTGCGCAACGGATCGCCGCCCGGAATATTGGTGGCGACATCGTTGTTCTGGTCGCTGGCCAGAACGTTGGTAGTGTGGCCGAAGCCGCTGCCAAGATCGCAGGCGTTTCCAAGGTGCTGGTCGCCGACAACGCCGCTTACGCTCATCAACTGCCGGAGAACGTTGCTCCGCTGATCGCTGAGCTTGTGAAAGAGGAGGGGGGCAAGGGCTACAGCCACGTGCTGGCCGCCGCCACAACCAACGGCAAGAACTTCCTGCCGCGCGTCGCTGCTCTGCTGGACGTCGACCAGATCTCCGAGATCATCGAAGTCGTCAGCGCCGACACCTTCAAGCGCCCGATCTATGCCGGTAACGCCATCGCTACCGTGCAGTCCTCGGCTGCCGTCAAGGTCATCACCGTGCGTGGCACCGGCTTCGACGCCGCTGCCGCCGAAGGTGGCTCCGCCGCTGTCGAAGCGGTTTCCGGCCCGGCCGATGCCGGCAAGTCCGCCTTCGTTGGTGAAGAGCTGGCCAAGTCCGACCGTCCGGAGCTGACCGCTGCCAAGATCGTCGTTTCCGGCGGCCGCGGCATGGGCAAT
The DNA here is from genome assembly GCF_026686735.1 of Pseudomonas triclosanedens. NCBI lineage: Bacteria > Pseudomonadati > Pseudomonadota > Gammaproteobacteria > Pseudomonadales > Pseudomonadaceae > Pseudomonas > Pseudomonas triclosanedens. Next base: position 3,215,830 of record NZ_CP113432.1, on the reverse strand, counting down.
GGCGACAACTTCAAGATCCTCTACTCCCTGGCCGACAAGCTGGGCGCTGCCGTCGGCGCTTCTCGCGCTGCCGTTGACGCCGGCTTCGTGCCGAACGACATGCAGGTCGGCCAGACCGGCAAGATCGTCGCGCCGCAACTGTACGTGGCCGTTGGCATCTCCGGTGCCATCCAGCACCTGGCGGGCATGAAGGATTCGAAAGTGATCGTTGCGATCAACAAGGACGAAGAGGCGCCGATCTTCCAGGTTGCCGACTACGGCCTGGTCGCCGACCTGTTCGAAGCGGTGCCGAGCTTCGAGTCCAGCGTTTGAGGTGTGCTGTCGTCCACCTTGGTGCCAGGTATCGCCTGCATGCAGGAAGTGAAGGAGCGAGCATGAGTGCGGTGGTGATCAACATGGTCGTCCCGGACTTTGCATCCGCTTCCAGCAGCGGACTCTTGCGCCGGCAACGAAGATGGATACCGTGAGGAGCCACTCCTCCAGGCAGATGATGAGGCTTGCGCCCCTGGTTCGGAGCGAATTGCGGGCGCCGCCAGTCGATACTGACGATGCCCGCGAGCATCACATGGGCTGGATGAAGCACTGCGACTTGTTCAGCACGGTGATGGTTTCATCGATGGCGCGTTCTTTCATCGGCTCGGGATTGTTGCCGCCCACATACAGGTAGGCCCGGTTGAGCAGGCGGCTGCAGGTGCCCTGATCCTTCACGTTGGACTCCAGGCCCTGGACGATCATCATCTGGGCGTCCACGGTCTTGTCGTAGCGGGTCTTCATGAGCGAGCGGAAGGCGCGTGGATCCTCGCTGGCCAGCCGCGCATCGCGGAACCCCTGAACGTACTGGCGTTGAGCGGGTTCGGAGACATCCTTCATGTCGTCGTCGGCATTCGCGATCCACACAGCCGAGGAGCGCATGGTGCCAAGGTCGGTGCCGGTCATCTCGACCTTGATCATGAAGCCCTGGTTGTCCATGAAGATCAGGGTGCAGGTCAGCCCCTTGGGCGCCTCGCGGCAGTAGCGGGTCGATTGCTTCGAGGCCAGGAACAAGGCTTTGGATACCGGCGAGGCGTTGAAGTCGTATTCGGGGTTGCCGAAGCTCACGGTCCCCAGTTGGCGCTGCTGGGTGATCTCCATCAGTTCGGCGATATTGAGGTTGCGGTAGTCCGGTATCGGCTTGCCGGTGAACATATCGTTGGTCGATTTGATCACTGGCAGCTTCTTCGGCGCGAGCCTGGCGATTTCTTCCTGGACGCATGCCTCATCGCATTGGCCCGCCGCTACGCGCATCTGCAGGGCGTTGAGCGCAATGGTAGTGGCATCGGCCGCGTAGCGACCATTCGCGCCGGGAAGCTCAAGGTGGCGGCTGGTTTTTTCGAGCTTCTCCACACGATCATTACCGCCGCCTTCGGGGATGTAGACGCTGGCGCCATAGATGTCGCCGTCCTTGTTCTTCAGCAGGTAATAGCAGTAGAAAACTCCTGCGCCGCTGCAACTCTCAACCTCCGGTCGCCCTTGCTGGCGCTGTTCGGTGACGGAGTCGTCGACGGGTTCGGAGGAAACCTTCGCTACTTCTTCCTGAGTCAGCGGCGTAATACCGGCTGCGGCCAGGGTCTGCCTGGCTGTGTCGTAGGTCTGTCCAAGCACATTGGGCGTGCCAGCCGCATGGGCGCAGGTGATCGAGGCGATAAGAAGGGTGGAGCTGAGCAATAGCTTCATGGACATCCCTGTTGTCTACGTGTGATTGCGTTGTGACATCATAGAAGAAATGCCCGCTTCTGGCCCAGGCTGTGTAAAAACGCAGCGTGTGATGGATTGCTGGTTATTGGATTGTTATAGCGGCGCTCAGAGGCCCTGCGGGCTTCTGACGTGTCGCCCCGAGTCATTCAACTGATTCGGGAAACTGCAGCTTCCGTGATGCTGCGCGACGAGTTCATCGGGGCGCGAAGAGGGTTTCAGGCCCTCATCGCGGCCATCAGTGCACTATTGCCCAGCAGGCTGAGCACCCGTTTGAAGCTGTAGGCGAGCACATGCAGGCTCATTTCCGTGCTTACCCGGTCGAGCGTTCGGGTGAGTAAATGGGTGGCGCCCATCCAGGCCTTCAGTGTGCCAAATGGATGCTCCACCGTCTGACGGCGGATGCGCATCATCTCCGGTGCCTGATCCAAGCGGGACTGCATATCCTCGAGCACCGCCTCGTGTTCCCAGCGACTCACCCGACGCCGACGGCAGTTCAGCCAATGAACGCCTATGTTGCCGGGCGTGTGATCAGCAGCAAATGCAATTGAAAGCCCAGGTGCAGGAATGCAAATCCTCGCGCTCAAGCTTGCTCTTGGCTGGCCAACAGGAGCCTGCGTCAGTTGCTCGGCATTAACCCCGAAATGTCTTAACATGACCGGTTGCCGAAAGAACCGTCATGGCCACAGCCATGAAGGGCTTTCATCCTTTACAAATGAGTGTGGTGAAGATGAACAAGCCTTTCATTTCGCTGTGCCCTGAAATTACTCGGGCACATGCGCTGACGCTGATGAATTGGTTGGAGGATGAGCGGGTCACCTGTTATCTGAGCGATTCACGTCATGTCTCCCGCTCCATCGAGCAAGCCATCGACCGGACTCAGTTGCCGATCCTGACCCATCTATTCAATCGGGGCGGCCGATTCTTCATGGCCCATGACCGGCATGACGCCCCGGTGGGCTTTGTCCGTCTCATCAAGACCGGCTCGAATTGCGAGATAGTCCTGGCGATCGGAGACAGTGACAAATGGGGCCGAAACCTTGGCTCCCGCACGATCCGCGAAGGCATGAAGTTGGCATTCCTCGACATGCGGGCCGAGAATCTCATCGCCAGGATCCATCCGGACAACGCGCGTTCGCTGAAAGCCTTTCTGCGCAGTGGCTTTTTGCTTGAGAGTGAAACGCCGACATTGAAGTCATTTTCCATGACGGCGGGGCGTTATCTTCAGCTCTTGCGCGAAGGTGCCATTAGCGACTCCACGGAGATCTACATCACTGAAATCGACAAGGCCAGGCTCGAAAGCCTGATCGTGCTCGAACAAGGCCCGGCCGTAGTTGAGCTCGAACATGAGCTGGAGCGAGCCATTGTCGTCAAACCCCAGCAGGTGGCGCGGAATGTTGTCACGATGAACTCCAGGGCCTTGCTGCAGTTGGACGACGAAGAGATCGAAGTGGCCTTGGTCTACCCTGAAGACGCGGACAGCAGCGCCGGGAAGCATTCAGTGTGTTCCGACATCGGCGCCGCCATCCTGGGTTATCAGGAGGGGGACGCCATCGACTGGCGAGTTTCTGATCGGACCCGCCGAATCGGGATTAGGAAAGTGCTTTACCAGCCGGAGGCAGCGGGCGACTTCCATCTGTAATCGCGCCTTTGGCTCGGTGTTTGTCCGTCAGGCAGATCCCCCACAAGACGGGCCGCGCCTTCCATTGGACCGTTCTGCAGCGGCCCGAGACAGCGCCTGCCAACCTCCGCGGAGGTTCGGCGAATCGCCGTTGTGCTGCCCGGCGCCAGTAAATCAGCGGTGCCAGTCAATTCTATCGTTGGCCGCGACCGTTCATTGATTTCGCCCTTTCCTCGTCGCGGTGTCGATGGCGTTGCCGCTGGAACCCAAGCGTCTGCCGTCCGTCCAGCGCGTCGCCCTGAACGGATCACTTGCCGGGCCGCTCAATGGTCCTGCAGCGCTCGCGGGCGCAGGCTGCGCTGCTCGTCGTCACTGCTCGTGGCCTGCTGCAGTCGGAAGTCGAAGTTGAGCTCGGCGATACGGCCTGCAATGCCGTGGGCTCCATCTTCAGCGAAGGTCACCTCGCCGATCAGGCCGTCGCGAGTGGCATAGGCGAAGTCGTCCCACAGGTATTGGTCGCCCGAGAGGTTGATCTGCGTGGTGAGATGGCGGTGGCCCGGCGCCGAGATGAAGAAGTGGATGTGTGCCGGACGCTGGCCGTGGCGGCCCAACTGATCAAGGCACTGCTGGGTCGGACCGTCGGCGGGGCAGCCATAGCCGCTGGGCACGATGCTGCGCGCGCGGTAGCGCCCCTGGGCGTCGGTACGAATGCGCCGGCGCAGGTTGTACTCCGACTGGCTCGGGTCGAAGTAGGAGTACAACCCCCGGGTGTTGGCGTGCCAGACATCGACGATGGCGCCGGCAATCGGCTGGCCGTCGAGGTCCAGCACCTTGCCCTGCAGCAGCATCGGCGTGCCCGGATCGAGCCCGTCGTCCAGCCGTGCTTCGCCTTCGCACAGTGGCGCACCTGCCACGTACAGTGGGCCTTCGATAGTGCGTGGGGTGCCGCCGGTACGCCCCGTCAACTGGTCTCGGGCGTCGCTGAGGAGGTCGAGGAAATGCTCTATGCCCAGGCCCGCCACCAGCAGCCCGGCTTCGCCACGTGCGCCGAGACGGTTGAGATAGTCGACGGCGGTCCAGAACTCGTCGTCGCTGATGGCAAGGTCCTCGATCAGTTTGGCGCTGTCCTGCAGGATGCGCAGGACGATCTGCTTCAGGCGCGGGTTGCCCTGGTCATGGGTGAGGCCGGCGGCGTGTTCGAAGAAGCTGCGGACTTCGGCAGAGTGGGAAATTCTTACAGTCATGGGGCACCTCATCGGTCGTTGTTGTTATCGGTGACAGACCGGTGAGCAAAGGTAGTGCCACTTTTTTATGAGACTGAAATATAAGGAATTTTTGTTTTAGGCTGGCGGATCGGCCGGCCCGTCCTCGATCATTTGATCAAGCCGGGCCGGTCGATTGCGCAAATGCTCAAGATGAGTCGGCTGCGCTTTCACCCGATGACTTCTTCAGTCGGTAGGCCAGGGCAGGGCGGGTCATGCCGAGCAGGCGGGCAGCTTCCGAGACGTTCTGCCGGCAGCGCGTCATGGCTTCCTGCATAAGGGCTTCCTCGACGGCTTCGAGGCGGATTCCGCTGTCGATGATCTGTGCGATCCAGTCCGGCGCACTCTGCTCGCTGGCCGCCACCAGGCGTCCGTCGCTGCCCAGGCCGATGCTTTCGGTGGGTGCCGCTGCGTGGGGGAAGAGGGCGTCCAGACCGATGCTCTGGTTCTCATCGGTGATGATGACGCCTCGCTCCATGAGGTTTTCCAGTTCGCGGATATTGCCCGGCCAGTCGTGGTTGAGGCAGGCCTCCAGGGCCCGGTCGCTGAGGCCCAGGGTCTTCTTGCCGTAGCTTTCGTGCAGGCGCTGGAGGAAGTGTTCGATCAGCAGCGGGATGTCCTCGCGGCGCTCGCGCAGGGCGGGAATATGCACCGGGAAGACGTTCAGCCGATAGAACAGGTCCGCGCGGAATCGTCCCTGCTTGACCGCTTGCTCCAGGTTTTCGTGGGTGGCGGCGATCACCCGCACGTCGATCTGCCGGGTGCGCGTGTCTCCCACGCGTTCCAGCTCGCTTTCCTGCAGCACGCGCAACAGGCTGGCCTGGGCGCGCGGCGTGAGTTCGACGATCTCGTCGAGGAACAGGGTGCCGCCATGCGCGCGTTCGAAACGGCCCATGCGCGACTGCTGGGCGCCGGTGTAGGCGCCTTTCTCGACGCCGAACAGCTCGGCCTCGATCAGGTCTGGCGGGATGGTCGCGCAGTTCAGCGCGACGAAGGGTCCGCCGGCGCGCTCGCTGCGCAGGTGCAGGCTGCGGGCGATGACCTCCTTGCCGACTCCGGTTTCGCCCAGCAACAGTACCGAGGCCTTGCCCGGCGCGACCTTGTCGATCAGCGCGCAGCAGCGGCGGTACACCGCTGCCTGGCCGATGCCGTAGAACTGCCCGGCTTCCTGCTGCAGGCGCTGGCGCAGATTCGCCACCTGCACCTGCAGAGTCTGCAGTTCATCGATGATCGGGTCGCTCTGGAAGTAGCGCAGGAAGGTCTCTGCGTCCTCCCATTGTTCCACCGGCTTGCCGACGATCCGGCATTGGGAATCGCCGCATCCGCGGCAACTGACTTCCTTGTAGAGCACCTGGCGGCCAACAAAGAACGAACTGTAGCTGATCGCGTAACCCAGCAGCATCCAGCACACCGGCTGCTCGGAGTGCAGGCTTTCGAGCTGGCAGTTCTCCACCTCGAAGCTGTCCTGCCATTCGATGTCGGCATAGAAATGGCCGCTGTCCAGGTCGATCTCCAACTGCAGCGGACGCACCTTGACCATGCCCTTGAGCGAGTGCAGTTGCGGGCCGATGAAGAACATCTCCACCGGGTTGCCGTTCGGGCGCAGCTTGCGCGCCAGTTCCGCGTCCTTCAGGCCGGACTGGTAGCCCAGGCGCAGGAAAAAGCCCTTGGCGCGCTCGACGCCGAGCATCTCGATCAGCTCGCGGCGCATGCTCGCCATGGTCGCTGCCTGGACGAGCAGCATGCGTTGCTCGTCCAGCCAGATCTTGCCCTCGGTGCCGAGGAAGCGGACCCGCTCGGTGAGGTCCTTCAGCGCCGGTGCAGGTTCCGGCGCCCTGTACTGCGTGATCATCGGTTGCGCCCCTTGGTTGTAATTGTATGGGGTGGTGGCACGCTCCGCCCAGGCAATGGCGGACGGGTAACGGGTGCCGGGACGACCTCGGTGATTCAGGCAAGGCACGGGTCGTTCTCTCTTCTTTCTAAGCCGCCTGAAAGCCGGGGAAAAGTCAATCGGGCAGCGCATTGCGCATTTGCTTCAGCAGCTGTCGGACGATTGAGCAAATGATCAATCCGGGCCGCGCGGGTAGCTCGCACGCTGGTCGCTGACGATCTTTCACCGGGCCTGTGATCTTCCGATAAATCTTTATAAATCAATTAGATGAATTTTGTTCGGGCGACTTTTCCCGCGCCTGGCACAGCCGTTGCTCTGGCCCTTGCGAGCCCACCGGAGCATGTCCCATGACCTCAGCGACCACCCCCTTCGAGCAGATGCCGCGCTACGTCCGCGTACGCAGCGAGCCGGATGCCACTTTCGTCGAGTTCGACTTCGCCATCGGCTATCCGGACCTGTTCGTCGAGCTGGTCCTGCCGCGTGCAGCCTTCGCCAGCTTCTGCGAAAGCAACCGGGTCCGCCACATGGACGCGACGATGGCCGCCGCCGTCGACGCCGACATGGAGAAGTGGCGCTACGGCGAGAGCCGCGGCCAGGACGACTGACGCCGGCACCCGCTGTCCATCGCTTTCCCACAACAACAAGTACAGGACGCCTTGCATGAGTATCGAGATCAAGACGGCCACGGTCGAGCCGATCCGCCAGACCTTCAGCCATACCCGCCGGCGCTTCGGCGACAAGCCTGCCAGCCGCTACCAGGAAGCCAGCTTCGACATCGAGGCGGCCGCCAACTTCCACTACCGCCCGCTGTGGCAGCCGGACAAGCTGCTCAATGACCCCACCCGCACCGCTGTACACATGGCTGACTGGTACACCGTCAGCGATCCGCGCCAGTACTACTACGGCGCCTACGTCCAGGCCCGTGCACGGATGCAGGAGAACGCCGAGCACGACTTCGCCTTCTGCGAAAGGCGTGAGTTGCTGGCGCAAGTGCCCGCGCAAAAGCGTGCGCTGATCGCCCGGCTTCTGTTGCCACTGCGCCATGCCGAACTGGGCGCCAACATGAATAACAGCGGCATCGCCGCCGATGCCTTCGGCACCAGCGTCACCCAGATGCACATGTTCCAGGCCATGGACCGCCTGGCCATCGCCCAGTACCTGTCGCGCATCGGCCTGCTGCTGGAAGACGACGGCCTGGCGCTGCTGGCTGAGGCCAAGCAGCGCTGGCTGCACGACACGGCCTGGCAAGGCGTGCGCCGCTACGTCGAGGACACCCTGGTGGTGCGCGACTGGTTCGAGCTGAGCCTGGCGCAGAACCTGGTGAGCGATGGCTTGCTGTACCCGCTGCTGTTCGAGCGCTTCGACGCCCAACTGGTCGCCGAGGGGGCAGGGCAGGTGGGCATGCTCACCGAGTTCATGCGCCTGTGGTTCAGCGAGAGCCAGCGCTGGGTCGACGCCCTGGTCAAGACCGTGGCCGCCGAGAGCGAGCACAACCGCCAGTTGATCGATGGCTGGCTCACCCAATGGCGCGCTCGCGCCCTGGAGGCCCTGGCGCCGTTGGCGGAAGTCGGGCCCGGGCGCGAGGCCCTCGACGCCATCGACAACGCCTTCAGCGCGCGCCTGAAGAAACTCGGCCTGAGCGGAGCTGCCCCATGACTTCCCTCGTCTACATCGCCTTCCAGGACAACGACGCCGCCCGCTACATCGTCGAGGCAATCGTCCAGGACAACCCCCACGCCGAGGTCCAGCACCAGCCGGCGATGATCCGCGTGCAGGCCGAAGGCCGCCTGGATATCCACCGCGCCACGGTGGAGGAAAAGATCGGCCGCGAATGGGACGTGCAGGAAATGCTGATCGACGTCATCACCCTGGGCGGCAACGTCGAGGAAGACGAAGACCGCTTCGCCCTGCACTGGAACTGATCCGCACAACGACAAGAATCCGGAGATCGAGCATGGCCGCCAAACGCCTGAACCAGAAAGACAAGTACCGCTGCATGACCCGCGACCTGGGCTGGGAGCCGAGCTACCAGAGCAAGGAAGACATCTACCCCTACGAGCGCTTCGAGGGCATCAGGATCACCGACTGGGACAAGTGGGAAGACCCCTTCCGCCTGACCATGGATGCCTACTGGAAGTACCAGGCCGAGAAGGAGAAGAAGCTCTACGCGATCTTCGATGCCTTCGCCCAGAACAACGGCCACCAGAACATCTCCGACGCCCGCTATGTCAACGCGCTGAAGCTCTTCCTGTGCGGCGTCACCCCCCTGGAATACCAGGCCTACCAGGGCTTCGCGCGGGTCGGCCGGCACTTCGGCGGCGCCGGCGCGCGGGTTGCCTGCCAGATGCAGGCGATCGATGAGCTGCGTCACGTGCAGACTCAGGTTCACGCGATGAGCCACTACAACAAGCATTTCAACGGCCTGCACGACTTTGCCCACATGCACGACCGCGTGTGGTTCCTCTCGGTGCCCAAGTCGTTCTTCGAGGATGCGCGTACCGCCGGCCCGTTCGAGTTCCTCACGGCCATCTCGTTCTCCTTCGAGTACGTGCTGACCAACCTGCTCTTCGTGCCCTTCATGTCCGGTGCGGCCTTCAACGGCGACATGGCCACAGTCACTTTCGGCTTTTCGGCGCAGTCCGACGAAGCCCGGCATATGACCCTGGGCCTGGAGGTGATCAAGTTCCTGCTGGAGCAGCACGAGGACAACGTGCCCATCGTCCAGCGCTGGATCGACAAGTGGTTCTGGCGCGGCTACCGCCTGCTGACACTGGTCGGGATGATGATGGACTACATGCTGCCGAACAAAGTCATGTCCTGGGCCGAGGCCTGGGAGGTGTACTTCGAGCAGGCCGGCGGCGCGCTGTTCAAGGACCTGGAGCGCTACGGCATCCGCCCGCCGAAATACGTCGAGCAGACCAGCATCGGCAAGGAGCACATCAGCCACCAGGCCTGGTCGATCTTCTACCAGTACAGCCAGGCCACCAACTTCCACACCTGGATTCCTACCGACGAAGAGCTGGACTGGCTCTCGGCCAAGTACCCGGACACCTTCGACCAGTACTACCGCCCGCGCTACGAGCACTGGCGCGAGCTGCAGGCGCGCGGCGAGCGCTTCTACAACCCGACGCTGCCGATGCTCTGCCAGATCTGCCAGATCCCCCTGGCATTCACCGAGCCGGACGACCCGACGACCCTGAGCCACCGCAGCGTGCTGCATGAGGGCGAGCGCTATCACTTCTGCTCCGACGGCTGTTGCGACATCTTCACTCACGAGCCTGAAAAGTACGTGCAGGCCTGGCTGCCGGTGCATCAGATCCTGCAGGGAAACTGCGGCGGCGGCGACGTCGAGGCAGTGGTGCGCGACTACTACAACATCGCTCCCGGACAGGACAATTTCGAGTATCAGGGCTCCCCCGAACAGCAGCGCTGGCAGGACCTGCAGGGCGCCGCGCGCAAGACCGGCTGAACCGCGGCGGGCGCGCAGGCCGCGTCCCGCTTCCGACAAGAACAAGAGGAATATCGTCATGCCCGTGACCGCCATCGGTAGCTATACCGCCCAACCCCTGGACCGCCAGGCCAACTTCCACGGTGCGCAACTGGTCTACCTGTGCTGGGAGAACCATCTGCTGTTCTGCGCGCCCTTCACCTTGCCGGTGAACCCGGCCCAGCCCTTTGCCGAGTTCGTCGAGCAGGTGGTCAAGCCGGCCATCTCGCTGCACCCGGATGCCGCGCAGGTCGACTTCGCCGCGGCCCGGTGGCGCCTCGATGAACAGCCGTTCACGCCCGATCCGGCACGCGGCCTGAGCGACAACGGCGTTACCCACAAGAGCCTGCTGCACCTTCACACCCCGGGCCTCGAAGGCCTGGGCGGCAGCCGCAACTGAGGAGCGCCGCCATGAGCTATCAAGTCACCATCGAACCCACTGGCGAACAGATCGAGGTGGAAGAGGGCCAGACCATCCTCCAGGCCGCCCTGCGCCAGGGTGTCTGGCTGCCCTTCGCCTGCGGCCACGGCACCTGCGCCACCTGCAAGTGCCAGGTGCTCGAAGGCGAGGTCGACCTCGGTGCGGCCTCGTCCTTTGCGCTGATGGACATGGAGCGCGACGAGGGCAAGGTTCTCGCCTGTTGCGCCATTCCGCGGAGCGACCTGGTGATCGAGGCCGATATCGATGTCGATGCGGATTTCGCCGGCCACCCGGTGGAGGACTATCGCGCCGTGGTCACCCGCCTGGTGGAACTGTCGCCGACCATTCGCGGCGTGCATCTGAAGCTCGACCGGCCGATGGCCTTCCAGGCTGGCCAGTACGTCAACCTGCAGCTACCAGGCATCGAGGGCACGCGGGCATTCTCCCTGGCCAATTCGCCAGACCGCCCGGACGAGGTGGAACTGCACGTGCGCCTGGTGGAAGGCGGCGTTGCCACCGCGCACATCCACCAGCGGTTGCAGGTGGGGGACTCGTTGGAACTCTCCGGCCCCTACGGCCAGTTCTTCGTGCGCGGCTCGCAGCCCGGCGACCTGATCTTCATTGCCGGCGGCTCGGGGCTCTCCAGCCCGCAGTCGATGATCCTCGACCTACTGGCGCGCGGCGATACGCGGCGCATCACGCTGTTCCAGGGGGCGCGCAACCGCGCCGAGCTGTACAACCGTGAGCTGTTCGAGGAACTGGCCGCCCGGCACGACAACTTCACCTACGTGCCGGCCCTAAGCCAGGCCGCCACGGATGAGCTGTGGGATGGCTATCGCGGTTACGTACATGATGCCGCCCGACACCATTTCGATGGCCGCTTCAGCGGGCACAAGGCCTACCTGTGCGGGCCGCCGCCGATGATCGACGCCGCCGTCACCTGCCTGATGCAGGGCCGCCTGTTCGAGCGCGACATCTTCATGGAGCGTTTCTACAGCGCTGCCGATGGAGCTGGCGAAGGCCAGCGCTCGGCGCTGTTCAAGCGCATCTGAATCCGCACCATCCGGCACCCTGCCTTGCGCGGGGGGCCGGCGTGCACCCGACCGATAACAACAACAAAGGTTGACCCGATGAATCCCACCCTTGCGAACCTGTTCCGCCTCGCCGCCTGCGTCACGCTGTTCGGCGCTGCCAACCTGTCCCATGCCACCGAGGGCGGTGGCACCTCTTATCCACTGGGCGCGGAGAACTACATGTCCGGGGCGATGCCGCCGCCGGGTTTCTACGGTCAGGTGTTCGTCAATCACTACGAGGCCGACAACCTGCGCGGTAACGACGGCCGCAAGCTGCCGGTGGACTTCAGCGTGCGCGCCAACGCCATCGTTCCGCGGCTGATCTGGGTCAGCGACCACAACCTGCTGGGCGGCAGCCTTGCCTTGCACGCCATCGTACCGCTGGTGGACGTGAAGGTGCAGCTCAACGGCCAGTCGCAGCACAACCGCGGGTTGGGCGACGTGATCTTCGGTCCGGCCCTGGGTTTCCACCACAACGACAACTTTCACAGCATTCTGGCCTTCGACATGATCGCTCCCACCGGCCGCTACGATAAGGACGACCTGGCCAACCCCGGCCGCAACTACTGGGTGTTCGAGCCGGTATACGCCATGACCTACGTAGACCCCGCCGGGCTCAATGCCGACGCCAAGGTGATGTACGACTTCAACCGCAAGAACCCCGACACCGATTACCGCTCGGGGCAGGAGTTCCACGTGGACTACGCGGTGGGCTGGGGCTTCGGCAACGGTTGGGTGGCAGGCCTGGGCGGCTACTACTACCGGCAGACCACGGATGACCGCCAGGACGGCGAACGCATCGAGGACAACAAGGGGCGCAGCTTCGCCATCGGCCCGTCGATCAAGTACAGCGGCGAGCAGGGCTGGTTCGTCACCGCCAAGTGGTCAAAGGAAACCGAAGTGCGCAACCGTGCTCAAGGCGATGCGTACTGGCTGAAATTGACAGTACCCTTCTGACGCATCGATTGCCCATCGTCGCTTTTGCGATGGATATTGTTAATGGACTCCGTTGCTCTGGTGGCCTGCGCCGCCAGAGCAAGAGTACCGGCCACGTCCAGGTCAGCCGTGCAGATAGAGGGGCTCGGTTCGTTTGCGAAGGAGCACCGGGATCCATTGACTATGGCCCCGCCAACGAGCGTCCGCACAGCCGGAAGCGATGTCTGCTACCGGCCCGGAACGGAGGTCATCCACACCCAATCCCCACACGCTCTCCCGCTCATGAGGAACGGAATCACTCCGGCCCATTTCTGTTACGAGAAGTTTTCGCCAGCGCGAATTGAGGCCAACTATGGCTTGCATACCCTCTGGGTATGCAGGCATGCGGACAAAGTATTTTTCCTCTGCGTCGCCTCGCTCTAGCCTCCCGGCTGGGCCCTGGCTGGGCCGGCATAAAAATAATGAGCGCGGCATCGCCCGCGCAGCGGAGATCCTATGAGCCAAACCTGCAACATACCTGACGTGATAGATCACGCCGCCTTGAGTTCCTTCCAGTGGCGCGTTTTCGCGCTGTGTTTCCTGGTCGCCATCTTCGATGGCTTCGATACCCAGGCCATTGCCTACACCGGTCCGGCGATCATCGAGGCCCTGCAGCTCTCCACCAGCGGCCTGGCGCCGATTCTCAGTGCCGGCATCGTCGGCATGGCCCTGGGCGCCATGACGCTGGGGTTGTTCGGCGACCGCTTCGGCCGCCGCCCCACGGTGATGGGGGCGGTCGCGCTGTTCGCACTGGCCACGCTGGCGACGGCCTTCGCCACCAACGCCGAGCAGATCCTCGTGTTGCGCTTCCTCGCCGGCCTCGGCATGGGCGGTGCCACGCCCGTACTGCTGGCGCTCGCCTCCGAATACGGTCCGGCGCGCCTGCGCGGTGCCATCGTCACCGGCATCCTGCTGGGCTTGCCGGCGGGCGCCATGCTCGGCGGGCTGCTCGCCGCCCAGGTCATGCCGCTGATTGGCTGGCAGGGTATTTTCCTCGCTGGCGGGGTGCTGCCTTTGGTGCTGCTGGTAGGGCTGTACTTCGCGCTGCCGGAGTCGCTGCAGTTCCTCGCCAGCCGTTCGGGCGAGACGGAGCAGGTGCGCCGCATTCTCGCCCGCATCAGCTCGCGGCCGCTCGCCGAAGACGTGCGTTTCAGCGTGCCGGAGGCCGCCACCCGCACCAGCGTACGCGCCCTGTTCGGACCAGGGCTGGCGCGCAATACCCTCGCCGTCTGGCTGACCTACCTGTTCAATTGGGTGGCCTGGTTCATGTTCCTCTCCTGGCTGCCCACCGTGCTAAAGACCGCCGGGCTGCCGGTGGAGCAGGCGCCGCTGGGTACGGTGACGGTCAATGCGGTGTTCATCCTCTGCGCCATTCCGCTGTCGATCCTGCTGCCGCGGCTGAACACCCGCAACGTGCTGCTCGGCCTGTTCACTCTCGGCGTGCTGGTCAGCCTCGGCCTGTCGCTGAGCGGCGATAACTGGGCGCTGGTGTTCCTGCTAGTGGGCGCGGCGGGCCTGGGAATCGGTGGGCAGCAGATCGCCCTCAACTACCTGGTGGTTTCCGCATACCCGACCAGCCTGCGCGCTACCGCTACCGGATGGGCCATCGGCCTGGGCCGGGTGGGCGCCATCATTGGTTCGGCCCTGGGCGGAACCTTTCTCGAATGGGGCGGCGTCGGCGGTTTCTACCTGGCGCTAGCCGTCCCCCTGCTGCTGGCGCTGGTCGCCGTGGCCCTCATTCGTGGCAGCGAGAAGCCTTCGGGCGGGCTCGTGGCCGCACACTGACAGGAGAACGTCATGTCCCGTTTCGACAACAAGGTTGCCCTCGTCACCGGCGCCGCCCAGGGTATCGGCCGGCGCGTCGCCGAGCGGCTGGTGGAGGAGGGCGCGGCGGTCATCGCCGTGGATCGCTCCGAGATCGTCCACGAGTTGCAGGACGACCTCGGCCAGCGCGGCGAGGTGCTCACCCTGACCGCCGACCTGGAGCGCTTCGCCGAGTGCCAGCGCGTGGTGGACGAGTCCCTGCGACGCTTCGGCCGCCTCGACATCCTGGTCAACAACGTCGGCGGCACCATCTGGGCAAAGCCCTTCGAGCACTACGCCGAGGAGGAGATCGAGGCCGAGGTTCGCCGCTCGCTGTTCCCGACGCTGTGGTGTTGCCGCGCCGCGCTGGTGCCGATGCTGGAGCAGGGGGCGGGTGCCATCGTCAATGTCTCGTCCATCGCCACCCGCGGGGTGAATCGCGTGCCCTACGGCGCGGCGAAGGGTGGGGTGAATGCGCTGACCGCCTGCCTGGCCTTCGAGACCGCCGAGCGCGGTGTGCGGGTCAACGCCACCGCGCCGGGCGGCACCGAGGCGCCGCCCCGGCGCATTCCGCGCAATGCGGCGCAGCAGAGCGAGCAGGAGAAGGTCTGGTACCAGCAGATCGTCGACCAGACCATCGACAGCAGCCTGATGAAGCGCTACGGCAGCATCGACGAGCAGGTTGGCGCGATCCTCTTCCTCGCCTCCGACGAGGCCAGCTACATCACCGGTGTGACCCTGCCGGTGGGTGGTGGGGATCTCGGTTAATCTTCATCTCGACGTATCGAATGCGATCGGCCAGGCGGATGAGCTGCAAACGCCCGCATCTGGCCGATCGCTGCCTGCTCTTGCGGTATCGTGGCCTGAGTACCCTTCCATTGTCTGCGCGTAGCGACTAGCCTCGCCCTCCAGTTGGCGATGGTCAGCCGATAGCTATCCAGGAAATCTGATGCCGCTTTATTTGCAATTCGAACAGGTCGATGTATTTGCCGAACGTCCTCACGAGGGAAATGCGCTGGCCGTAGTAGTGGGGGCCGACGAGCTTACAACCGGGCAGATGCAGGCGTTTGCCCGTTGGACTCAACTTAGTGAGACCACTTTTATTCTGAAGCCTGAAGCGCCAGAGGCGCATTACCGCGTACGCATCTTTACCCCGCTTCGGGAGCTGCCCTTCGCCGGGCACCCTACTCTAGGGAGCTGCGAGGTATGGCTGAAACAGCAAGACCACCGCGATCACATCGAGATCATTCAGGAGTGTCCGGCTGGATTGATTCGTGTACGCAAGCAGGGCCGGTACTTGGCTTTCTCCGCTCCACCGCTGCTGCGCAGCGGTCCGTTGGACGCAATGACGCTGCACCAGATCGAGCAGGGGCTCGGTCTTTCTGCCGGGCAGATACTGGCGAGCCAATGGGTAGACAACGGTCCTGGCTGGGCGGGAGTGCTGCTTGCCAGTCGTGATGAAGTCCTGGCTATCAAACCCAACTACGCCGCACTGCAGGGGCTGAATGTCGGTGTCATTGCTCCTTGGCCAGGACCCGAGGCAGAAGCGGATGTGGAAGTCAGAACTTTCATGGGAGAGGAATGCAATGAGGATCCGGTCACGGGAAGTCTCAATGCAGGTCTGGCTCAGTGGTTGATTGGCGCAGGCATCCTTCGTGATCGTTACATGGTCAGCCAGGGCACGGTCATAGGGCGACGCGGCCGGTTACAGATCGAAGACATCGACGGGACAATCTGGGTGGGTGGAGAAGTGCAGCACTGTATTTCGGGAAGGGCTGTCTTCTGACGAGCCGGACGAACTGTAAAGGCGAGGGCGAGCGGTCGGCTTGCCCAACCGGGCGTCTGCCTGTGAGCGATTGCAGCCCTTAGTCACCGGCGCCTAGCGGGGGCTTGAGCTTAGTTCCCTTTATCGGTTGCTCCCTCCAGCGCACTTCCGGCAGTCGGTATTGGCTATCGGTGAGCGCCAGTTGCCGCGCCGAAACGGACCTTCAGCGGCGACGTCCCACGGATTGACTCAGATCCTGGCGTTTTTCGGATAACGCCGTGGTTCACGGGAGCGCCGCGTATCTCGCTGGCTTCTAGGATCGGCTCGTCTGCTGCCACCAGCGCCCGATCGACCGCATTGGTGCATATCACCTGGGCTGATCCTTCATGCCGGGCGGGTGGCGGCTGGATATCAGTCACCCGATCCGGAGTTGATTCGCCATGCAAGCCTGTACCCGTTCTGCCTGGTTCCCGACAGTTGCCGTGGGCGCTGATCTGCCTGTTATCGAGGCGTCGTTGTGAGCGCCTACTTGCACTGCCTCTCGCATACCCCCCTGCTGGGCTACGTCGATCCGGCGGACGAGGTCCTGGCTGAGGTCGACGAGGCGCTCGCTGCTGCCCGCGCGCGCATCGCAGCGTTCGACCCGGAACTGGTCATCCTGTTTGCTCCGGACCATTACAACGGCTTCTTCTATGACGTGATGCCATCCTTCTGTATCGGCATGGCCGCGCAGGCCATCGGCGACTTCCACAGCCTGGCGGGGCCGCTCGACGTGCCGCGCGAAGCCGCCGAGGCGTTCGCCAAGGCGGTGCTGGAGGATGGCGTGGATGTGGCGGTGTCCTACCGTATGCAAGTCGATCACGGCTTTGCCCAGCCGCTGGAGCTGTTGTTGGGCGGGCTAGATACCAAGCCGGTCATTCCAGTTTTCATCAACGGCGTGGCAGTGCCATTGCCGAGTTTCGAGCGCGCTCGCCGGCTCGGCGAGGCGATCGGACGCTGCGCGCAGTCCAGCGGCAAACGTGTTCTGTTCCTCGGCTCCGGTGGGCTTTCGCACCAGCCGCCGGTGCCGGAGCTGGCCAAGGTGGACGCCCGCATGGCTGATCGCCTGTTGGGCAGCGGACGCCAGCTACCGGCGGACGAGCGCCAGGCGCGCCAACAGCGGGTGATCAATGCCGCCGAAGGTTTCGTCGCCGACCCGGGCAGCCTGCACCCGCTCAACCCCGCCTGGGACAACCACTTTCTCGACCTTCTTGAGCAGCGCCGCTTCGCCGAGCTCGACCGGATGAGCAACGACGAACTCTCCGTGTTGGCCGGCAAGTCGACCCACGAGGTGAAGACCTGGGTTGCTGCCTTCGCCGCGTTATCCACCTTTGGTCCGTACCGGGCCAGCGAGCGTTACTACCGGCCGATTCCCGAATGGATCGCCGGTTTCGGCTCGCTCTCCGCCCACTCTCTTGCCTGACTTGCAGGACCTGCCATGACCCTCGAAATCAGCGAATCCACCACTAGCCGCTTCGCCCGCATCCGCGAAGGCGAACTGGATCTGCAACTGCATTACAACGACCTCGGCGAGGGCGCCGAGACTGTAGTGATGCTGCATGGCTCCGGCCCCGGCGCCAGTGGCTGGGCCAACTTCAGCCGGCACCTTGAGCCGCTGCTGAACGCCGGTTACCGCGTGCTGCTGGTCGACTGCCCCGGCTGGAGCAAAAGTGATCCCATCGTCTGCCGCGGCTCGCGCTCGGACCTCAACGCCACAGCGCTGAAGGGCCTGCTCGACGTGCTGGGGCTGGAGCGCGTGCACATTCTCGGCAATTCCATGGGCGGCCACAGCGCTGTGGCCTTCGCGCTGGCCCATCCGCAGCGCGTCGGCAAGCTGGTTCTGATGGGCGGCGGTACCGGCGGCGCCAGCGCTTTCGCGCCAATGCCCACCGAAGGCATCAAGCTGCTCAATGGCCTGTACCGCGAACCCACCATCGACAACCTGAAGAAGATGATGAACGTCTTCGTCTTCGACGCGAGCGCACTGACCGAAGAACTGTTCCAGGCCCGCCTGGACAACATGCTCGCTCGCCGCGACCACCTGGAGAACTTCGTAGCCAGCCTGGCCGCCAACCCCAGGCAGTTTCCCGACTTCAGCCCGCGCCTGCACGAAATCCAGGCGCCCAGCCTGATCGTCTGGGGCCGCAACGACCGCTTCGTGCCAATGGACGCCGGCCTGCGCCTGCTCGCCGGCCTGCCGAACTCGTCGCTACACGTGTTCAACAACTGCGGTCACTGGGCGCAGTGGGAACACGCGGAACCCTTCAACCGCCTGGTGCTGGATTTCCTCCAGCACTGATCCGAGGTGCCCCATGACCCTTTCCTCCAACACCCTCGAACGGCTGGCCGCCGACCTGCGTAGCGCCGAAGCTCAAGGTGCAGCCATTGCCCCGTTGCGTGAGACCATCGGCGTACAGGACGGCGAGGCCGCCTATGCCATCCAGCGCCTCAATGTCGAGCATTGGCAGGCGCAGGGCCGACGCGTCGTCGGTCGCAAGATCGGCCTGACCAATCCCAAGGTGCAGGCGCAACTGGGCGTGAACCAGCCCGACTTCGGCACCCTGTTTGCCGACATGTGCTACGGCGACAACCAGGGCATCGCCATCGAAGGCATCCTGCAGCCGCGCATCGAGGCGGAGATCGCCCTGGTGCTGGGGCGGGAACTGCCGCAGGTCGACACTACCTTCGACGAACTGTGCGCGGCCATCGACTGGGTCCTGCCGGCGCTGGAGGTGGTGGGAAGCCGTATCCGCGATTGGGATATCCGCTACGTCGATACCGTTGCCGACAACGCTTCCTGCGGTGCCTACGTGCTGGGCGGACCGGCGCGCCGCCTGGACGGCCTGGACCTGCTCGACTGCGGCATGCGCATGACGCTGAACGGCCAGGAAGTCTCCAGTGGACGGGGACGCGAATGTCTCGGTCATCCGCTCAACGCCGCCGTCTGGCTGGCGCGCAAGATGGCCTCGCTCGGCACGCCGCTGCTTGCCGGCGACCTCATCCTTACCGGCGCGCTCGGGCCGATGGTGGCGGTGAAGGCGGGCGACCGCTTCGAGGCGGAAATCGAGGGAATCGGCCGCGTCTGCACGCATTTCTACCGTTCCGCGTCCGACACCAACTTTCTCCCGACCTGAGTGGACCGAGCATGAACTCCAAACGCAAAGCCGCGATCATCGGCTCCGGCAACATCGGCACCGACCTGATGATCAAGATCCTGCGCAACGCGCAGCATGTGGAAATGGCCGCCATGGTCGGTATCGACCCGGCCTCCGACGGTCTGGCCCGCGCAGCACGACTGGGCGTCGCCACTACCCATGAAGGCGTCGAGGGTCTGACCCGCCTGCCGATCTTCAACGAGATCGACTTCGTCTTCGATGCCACCTCCGCCGGCGCCCACGTGAAGAACGATGCGTTCCTTCGGGGCCACAAGCCCAACCTTCGCGTGATCGACCTGACCCCGGCCGCAATCGGTCCGTATTGCGTGCCGGTGGTCAACCTGGAGCGGAACCTCGACCAGCTCAACGTAAACATGGTGACCTGCGGTGGACAGGCGACCATTCCGATGGTTGCTGCGGTTTCGCGCGTCGCGAAGGTCCATTACGCCGAGATCGTTGCGTCCATCGCGAGCAAGTCGGCCGGCCCGGGCACTCGCGCCAATATCGACGAGTTCACCGAGACCACCTCGAAGGCCATTGAAGTCATCGGAGGTGCGGCCAGGGGCAAGGCGATCATCATCATGAACCCGGCGGAGCCGCCGCTGATCATGCGCGACACCGTCTACGTCCTGTCCGAAGCTGTCGACCGGGCGCAGGTGGAGGCGAGCATCGAGGAGATGGCCGCTGCGGTGCAGGCCTACGTGCCGGGCTATCGCCTGAAGCAGAAGGTGCAATTCGACGAGGTCCGCGACCTCAACATCCCCGGCCACGGCCGTTTCTACGGCCTGAAGACTTCGGTGTTCCTCGAAGTCGAAGGCGCTGCCCATTACCTGCCGGCCTACGCCGGCAACCTCGACATCATGACCTCCGCCGCGCTGGCCACCGCCGAGCGCATGGCCCAGGCGATGGGAGCTTCGGCATGAGCAAGAAACTCTATATCTCCGACGTGACCCTGCGCGATGGCATGCACGCGATCCGCCACCAGTATTCGCTGGAGGATGTGCGTGCCATTGCCACCGCCCTCGACCTCGCCAGGGTGGATTCCATCGAGGTAGCCCACGGCGATGGTTTGCAGGGCTCGAGTTTCAACTACGGCTTCGGTGCGCACACCGACCTGGAGTGGATCGAAGCTGCCGCCGATGTGGTGAAGCACGCGAAGATCGCCACGCTGCTGCTGCCAGGGATCGGCACCATCCATGACCTGAAGGCCGCGTACGACGCTGGCGCTCGCGTGGTCCGCGTGGCGACCCATTGCACCGAAGCGGATGTCTCCAGGCAGCACATCGAATACGCCCGCGACCTCGGCATGGACACCGTGGGCTTCCTGATGATGAGCCACATGCAGACCCCGGAAGGGCTCGCAGGCCAGGCCAGGCTGATGGAAAGCTACGGCGCCACCTGTATCTATGTCGTCGACTCGGGTGGGGCGATGAACATGGACGACATTCGCGCGCGCTTCCGCGCCGTGAAGGCCGTGCTCAAGCCGGAAACCGAAACCGGCATTCACGCCCATCACAACCTGAGCCTCGGCGTTGCCAACTCAATTGCCGCGGTGGAGGAGGGCTGCGACCGCATCGATGCCAGCCTCGCCGGCATGGGCGCCGGTGCCGGCAACGCGCCGCTGGAAGTATTCATCGCCGCCGCCGACAAGCTCGGCTGGAACCACGGCACTGACCTCTACGCGTTGATGGACGCTGCCGACGACCTGGTGCGTCCGCTGCAGGATCGTCCGGTGCGGGTCGATCGCGAGACGCTCGCGCTGGGCTATGCCGGCGTCTATTCGAGCTTCCTGCGCCATGCCGAAGTGGCCTCCTCCAAGTACGGCATCAAGGCCGTCGACATCCTGGTCGAGCTGGGCAAGCGCCGCATGGTCGGCGGCCAGGAGGACATGATTGTCGATGTCGCCCTGGACCTGCTCGCCAGGCGCTAGTGGCAGCTTCGCAGGGCTTCTCGCGTCCGCGCGAATGATGGATGGCGGTGTCGACTCTGCGTGTCGTCGTCGAGCGCGGCGATACGGCTCCAGCGCGGATGGACCCGGCCGACGAAAGCTGTGCACCGCATGGCGATGTGATCGACGCTGCTCCTCGGAACGGTCCACGCAGCCGTTTCGCTCCGCTGGCCGGCCCCTGCGTGGGCCGGCCTTTTTTTCGTTCCTCTCGCCAGAGAAGGAGTTCACATGCTGTTGGATCGCAAGAGTCTGTCTTTGCAACTGGCCATGGAAGCCAGCCAGGCCGCGCTGGACCGGGCCCGGGAACTGGGTATCCGCGTCAGCATCGCGGTGTGCGACGCCGGTGGCCACCTCATCCATCTGGCGCACATGGACGGGGTGCCTGCGCACACACGCGAGATCGCCATCGACAAGGCCTACACCAGCGCCTGCTTCGGCTTTTCCACCAGCCTCTGGGCCGCGCGCCTGGACGGCATGTCGCGGATGGTTCTGGAGGGGCTGGCCAGCCGGCCGCGGATGATCCTCTTTGGCGGCGGTGTGCCGGTACTGGTGGATGGTTGCGCCGTGGGAGCGGTAGGGGTGTCCGGCGGCAGCGAGCTGGAAGACGTGGTATGCGCCGAGGCCGGCGTCCAGCAGGTGGTCGACCGCCTGGGCGTCGACGCTCGCGGGTGATTGTTGCAGGCAAGGGATAAGCCCGGCAGTAGCGGGATAGCTGCGCACCGGGCTCCCTCCCTAGAGTTGAGCTGCCTTCAGTCGTCGGTTACCGGGGCGACACCAACGTGCGGACTCAATCATGAACAAGCCTGTCACCCCATTCCCAAGCGCCTCGCCAAGGGTCGCACGGCTGCGCCCGACGCAGCGCGCGGCCAACCTGGCAGCCTCGGTTGCGCCTTGGGCGATCATCGCCGGCCTGCTCTGGGCCGGTCTTTTCATCAAGCCCCAGCCGGTGGGTGCCAGCGTTGCGCCACCGCTGCTGGAGCGCCGTGACCATCTCTACGGCCTGGCCCGCCTGCCTGATGGCGGCGTACTGGCCTGCGGCTCCAATGGCAAAATCCTCGCCATCACCGCCGCCGGTGAAATCCAGCGTCAGGCCACCCCGGCGCGCGAGACCCTGCAGGACATCGTCATGCTCGACGAGCGCCACGCGGTGGCGGTGGGCAACGACAACCTGATCCTCTACAGCGACGACGCCGGCCGCCATTGGCACAAGGCCGACCAGGTGCCTCGTTCGGAGGTGGCCAACAAACTCACTCGGGTGCGCGCGGGGCGAGGCGGCCTGGTCATCGCGACCGGCGAAATGGGCGCGCTGCTGGCCAGCCGCGATTACGGCCGCACCTGGCAGCGCCTGCGCAGCGAGGAGGATGTGGCCTGGAACGACGTTGCCATCCTCGACGACGGTGTGCTGCTGGTGGTGGGCGAATTCGGCCGCATCCTGCGCAGCGCAGACGCTGGCGTCACCTGGGAGGAGACGGCGGCGCCGGTGGCCAGCTCGCTGATGGCGGTGAGTTTCCGCGACACCAGCCACGGCGTGGCAGTGGGGCTGGACGGAGTGCTGTTGTCCAGCCAGGACGGCGGCCGCCAGTGGCAGGCGGTGAACCTGAACATGCACGACCACCTGCTCGACGTGTTGTGGAACCCCCAGAGCCAGCAGTGGTTCGCGGTCGGCACCCTGGGCCGCTGGGCCAGTGGCGGTGCCGATGCAGCCCAATGGCGCAGCGGCGTGCTCGGTGAGCGTGCAATGGCGTGGCACACCCGCGCTCTGGACGACGGCGCCGACTACTGGCTGGCCGGCGCCGACATTGGCCGCTGGAACGGCCAGCACTGGTCACCGCTGAATCCCTGAGACCTGCCCGACGCCTTCCTGCGAGTAACTCGAAATGATCGAACGCATCGCCGCTTTCTGTATTCGCCAGCGCCACTGGGTGGTGGCTGTCATCGCCGTGCTGACCACGCTGCTGGCCTGGTTCGCCCTGCACATCGAAGTGCGCACGGTGTTCGAGGACATGCTGCCCTCGCGCCACGAATACGTGCGCACCCACGAGAAGTTCAAGGACACCTTCGGCGGCTCGAACATGGTCACCATCATGTTCGAGGTCGACCAGGGTGACATCTTCCGCCCCGAGGTGCTGGACAAGGTTCGCCGCGTCACCCTCGGCCTGCGTGAGGTGGCGGCGGTCAACCAGTACCAGATCACCTCCCTGGCGTCGAAGAAGCTCAAGGAGGTACGCGCATCCACTGCCGGCATCGAGAGCCGCCCGCTGATGTGGCCGGAGGTGCCGGCAAATGCCGGGCAGCTATCCGAGCTCAAGCAAGCGGTGCTGCGCAACCCGCTGGTCTACGGGCCCTATGTATCCAAGGACTTGCAGGCGACGCTGATCACAGTCGACTTCAACGACCGGCAGATCGACTATGCCAAGGTCTTCACGCAGGTGAAGGCGCTGCTGGCCCAGGTGCAGGGTGACAGCGTGCAGGTGCGCGTGGTCGGCGATCCGATCCTCTACGGCTGGGTCAATCATTACCTGCCCGAGACCCTGCACCTCGTGCTCTATGCCCTGGCGGTGACCCTGGCCATGCTCTTCGTACTGCTGCGCACCTGGCGCGGCGTGGTGCTGCCACTGCTGGCAGGGCTGGTCAGCGCGGTCTGGGCGCTGGGTATCTGCCATCTGCTGGGGATCAGCTTCGAGCCGTTGGTGATCGTGGTCGCGATGCTCATCACCTCGCGGGCGGTGTCGCACTCGGTACAGATCGTCAACCGCTTCGACGACGAGCTGCCGCTGCTGCCACCGGGCGCCGGACTGTCCCGCGATGCGGCGCGCATCGCCCTGGCCGACCTGTTCCGCCCCGGCATGCTCGGGGTGATTGCCGACGCCGCGTGCATGGCGGTGGTGGCGTTGAGCCCGATCCCCATGCTGCAGAAGCTCACCGTGCTGTCGGTGGTGTGGGTCTGCACCCTGACCATCAGTGCAGTCATCCTCACTCCGGTGCTGCTGTCGTACATCCGCCGCCCGCATGGCGTGGCCCATCCGCTGGACTGCCAACCGCTGCTGCGCAAGCTGCTCGACCTGTGCGTGCGGGTAACCCTGTCGCGCGGCCGCTACTACGTGCTCGGCGGCGCCGCGCTGGTGGTGCTGGCCGCCGGTCTGTACTCGCTGAACCTGAAGATCGGCGACGCCAATCCCGGTTCGCCGATCCTCTGGCCGCAAGCTGACTACAACCGCGACGCCGCCGCGATCAACGCGCGCTTCGAAGGCGTCGACCGGATGTTCGTGGTGATCGGCCAGGATGGCCATCAGGGTTACGTGAAGAGCAACGAGGCGCTGCAGTCGATGAGCCAGTTCCAGCGCTTCATCGAGGCGCAACCGGAGATTGGCGGCTCGCAGTCCATTGCCGATGTGCTGCCGCAGGTCAACGCCAGCCTGCGCGAGGGCAACCCACGCTACCTGGAGCTGGGCGCGAGCGCCGACCTGAACGGCAGCCTGATGGCCATGCTCGATTCGGTGTCCGAGCCTGGCGATATGGATCGTTTCACCGATGCTCACTACGCCAACGGCGCGGTGACCCTGATGTTCCGCGACCGCCAGGGCGAGACCATCCGCACCGCCGTCGCGCGGATCAAGGACTTCATCGCCGCGCATCCGCTGCGCGAGGGCCACTGGCAGCTCGCCGGCGGGGTGATCGGGGTGATGGCGGCGGTCAACGAAATAATCCTCTCCAGCCAGATCGAGGCCATCGCCCTGGCGCTGCTGGTGCTGGCCGTGATCTGCATCGTCGTGTACCGCTCCAGCGTGGCCGGCATGGTGTTCATGGTGCCGGTGATCATTTCCAACATGCTGACCTTCGCCTTCATGACCTGGAAGGGCATCGGCATGAACATCAATACGGTGCCGGTGGCGGCGCTGGGGATCGGCCTGGGGGTGGATTACGCCTTCTATATCGCCGACCGCGTCAAGGAAGAGATCGCCATCGGCAGCACCCCCGAGCAGGCCATCCGCAAGGCGCTGCATTCCGCCGGGATGGGGGTGGTGGTCACCGCGAGCGTGCTGATCCTCAGCACCTTGCTGTGGTGGGTGTCATCGCTGCGCTTCCAGGCCGAGATGGGGCTGCTGATGGCCATCTGGCTGGGAGTCTCGGCGACCTCGGCGCTCTTCGTCATGCCTTCGCTGCTCTACGTGTTCCGCCCGCGCTTCGTTTTCGGCGAGGCCTCCCGCGCCTATGCCGTGACCGTCCATGCCGGGCCCCAGCTGTCGTGACGCGATCCAATAACAACAAGAACCCTCGTCCCTCACTGCCTCCACCTCGGAGAGAACGCACATGAATCACCTGCACGGGGCATCCGGCCCGCAACGCCAACTGCTGTTCGGGATGCTCCCGGCCCTGGCCCTGGCTTCGCTCAGCAGCCCGGCGCCGGCCGACGACAGCTTCAAGCTCGATGGCTACCTGCGCGAGGAGCTGTCCTGGAACACCAAGAACTGGGAGGACACCCCCGGCTACAGCGACGGCGGCAAGCTGTCGATGGCGCGCAGCACAGT
This sequence comes from Pseudomonas triclosanedens, assembly GCF_026686735.1. Lineage (NCBI taxonomy): Bacteria > Pseudomonadati > Pseudomonadota > Gammaproteobacteria > Pseudomonadales > Pseudomonadaceae > Pseudomonas > Pseudomonas triclosanedens. The sequence continues at coordinate 3,190,130 of NZ_CP113432.1, read as the reverse complement.
GCGCCTGAACATGGATTGGAAACCCACCGACGGTTTGCTGGTGGTGGCCAAGGCGCGTGCCTCCCGGGAGGTCAGGACCGACTTCCTCAAGCATCTGCGGAAGATGGGGGCGAACAACTACAACGATGGCGCCGAAGGCGACATCATGGACCTCTACGACACCGAGGAGCTGCGTGAACTGTACGTGGACTTCCCGGTCGGCGAGCGTTTCAGCTTCCGCCTGGGCAAGCAGCAGATAGCCTGGGGCGAGACTGACTTCTTCGTCGCCAACGACCTGGTGCATGGCTACGACAACACCTGGCGCAGCTTCCTCGAGCCGGCTTCGGAGGAACTGCGCAAGGGCAACATCATCGCCAAGATGAACATCGATGTGCCCGAGCTCGATGGCGGCCTGGAAACCTTCATCCGCCCTGGCTGGGATCGCAAGCAGGACATCGGCACCGAACTGGATGTATACGGCGGGCGCTGGGCCGGCCAGCCCAACTCCGGCGTCGACTTCCGCAACATCGATCCGTACAACTTCAAGAATGACGAGGGCGACTACCGCGACCCCACCGGCGGTATCCGTTGGAGTGGCCTGCTGGGCGACACCAACTATTCGCTGTCGTACCTGCGCACCTTCTACAACTCGCCGATCCTCAACGCCTCGGACAACCTGGCGCTGTTCGGCCTGCCCGACACGCCCTCGGGCGCCCGGACCCACGGCACCTCGCAGACCAAGGGCCTGGCCGGCGAAATCATCTACCCGATCGTGAATATCTTCGGCTTCACCGCCAGCCGCTACTCGGACATGACCGACGCGGTGTTCAGCACCGAGATGGCCTACATCAAGGACGCGCCGTACCAGATCCAACTGCCCACCTCGACGCTGCTCAGCCAGAACATCGCTCCCGGTTTCGACGGCTACACCCGCAAGGACGTACTGGCGATGATGCTGCGCATGGACAAGAACATCGCCGCCAGCCAGCAGTGGCTGGGCACCGAGAAGCCGATGTTCTTCTCCGTGCAGCTGTTCGACAAATGGGTACAGAACTTCGACAAGGATGACGGGCTGCTCTACAGCGTGGGTTGGGGTGGCAAGGTCAAGGAGCATTCGACTCTGCTGACCACCATCTTCGACCTCAGCTACGACAACGGGCGCATTCGCCCGAACCTGGTACTCGGCGCCGACCTGAGCAACGACGGCGGTTTCGCCGTGCCCTCGGTGACCTTCGAACTGAGCGCCAAGTGGCGCTGGAAGGTGGAGTACGACGCCTTCTGGGACGACGCCTCGCGCGACCCCGCGCAATGCACCGATCAGAGTCGCTGCGACAGCACCACGCTGTTCGGCTACTTCCATGACCGCGACCAGTTCTACACCAGCCTGACCTACATGTTCTGACCCCACCCGAGGAGAGTTCCATGAACCTATCCCGCTACGTTTCGCGCCAGGCCCTGGTGGCTGGTCTGTTTTCTGCCGCCGCGGTGCCCGGCTTTGCCGTGGCTGCCGAGGTGGCTCCCGGCACGGTCATTTCCGCTGCGAACCTCGATCAGGTGAAGAACGATACCTTCGAGGGCCACAAGATTGCCGACATGCTCACCGAGAAGATGGAGTGGCGCATCCGCAACAACGGCTGGAAACTGCCGCTGGCGCACTCCAGAGCGGTCCAGCTGGATCCGAAATGGGTCAAGGCTTCCGCGGCCAACGAGGGCAAGACCTCCATCGACAAGGGGAGCTGCAAGGTCAATGGCTGGGTCGCCGGCGAACCTTTCCCGAACATCGACCTGAAGGACCCGCAGGCCGCTGAAAAAGTTGTCTGGAACTGGCATCTCGGCCAACTGGTCGGCGATGTGTCGCGGGTGCCGCAGTACACCCAGGTGCTGATCGACGGCAAGTCCGGCATCCATGCCGAGCCTGTGGCCGAGTTCACCCGTTACACCATGAAGGGCCGCCTCAACGGCGAAGCGGTGGAGGGCGATGGCGTCGAGCGCGGGCGCCAGTTGCTGTACTTCAAGTCGCCGTCGGACATGAAGGGCCTGGGCACCTATACCGTCATGTATGACTCGGAAAAGGTCAACGACGTGTGGGCCTACCTGCCTGCGGTGCGCCGCGTGCGCCGGCTTTCCGGCGGCGCCTGGATGGACCCGATCGGCTCTTCCGACCAGTTGCAGGATGACCTCGACGGCTTCAACGCGCGGCCCTGCTGGTATCCCCAGTACAAGATGGTCGGCAAGCGCTGGGTACTGGCCGTGGCCCATAGCCGCCAGGGGCTATGGAACACCGCGGGCAAAACCCCCGCCGAGAAATATCCGGGCCTGGAAGCCCAGGCGCCGTACTGGAACCTGAACAACGACGACTTCGAGCCGCGTGAGGTCTATGTGATCGAGGCGGTCACTCCGCCGACCCACCCTTACAGCAAGAAAGTCCTCTACGTCGAAACCCAGTACCCGCGCATCCACTACGTGGAGATGTACGACCGCAAAGGCGAGTTCTGGAAGTTCATGGAACTGCATTCCTACCCGAACCAGACCGACGGTGACATCCGTACCGCCGGCACCGCCAACATCGATTTCCAGCGCAATCACGCCACGGTATCGCTGATCGACACCACGACCTGGCGTACCAACTTCGAGGCCAAGCCCAGCGACTTTTCCCTGCAGACCCTGCAATCCGCCGGTCGCTGATCGCGAGCCTTTCCACCATCGGGCGTTCCAACCCGACGTCCGCACCAGGAGTTCAGAAAATGACAACCATGACTGCCGCCCGCCTGCATGAAATCGGCGGAAAATTCAGCTTCGACCAGGTGGCATTGCCGCAGCCCGGCCCGCACGACGTGCTGGTCAAGGTGGCCACGTGCGGAGTGATCCCCAACCTGCTCAACGTCACCCGGCATTTCCCCGAGTGGTATCCGTTCCTGCCATTGCCGCACCTGCCGGCGATCTTCGGCCTTGATGCCGCCGGCACCGTCACCGCGGTGGGGGAGGCGGTGCGCGGCTTCTCGGTCGGCGACCGGGTCTACGTCAATCCCGGGCTGGGCTGCGGGCAGTGCCGCTTCTGCCGCCAGGGTGAAGCGGCGCGCTGCGACGCCTACACCTTCATGGGCTATTTCGGCTTCGGCGCCGGCTCCAGCGAGCTGTTCCGCCAGTATCCGTACGCCGGCTACGGCGAGTACCTGACGGCGCCGGCGAACAATCTCGTGCGCCTGCCGGACAGCCTGTCCTTCGCCCATGCCGCACGCCTGGGCTACCTGGGCACCGCTTATGCCGGGCTGAAGAAGGCCGCCCTGGGGCCGGGGCAGAGCCTGCTGGTGCTGGGCGCCTCGGGCATCCTCGGGGTTGGCGCGGCGCTGCTTGGCCTGGCCTTCGGTGCCACCCGCGTGCTGGTGGCGGCGCGTGACGAGGCGGCGCTGGAGAAACTTCGCCAGGTCGACCCGGCTCGCGTGGTGCCGATCCACATCGGTTCCGGCGACCTGCGCGAACAGATACTCGCGGCCCAGCCCGGCGGCGTCGACGCAATGATCGACACCCTCGGCGCCAAGGCCCCGGCCCAGCTTTCGGTGGATTCGATGCAGGCAGTCACCCGTGGCGGGCGAATCGTGCAGGTCGGCGGAGTGGCCGGGCCGATTCCCATCGACCCGCACCCGTTCATGTGCGCACAACTGCAGTACATCGGGTCGCTGTGGTTCAGCGTGGAGGAGGGCGAGGAACTGTCGCGCCTGCTCGGCGGCGGACTGGTCGACCTGTCGTTGCTGCAATCGCGCGCCTACCCGCTGGAACGTCTCAACGAGGCGCTGGAGGACATCCAGACCCAGGGCGATGGCTTCAGCAACTTCCACATCGTCCACGGCTGAGGATATGCCTATGCCGAGCACACGTGTTGTCACCGGGCATGACGCCCTTGGGCGGGCTCTGCTGGTCAGCGAGGGCGCCTTGCCCGGCACTGAGTCCTTCCAGCACTCTCCCGGCTTCTCCGCCGCTCTGGTCTGGCGCACCCGCGTCGGCGCCAGTGTCGGCGTCGACGGGCGCATTGGCGATTGTGCGCCGGGTTCGGTGTTGCCCGAACCCGGTGGCAGTTGCGCCCTGCTGGTGACGTTCCCGGCGCAGAGCAGCACTCTGGCCGCCGAGGTCGACGGCGCCGCCGCAGCCAACGAGCTTTGCGAGCGGCTGCCCGGCCTGGGCGAGCGCTTCGAGGCTGATGGCTTCCACAGCACCGACAGCATCGACTACGGTGTGGTGCTGGACGGAGAGATCTGGCTCGAACTGGATCACGGCCAGCTAGTGCACCTGCGCCAGGGCGACATCGTGGTGCAGGGTGGGACCCGCCACGCCTGGCGCAACCGTGGCGCGCAACCGGCGCGGCTGCTGTTCGTGCTCACTGGAGCAGTACGCAACGGAGCCTGAAGCCCATCCGTCAGCCACTGCAGACGGAGGCACGCTAGTTGCTTCGATCCACCGACGACCCGCAAGGGTTACAGCGCGCCGGGTGGACACACCCGGTTCAGAGAGGGCCGGCCCGCGCGGGCGGGCCGGCCCTCGATGTCCGAATGGGAGAAACGGAAACAGTCAAAGCCTTGCGTAGCACCTAGAACAACCATGATCCGCCGGCGCGCCGGACGGTCAGAGCCTACTGCCTACTCCATGAAGAATAACTAAAGGAGAGGAGCTACATGGAAAACCTGATTTTTTCAAACGCTACACCGGCGGACAGCGTGCTGTCCGACTACGAGCTTTGCCAGACCCCGAGTCTCGAGGAGGCTTGCCTGTGGGGCAAGCGGATATTCTGTGATAACCGTATCTACAGCCGTGATCAGCATTTCAAGGCGCACATCTATTACCGCCGGCTCGGCGGCGTCGGCATCGGCCGCATAGGTTATGGTGCCGATACCGTGATCGACGCCGGAGTGATGGAAGAGTTCGCGCTGATCCAGATGCCCATTCGTGGCCAGGAACTGGTCGAAAGCGGCGCACACCGGGTGCGCTGCACTCCTCGGCAGGGCGTGGTGATGAATGCCCACATGCGAACGCTGATCCACCACAGCGAGAATACCGAGAAACTGATTATCCGCGTCGATCGCGAACTCATCCGCCATCTATGCCAGCAGCATCTGGGGCGTACCCTGCGCAAGGAGATCGAGTTCAGTCCGGAGATGCCCCTGGACACCGCTCACGGCCGGCGTTGGATGCACATGGTGGGCTGGATGTACGACTGCCTGTCCGTCAATGAACAGGTGCCCCCATTGCTGCGCGCCCAACTGGAGCAGACTCTGGTTGGCATGCTGCTCACCTGCCAGCCACACAACTACAGCGCCGAGCTGTGCGAGGACGACAGCCCCTCGGTGGCACCGGCTTTCGTAAAACGCGTGGAGCGCTATATCGAGGAGCATGCCGACGCCCCCATCACCATCGGCGACCTGGCAGAGCAGGCCGGTGTCAGCAGCCGTTCGCTGTTCACCGGTTTCCGCCGCTACCGCAACACCACGCCAATGCACTACCTCAAGGAGGTCCGCCTTCGCCGGGTGCACGAGGAGTTGCGCCAGGCGCAGCCGTCCAGCGGCACCGTGACTGCCATTGCCTTCCGTTGGGGCTTCAGCCACCTGGGCCACTTCACCACGGACTACAAACGTCGTTTCGGCGAGAGTCCCTCGGAAACCCTGATGCGTTGAACGCAAGGCGCGGGTAGGGACGCCCGCTCCTTCGATTTTCCTGCGCTGACGGGATAAACCTTCGTCCCAGGGAGCGCCCGGCGCCCGGCTCCTTCCTAGCATCGAACGCAACCGCCCCGCATTCGGCGGGGTGCGGTTCGATAGCCTGGAGGGGATACCCAATGTCCGATCAGCCCACCGCGCGCCGGCGCGCCGGCGACGCCGTAGTCAGCGATGCACGTCTGAACAACAGCAAGACCAAGAGCCAGTACCAGCCCTACCGTGACGCCAACTGGGGTTTCATCAACCACTGGTACCCGGCGCTGTTCAGCGACGAACTGCCCGAGGACGAGGTCAAGGGCATCCAGATCTGCGGCGTGCCCATCGTCCTGCGCCGGGCCAACGGCAAGGTCCATGCGCTCAAGGACCAGTGCCTGCACCGTGGCGTGCGGTTGTCCGAAAAGCCCATGTGCTTCAACAAGAGCACCATTTCCTGCTGGTACCACGGCTTCACCTACGACCTGGAGAGCGGGAACCTGGTGACCATCGTCGCCAACCCCGACGACAAGCTGATCGGCACCACCGGCATCACCACCTACCCGATCCACGAGGTGGCCGGGCTGATCTTCGTCTTCGTCCGCGAGGACGACTTCCCCGACGCCGACGTGCCGCCGCTGGCCCACGACCTGCCGCTGCGCTTCCCTGAAAACAGCGAGCGCTACCCGCACCCACTGTGGCCGGCGGTGCCCAGCCTGCTGGATGACAACGCCGTGGCGCTGGGCATCCACCGTACCGGTTATACCGACTGGCGCATCGCCTGCGAGAACGGAATCGACAACGCACACCTGCTGCTGCATCAGGACAACAGCATCATTCACGCCCTGGAATGGGTGCTGCCCCTGGGCCTGTTGCCGCAGGACGACTGCATCGCCGTGCTGGAGGAGGAGGGCGGGCCCAAGGGCATGCTGCAGTGGCTGAGCACCGATAAATGGAAACCGGTGCTGGAGAACAAGGAGCTCGGTCTCAAGGTGCCGGGTATCAACGGCCGACCCTATCGCACGTCGATCACCCTGCCAGGCCTGGTGGCCGTGGAGAATTGGCCCGGCGAGCACATGACCCAGCTCGAATGGTTCGTGCCGATCACCGACGACACCCACGAATACTGGGAAGTCATCGTAAGGGTCTGCAACACCCCTGAAGAGCTGGAACATCACAAGTACCGCTACGAGCGAGTCTACAAACCGCTGGCGCTGCACGGCTTCAATGACTGCGACATCTATGCCCGCGAGGCCATGCAGAACTTCTACGCCGACGGCACAGGCTGGGACGAGGAGCAGATGGTTTCCACCGACATCTCGCCGATCACCTGGCGAAAGGTCGCCTCGCGCTGGAACCGCGGCATCGCCAAGCCCGGACGCGGCGTGGCTGGGGCGCGCAAGGACATCTCGCTGCGCTTCAAGGACACCGCCGATGGCCGCCGCCCAGGCTACGAAGTGATCAAGATCCAGGAAGACTGAGCCCTGTGCGGGGCGGCGTTTGCCGTCCCGTTTCCCGCCTCCGAAGGATACTCGACATGACCCATGAGCTTCCGCCGAGCCGCCATCTGCGGGTGGACGGCGTCAATCTGCACTACCGGGAACTGGCCGGGCCGCCCGGCGCTCCGGCGCTGCTCTTCACCCACGGTGGCGGCCCCGGCAGCGGCGCCTGGAGCAACTTCCAGCGCAACGCCGAGGCCTTCTCCGCACGCTATCACTGTTACTTCCTCGACCTGCCGCAGTTCGGCGGGTCCGACCGGGTGCCGGTTGCCGGCCCGGTGTTCACCTGGCACGCCAACAAGTTGCGGGGCTTCCTCGACGGCCTGGGTATTGACCGCGTACACCTGGTAAACCAGTCCTTTGGCGGCTGCGTGGCGATCCGCTTCGCAGCCGAGCATCCGGAGCGGGTCGCGAGTCTGGTGGTGATTGCCTCGCAGCCGGTGGCTCGCGGCGTGATGCAGCCGCTGCCGCTGTTCAGCAAGCACGCCGCCGGGCTGATCGGCGACTACTACCTGGCCGACGGTGGCCCGAGCCTGGAGAAGATGCGGGCGCTGATCTGCCGCTATGAACTGCACGACGACGATCGCCTCGACGAGCAGGCCCTGCAGTTGCGCTACGCCGATAGCTGCCGGCCGGGGTTCGTTGAGCTGCTGCAGACTCCCGGTGCATTCGGGGAGTGGGAGGACCTGACATCGCTGTTCTCCCGTGTGCGTGCGCCGAGCCTGATTTTCTGGGGCCTGCATGATTGGTTCGGCGGCATCGACGTACCCATGCTGATGCTCAACCAGTTTGCCGATGCGCGCCTGTACGTGATGGGCAACGCCGCTCACCACCTGCAGAGCGAATGCCCGGACGAATTCAACGCCGCTGCCCTGGCTTTCCTCGAGGAGCTCTCATGAGTGAACCCCTGCATTACCTGGAGATGTTCGAACTGTCGTTGCTGATTCGCAGTGGCAGGCTATCGCCGGTGGAAGTCACCCAGATGCAACTGGAGCGCATCGAAAGGCTCGACGGCGGCCTGCGCAGCTACGTCACCGTCACCGCCGAGCGGGCCCTGGCGCAGGCGCGCCAGGCCGAGCGGGAACTGGCGCGAGGCGAGTGCCGGGGGCCGCTGCACGGTATTCCGCTGGCGCTCAAGGACCTGTTCCACACCGAAGGCGTGCCGACCAGCGCCGGTATGCCGCTGTACGCCGGCTTCGTGCCCTCCGAGGACGCCACGGTGGTTGCGCGCTTGCGCGAGGCCGGCGCGGTGTTGCTGGGCAAGCTGCAGATGACCGAAGGCGCCTTCGCCACCCCTCATCCTGACCTGCCGGCACCGAACAACCCCTGGCATCACGGGCACTGGACCGGCGCCTCGTCCAGCGGCAGCGGCGTAGCCGTGGCCGCCGGGCTCTGCTACGGCGCGCTGGGGACCGACAGCGGCGGCTCGATCCGCTTTCCCTGCGCCGCCAATGGCCTTACCGGACTGAAGCCGACCTGGGGCAGGGTAAGCCGCCACGGCTGCTTCGAACTGGCCGCCAGCCTCGACCATGTCGGGCCGATGGCGCGCAGTGCGCGAGACGTGCTGTTCCTGCTCTCGGCGATCGCCGGGCACGACCCGCGCGACCCCACCTCGCTGCCCAGCGTTTGCCTTGAAATACCGGGCATCCAGGACAGTTTCCAAGGACTGCGCGTAGGCATCGACGAAGCCTGGTTGAGCGATGGCGTCGATCCGGCTATCCAGGCGGCGCTGGAGCGGGTCATGGCGCTGGTGGTCGAGGGCGGTGGGCAGTTGCTTCGGGTGCGGGTGCCGGACACCCGCGCGGTCAGCACCAACTGGGAGGCTCACTGCGGTGTGCAGACCGCCGTGGCCCATGCCGCCACCTATCCTTCGCGCGCCGACGCGTACGGCCCGGCGCTGAGTCGTCTGATTGATTGCGGGCGCGCCTTGAGTGGCATGGATTATCAACGCGTGCTGCTCGAAGCGCAGCGCTTCAACGGTGAGCTGGAGGCGCTGCTGTCCGGCGTCGATCTGCTGTTGGCGCCAGTGCAGCCATTCGCCGCTCCGAACCATGAACAGCTAGCTGCCCTGGCCCAGGACCCTGAGTTGAACCGGCGGCTGATCCAGTTCACGGCGCCCTTCAACGTCAGCGGCCACCCGGCGCTGAGCCTGCCCTGCGGCTTCACCGACGGTGGGCTGCCGCTGGGCTGCCAGTTCATCGCCAACAAGGGGGGCGAGGCGGTGCTGTGCCGCGCTGGCATGGCACTGCAGAAGCTCAGCGATTGGCACCGCCAGCATCCCCCAGGGCTCTGATGCCAGGGTGTCGAATACTTCCTGCACTGGCGGGATAAGGTCCTCGGTCCCGGGAGCGCCAGCGAACGGGTGCCCTCCCTAGGATGGCTCCAACAGCGTCGCCGGCGGTCGGCGACGCGACTCTCAGTCGCCATCAAGGGGGACTTCATGTCCGACCAGCCCATCATCCGTCGCCGTGTGGTGTCGCACGGGATCAGCGACGCCCGCGTCAACAGCAGCAAGATCCAGAGCCAGTACCAGCCATACAAGGACGCCGCCTGGGGTTTCATCAACCACTGGTACCCGGCGCTGTTCAGCGACGAACTGCCCGAGGACGAGGTCAAGGGCATCCAGATCTGTGGTGTGCCCATCGTCCTGCGCCGGGTCAACGGCAAGATCCATGCGCTCAAGGACCAGTGCCTGCACCGTGGCGTGCGATTGTCCGAAAAGCCCATGTGCTTCAACAAGAGCACCATTTCCTGCTGGTACCACGGCTTCACCTACGACCTGGAGAGCGGGAACCTGGTGACCATCGTTGCCAACCCCGAAGACAAGCTGATCGGCACCACCGGGCTGACTACCTATCCGGTGCAGGAAGCGGCGGGAATGGTCTTTGTTTTCGTGCGTGAAGACGGCTTCCCCGATGCCGACGTGCCGCCGCTGGCCGACGACCTGCCGTTCCGCTTCCCACAGGAAAGCGAGCGCTTCCCGCATCCGCTGTGGCCGGCTTCGCCGGGCGTGCTGGACGAGAATGCCGTGGCGCTGGGCATGCACCGCACCGGCTTCGGCAACTGGCGCATCGCCTGTGAGAACGGCTTCGACAACGCGCACATCCTGGTGCACAAGGACAGCACCATCGTCCATGCCATGGACTGGGTACTGCCTCTGGGCCTGCTGCCGACTGCCGACGACGGCATCGAGGTGGTGGAGGACGAGAAGGGGCCCAAGGGCCTGATGCAGTGGCTGTTCACCGACAAGTGGCAGCCAGTGCTGGAGAACAAGGAGCTGGGGCTCAAGGTGGAAGGCGCCAAGGGCCGCTACTACCGCACCTCGGTGGTGCTGCCCGGCGTGCTGATGGTGGAGAACTGGCCCGGCGAGCACATGACCCAGTACGAGTGGTATGTGCCGATCACCGACGACACCCACGAATACTGGGAAGTCATCGTGCGCGTCTGTGACACCCCCGAAGAGCGCGAGAAGCACCAGTACCGCTATGACCGCGTGTACAAGCCGCTATGCCTGCACGGCTTCAACGACTGCGACCTGTACGCCCGGGAAGCCATGCAGAACTTCTACGCCGACGGCACTGGTTGGGACAACGAGCAACTGGTGGCCACCGACGTCTCCCCGATCACCTGGCGCAAGCTCGCCTCGCGCTGGAACCGCGGCATCGCCAAGCCCGGTCGCGGCGTGGCCGGTTCGTTGAAAGACACGGCGTTGCGCTTCAAGGACACCGCCGACGGCCGCCGTCCCGGCTACGAAGTCATCAGGATCCAGGAAGACTGAGACCAACGCCGCCGGGCGACACGCTTTCCTGCACTACCGGGATAAGCGTGCCGTCCCGGGAGTGCGGGCCGCCCAGCCGCCTTCCTACTATTCGTTCAGCGGCGCCCGACAGGCGCCCATAGCCTTGTTTGCCGCGGAGTCTCGCGAACATGAAAGAACACCAGGTCACCTTCAATTTCGCCGATGGCGTCAGCCGCAGCCTGGCTGTAGCCGAGGGCACCAGCATCCTCGATGCGGCCCTGGCGGCGGAAATCCCGCTGCTTCACCAGTGCCGCTCCGGCAGTTGCAGCAGTTGCGTTGCGCAACTGGCTGGCGGCGAGGCGAACACCCGGCCCGGCGCCAGTTCCACGCTGTTGGCAAGCGAGTACGCCAACGGGCAGCGCCTGCTCTGCGTGTGCCAGGCGCAATCCGACTGCAGCTTCGACCTGGCCTACGGCAGCGAGGTTGGCGCCGGCGTGGCGGTACAGGTCAACGCTTTCATCGACTCTGTGGAACGCATCGCCAGCAATGTGGTGCGCCTGACCCTGGAGTTGGCCGATGGCGACTGGCTGGAGTTCCGTCCGGGGCAGTTCATGCAGATCGAGGTGCCGGGCTTCGGGGTGCTGCGCAGCTACTCGCCAGCGAGCACCTTGGCAAGCCTTCCGAAGCTGGAATTCCTGGTGCGCCTGCTGCCCGGCGGGGCCATGTCCAGCTTCCTCGAGGAGCAGGCGCAGCCTGACCAGGTGCTGAGCCTGTCCGGTCCTTACGGTGCGTTCTTCCTGCGCGAGGAGAAGCGCCGCGCGCCGCACATCTTCGTCGCCGGCGGCACGGGCCTGGCGCCGATCCTGTCGATGATCGACAGCCTGCGCCAGGTAAGCGGGCGCAAGCCGCCGATGCTCCTGAGCTTCGGCTGCGCTGTGCCCGAGGCGCTCTTCTGCCTGGACGAGATCGAGCTGCGAAAACAATGGTTGCCGACCTTGGAGGCACGCATCTGCGTGGATCGCGAGGCTAGCGCCGGCCTGCATCCGGGCAGTCCGGTCAGTGCCCTGCGCGAGGGTGACGTCAGTACCGACAGCGTGGCCTACCTGTGCGGCCCGCAACCGATGATCGACGCCGCCACGCGGCGCCTGATCGAGCTGGGCATCGACCCGGCGAACATCTTCGCCGAACAGTTCGTGCCCAGCCATTGAGGAGCCTTGTCATGCAGCCCACCACGCCCAAAGCGTTTTCCGCCGAGCAGATGAGCTGGTACGAACAGGCTTGCGCGCACCTCGACGCCAAGCGCCTGCAGAAATTGCTGTTCGAGCTCAGCGATATCCACAGTCCTACCGGTGCCACCCGCGCTGCCAGTCAGTACATGGTCGATTACCTGGGGCGTGTCGGTTTCAGCGCGGATTATCAATCGCTGACTGACATCAGCGGCAACGTTGCAGCGCGCCGCCAGGGCAGCGGCGGTGGTGCGTCGGTGATGCTCTACGCGCCGATCGACACTCACCTGGAAGCCGACGGCAGCGAGCACCTGCTGACAGGCTCTGCGCCAGAGGCTGATATGCAGCCGCGCGCACGGCAGGTCGACGACTGGGTGTTCGGCCTCGGCGCCTCCAATCCCAAGGGCATGATCGCCACCCTTACCGAGGTAGCGACCGCACTGATCGAGGCCGAGGTGCCGCTGCGCGGTGACCTGCTGATGGGGATCGCCGACGGAGGCATGCCGGTGGACATCTCCGCGCGGCAGCACGCCGGTATGTCCAACGGTGTGCTGCACCTGCTCAACCGCGGCATGTATCCAGACTTCGCGATCATCATGAAACCGTGGAACTGGGTCTACCACGAGGAGCCGGGCATGGCCTGGTTCAAGCTGCGCGTGCACGGCACCCTCGGCTATGCCGGGGTGGGCCGTGACGTGCCGGGCTTCCGCAGCTCGGTGGTGCCCGCCGCCACGGTGATCCAGGAGCTGGAGCGCTGGATCATCGACTACGCCGAGCGCAACACCTCCGGGGTGATCAAACCCCACGGCTGGATCGCCGGGGTACGCGGCGGTGATGTCGAGCGCCCGGCCTTTCCTTCGGCGATCACCGAGCTGTTCTTCGACGTGCGGGTCAACCCACGCACTTCGCCGGCCGATGTGCGCGCGCAGTTCGCCTCCTTCGTCGAGGGGCTGCGCCGGCAGCGTCCGGAACTGGTGCTGAGCTGGGACATGTACGGCTCGGTGCCGGGCGGCAGTACCGACCCGCAGAACTGGATCATCCAGTCCTGCAAACGCGGCTGGGAGCATATCGAGCGACGTCCCCACGGCACACCCGATCTGCTGGGCGGGCAGACCGATGGCGCAGCCTTGCGCCGTTACGGTGTACCCACCGCGCGCATCGGCTGGCCCTGGCCGGCCCAGGGCGCGCCGTTGCCGGTGGCCGAAGGGCTGGGAGGCATGGGCGCCACCTACATTCCCGACCTGCTGCCGTGCGCTCGAAAGATTCTCTATGCGCTGGTCGACACCCTTACGCGTTCCCGCGCCGAACTCGGCCTGGAGGAGCACGGGCATGGCTAAGCGAATCAAGATGATCGTGCCGGTACCGTTCAGCGAAGAGGCGTGCCAGGTCATGGCCCGGCAGTTGCCGCCAACGCTGCTGCGCGACGACATCGAAGTGGAGTTCGCCGGTGCCGGGCGCATGCAGGGTTTGGCGAAAAGCCTTCACGACATGGCGGTCTTGGAACTGGCGGTAATCGAGGCGGGCATTCGGGCCGAGGAGGAGGGCTTCGACGCGGTTTGCATCAACACTGTCAGCGATTCCGGCCTCGCCGCGCTGCGCTCGCGCCTGAGCATTCCGGTAGTGGCGCCGGGGCAGGCTGCGTTCCACCTGGCCTGCACCCTCGGCCAGCGCTTCAGCGTGCTGACGATGTGGCCGCAGTGGTTGTTTCCGCTGGACCGCAAGAGCCTGTGCGAAGGGAGCCTGGAGGCACGTCTGGCGTCGATCCGTGCGGTCGACGTCCGCCGGCATGCCGAAGCACTTCTACAAGGCAGGGAAGAAACGGTCTTTGATCGCTTGCTCGAAGTGGGCCGGCGCGCCATCGAGGAGGATGGTGCGGATGTGCTGGTCCTGGGGGCAACCACCATGCACCGGGCTCACGCTTACCTCGCCGAGCAGTTGCCCGTGCCGGTGCTAAACCCCGGGCATGTCGCATTCAAACTGTGCGAAACGCTGCTCGATCTCGGCCTGAACCACAGCAGGCGCGCCAATCCGGCATCGGTCGTCGGCGAATTCCAGGCCTTCGCCCAGGCCGGGGAGCGCGTATGAGGCTTTTCCAGTCTGCCCAGGGCCATGTACTCAGCGACCTGACCATCGCCGAGGCGACCGCGGCTTTTCGCGATGGCGTACTGACCAGCGTTGAACTGGTCGCCGCCTGCCTGGACCGCGCCGAGGAGGGCGCTGAGCTCAACGCCTTCATCACTCTCGACGCCGCCGGAGCCCTGGCCGCCGCCCGTGCCGCTGACTCCGCGCGGCGTGCAGGCAAACCGGGCAAGCCGCTCAGTGGCATCCCCATCGTGGTCAAGGACAACATCCATGCCGCCGGCCTGCCGTGTACAGCCGGCACCCCGGCACTGGCCGGCTTCGTCCCGGTCAAGGATGCACCGGCGCTGCAGCGGCTGCGCGACGCCGGAGCCATCGTGCTGGGCAAGACCAACCTGCACGAACTGGCCTTCGGCGTCACCGGCTATAACCCCGCATTCAACACCGGCAGCCGTCCGGGGGTGCGTAACGCCTACGACAGCGAGCGGATCGCCGGCGGCTCGTCTTCCGGCAGCGCCGTTGCGCTCGGTGCTCGCATGGCCCTGGCCGCCCTGGGCACCGACACCGGTGGCTCGATGCGGGTGCCCTGCGCGCTGAATGGCTGCGCTTCGCTCAGGCCCAGCTCCGGGCGCTATTGCGGGCGCGGGGTAATCCCAATCGCACCGAGCCGCGACACCGTTGGCCCGATGGCCCTGTGCATGGCCGACGTAGCCCTGCTCGACGCCCTGATGACCGATGACCACGGCCTGCCGCCGGTGGAACTCCGACGCTTGCGCCTGGGCGTGCCGGCGGAGTTCTGGGGCGACCTCGACGCGGATACCGCCGCTCTCGCCAATGCCGCCCTGGAGCGTCTCGGCCAGGTCGGCGTGACCCTGGTGCCGATCGCCGAGGCTGGTTTGTTGGCGCTTAACGAAGCGGTCGGCTTCCCGGTCGTCATATATGAGGCACGCCAGGCCATGCGCGATTACCTGCGCGAGCAAGGCCCGGGCATCGCCATTGAGGAGTTGGCCAAGGACATTGCCAGCGTCGACGTGCGCGCCGTCTACGAGCACTGGGTGCTGCCCGGCAAGATTCCGCAGGGCGATGTCCTGGTGGACGTCGAGCCTGTCTACCGGGCTGCCTGTGAAGGTGGCCGCGCGGCACTGCGCGAGCGCTACCAGGATCTCTTCGAACAGCACGCGCTGGATGCCCTGGTATTTCCGACTTCCCCCATCGTGGCGCCGCAGGCTGGGCCGCAGGTCAACGAGCCGGAAGTATTCCGGCGCCTGATTCGTAATACCGAGGCCAGTGCCAGCGCTGGTCTTCCGGGCATCCAGTTGCCCATCGGCCTGGGACCGCAAAGCGGTCTGCCGGTGGGCCTGGAGCTAGATGGCGCAGCCGGCAGCGACCGCCGCCTGCTGGCCATTGGCGTGCTTCTCGAAGCCCTGTTCGGGCGCCTGTCGGCGACCTGAACTCCATACCGTCCCACCTGAGAGGTTCATCCGATGCATCTGAATTACCAACTGCAAGACAAGGTCATTATCGTCACCGGCGGCGGCAGCGGCATGGGTCGCGACGCCAGCCTGGCCCTGGCACGAGCCGGCGCGCGCGTGGTGATCGGCAACCGTAGCGCCCGTGTGGGCGCCGACCTGGTCGAGGAAATCGTCGCAGCCGGCGGCCAGGCGCAATTTCGCGTCACCGACGTGACCCGTCCCGCCGACTGCGAGGCGCTGGTTGCACTGGCCATTGAAAAGTACGGGCGCCTCGATGCCGCCTTCAACAACGCCGGCCTGCAACGCGAATTCAATGACCTGCACGAGACTCCCCTGGAGGACTTCTCCGACGTCATTGATATCAATCTGAAGGGCATGCTCTACATGATGAAGTACGAGATCGCTGCGATGCTGAAGACTGGCGGCGGCGCCATCGTCAACAACGCTTCGATCTTCGGCCTGAAGGCCATGCCCAAGACCGCTTACTACATCGCCGCCAAGCACGGCATCGTCGGAGCCACCCGCGCCGCCGCACTGGACTACGCGACCCGCAATATCCGCGTCAACGCCATCTGCCCGGGGCCGATCAAGACCCCGAGCTTCGACCGCGTGACCGGCGGTGATGACCACATGTACGACGACGGTGTACCCATGCACCGCATCGGCCAGACGCGCGAGATCAGTGCGGCGGTGCTCTGGCTGTTGTCGGAGCATTCCTCCTACGTGACGGGCGCGACTCTGTCGGTGGATGGCGGCATGTCCGCCGAGTAATCGGCGCAACTGCCCGCCGCCATTCCGGCGGCGGGCTCTGGCGCGAGGCGTCAGGATCGCTCGGAGGAGTGCCGGGGATGATTCACGCATTGAGCTACGTGGTGGCATTCACGCCGCACCTGAAGCCGTGGACGAGGATGGCGGCCGAACAGATCGGCCTGCAGGTCGAGCCATTGCCGCTAGGGCAGGGCGCCCGCCTGCGCATGGACGATAAATACCAGCGCCTGTTGCTACTGGACGCCAATCAGGCGGACATGATCATGGGGTTCGAAGTAGCCGACGCAGGTGCGCTGGAGGCGGCCGGCGGCGTATTGGCTGACGCCGGATTTCCTGTCAGGGCAGGTTCCCGCGATGAAGCGGAACTGCGCGGCGTCGCCGACTTCCTCTGGTTCCGCGACCCGGATGGCCGGCGAGTCGAGGTAGCCTGGGGGTTGCGCGCGGCTGCCACGCCGTTCCAACCGGGGCGCCCGCTGGGAGGCTTCCGTACCGGCGAACTGGGCATCGGCCACGTTGCGCTGATCACCGAGCATTTCGAGGAGATGTGCCGGCTGTACAAGGCAGTGCTCGGCTTCCGCGTCAGCGACCGTGCCCATGCGCCGTTCCGCGTCGAATTCCTGCACGTCAATGCGCGACACCACACTCTTGGCATCGCGCACACTGGCGGTCCGGCGAAGATTTATCACCTGATGCTGGAGTACCGCGACTTCGACGACCTCGGCCGGGCCTACGACATGGCCTTGGAGAATCCGGAGAGCATTGGCGTCACTCTCGGCCGGCACATCAATGACCATGTCACCTCCTTCTACCTGAAGAGCCCCGATGGCTGGATGCTTGAATTGGGCTGGGCCGCGCGTACCGTGGGCCCTGACTGGCAGGTGGAGGAACTCGAGGGCATGAGCCTGTGGGGCCACGATCGCACCTGGCTGCCGCCGGACAAGCGCGAGGAGGCCCGGCAGATCCTCAAGAGCCTGGCGCGCAAGGGCGTGCGGGTGCCGGTGGTGACCGATTCGCAGAACAGGACCGCCAATCCATGAACGCTGCACATTCGTCCGGCGACGTCTCGCCGGAAATTGGCCAGAGCCTGGAACTGGGCGACTGGTGCATCAACTATCACGACCAGGGGCAGGGAGAACCGATCCTGCTGATTCACGGCTCCGGCCCCGGAGTCACTGCCTGGGCTAACTGGCGCGGCGTACTGCCGGTGCTGGCGCAGCAGGCGAGGGTGCTGGCCCCGGACATGCTGGGCTTCGGCTACACCCGTTGTCCGTGCGACGGGATGCTGACCCCGGAAGCCTGGGTGGCGCAACTGGTCGGCTTGCTCGATGCGCTGAACATTCAGGCGGTGTCGGTAGTCGGCAACTCCTTCGGTGGTGCCATCGCCCTTGCATTGGCCCATCGCCACCCACAGCGGGTGCGCAAGCTGGTGCTGATGGGCGCAGTGGGGCTGTCGTTCCCGATCAGCGCCGGGCTGGAGAAGGTATGGGGTTACCAGCCATCGCTGGAGGCCATGCGCGAACTGATGGGCGTCTTCGCCTACAACCGTGGCCTGATTACCGACGACCTGGTCGCCATGCGCTACCAGGCGAGTATCCGCGACGACGTCCAGGAGCGCTTCTCGCGCCTGTTTCCGGTGCCACGCCAGCGCGGCGTGGACATGCTGGCGCTCACCGAGGCGGCGTTGCGCGAACTGCGGCAAGACACCCTGATCATCCATGGCCGCGACGACCAGGTAATTCCCCTGGAGGTCTCCGAGCGGCTGCTACGGCTGATCCCCCACGCCCAACTGCACGTATTCGGTGAATGCGGGCACTGGGTGCAGATCGAGCGCGCGGAATCCTTCGCTCGCCTGGTCAGCGATTTTCTTCTTCCTAACCAACAGAGGGCTACTACATGAACAAGGCAACTATCCAGGGACGCTGGGACATCCTGTCCTGGGAACAGGTCTACGACGACGGCCGCGTGGTCTATCCCATGGGCACTGAATTGGAGGGCTTCATCGAGTACGGCCCGCACGGCATGTTCTGCGTGGTGGCCAAGGCAGGGAGGGCAGGATTCACCACGGGCGGCCAGTGGTCGGCAGACGCAGCCGAACAGGTCGAGGCCTATGCCAGCTATCTGACCTACGCCGGCGACTACGATGTGCAGGAAAACGGGATCCTCCACCATGTGCGCTACAGCCTGTTTCCCAACTGGGTGGGCGCCACCCAGCACCGCGTGGCGAAGCTGGAGGCAGACGAGTTGATCCTATCGGCCCGGCTGGAGGAAAACACGAGCGAGGCTCGAACCGCACAGTTGGTATGGCGGCGTCATGCTTCATAAACGTACATATGGCGCCATAGGCATCTGAGCGATCGAATCCGCGGAACGTAGCTGCACTCGGCCAGAGGCAGCTACCGACCATTCAGTCGTAGATGTAACGAAGCGGGTCTCGATAGCGAGGCACTGCGAGGGCCGCGAGTTCATCAGTGCAGCAGCCTCGTCTCCCGAGAAGTCACCAGTCGCAAATGTCACGCTAAATCCTGCAAGCCGAGAATCCTGTCCAGCCGTGCTACCGAGCATCCCCTCGACGGTGCTGACGATCGCCCCCAAGCAAGCAGGCATTGCGCAGATCGCGCACGGCTCTGTGGGGCGACAACGAAAGACGGCGAGGCATCAGGTTTCTCACGTGTATCAGAGTGATCCGTAGTGGTCTGTCCCGGACTGAAGGGACTCTGACTTAGGGTGGACAATGTCCACCGCATGGCTGAGGTCACCATGAGCGCGAAGTAGGCGCTCACCATCTTTTCGCAGCCCGCGAAGTGAAGTTCCGCGTCATCGAAGCGTTGGCCGGTCGCTATCCCGTAGCACCTATGTGTCGGCTGCTGCGGGTATCCCGCGGCGGCTTCCATACCTGGCAGCAGTGACCGGCGAATCGGTTTCTGAGCCATGAGCTCCGCACTATCCATCATGAGACGAGTGGGATTTATGGCCATCGCCGATTCAAGGCCGAGTTGGCGGACTTGGCGCTGACGGCTGGTTTTCAGCAGCCGTCCTGCCCTGTGATTGCTCCGCCCCCCCCTGGATCGCCAGTTCGCTTCGAATCGCCCCCATTTAGCTTGCAACTCCTGATGCTGGATAACCGCGCGCAAGACTCCATACGAGGCCTTATTGTGCTCTGTTGCGCAAGTCGCTTGTAGGAGTTCATGGATTTTTGTGTAGGAATACGCCTGCCGAACAGTAAGTAACGTCTGAGGGTATCGACAAAAAAAACTTCAGAGATATCGTGGTGATAGCAATTAACTTAAGCGGTGTTTTAAATGAGCAGCGTTCTTGTTGTAGACGACCATCCGATGATCCTGCTGGCCGTTCGTTCGATTTTGGAGAGAAATGGGTACGAGGTTGTAGGCGAGGCGGAGAATGGGGTTGAAGCGCTGGTAAAACACAGGGAGTTGGAGCCTGACCTGGTTATTTTAGATGTTCGTATTCCCAAGCTGCAAGGTATAGAGGTCATTCGCCGCATTACAGCTTCCGGGCTTGGCACCAAAGTTCTCGTGCTAAGCAGCATGCCGGCTGAAATTCTAGCCAAACGCTGTGAAATGGCCGGAGCCTCGGCTTTCGTATGCAAGAAGAGCGGTCTGCAGGATCTTTTGCAAGGGGTAAAGTCCACTTTGAGTGGGTATAACGAATTGCCCGCTCCGAGTGAGTTTAAGTTTATTACAGATCAACAGGTCGAGGATTTTCGCAAGCTGGGCCGGCTTACTGATCAAGAGATAATGGTGATGCAGTATCTGGCTGCGGGTGCTACCGCGGCAGAAGCCGCACGCGAAATGATGCTAAGCGCCAAGACAATCAGTACTTATAAATGCCGCTTGTTCGAAAAGCTTGGGGTTAGGGATATGTTGCAGCTACAGGATTTTGCAAGGCGCAACTCTATCATCTGATCGCCAAAATGAATAAGTTCTGCTTTGCCGCCATCTTTTTGTTCAGCATGGCATTTTTCGAGCAGCTTGCCGAAGTGCTCCCAGACTCAGTGATGGCTGCTTCTTTGGAGGTTGGACTATCCACTGAATGTCTCAATGACTCCGGAAGGATGTCGTGGCACGCTCATCAAAACCATTTCCGCACTGCCAGCTTGAATCATGGAAAAGAATTGACTGACCTTGCGTGCCATAGAGGGAAGGGAAAGTCAGTCTTTAAAGAATTATCCGATCCAGCTCTGTCGTATTTTAATTCTGAATATGAATTGCAGGACAATAAGCGTTCGAGACGTATGAAAATGTCCGGCTACTGGCAAGCGATTTTTGAATCACTCTCTGGGCTTTGGGCTTACTATCAGGTGCAGTTTGCAAGGGTCTTCTGGGCAGCGCTGGTGATCCTCGTCGGCGTCCTGCTGTGGAACTGGCGACTATTGGTGAAGATGCGCAGCCGGGCAGTATCAGAGCGCGAGCTGATAGATCGGCTGGAGTTCAAGCGCGCCATGATTGACGGAATTCCCCATCCTGTTTCGGTGCGAGATCGGCTGGGTCGTCTTGTTACCTGCAATCGAAACTTCCTGGAACAAACTGGGATGACTCGCAAGGAAGCCCAGGGAACCCGTTTGATTGACAATGAATGGCTGTCGGAAATAGATGCTCAAAGGCTTCATCAGGAATACCTGAATCATATCGAGCAAGCGGAAAACCTGTCTGGAGATATAATTTTAGTTATCCGTGGTGAGAGGCGCGAGATCTATCATTGGGCCTCGCCCTATCGCAACAACGAGGGAGAGGTTTCCGGCCTGGTGTGCGGATGGATCGATGTGACTGATCGGGAACGCCTTCACCATGAGATTCAGTTGGCCAAGGAACAGGCGGAAGAGGCAAATCGTGCAAAAAGCAAGTTTCTCGCCACGATGAGTCATGAAATTCGCACTCCCATGAATGCAATCATCGGCATGCTGGAACTCGCCTTGATGGATTCCAGGCAGTCGCCTGATGACGTCGATGCCATTGCCGTGGCCTACGATTCAGCTAAAGGGTTGCTGCAACTGCTCGGCGATATCCTGGATGTTGCGAAGATCGAAGCGGGAAAAATGACGCTTATGCCGGAGCGCGCCAATCTTCGTGCGCTGGTGGATTCCGTGGCGCGGGTCTACGAGGGGCTTGCCCGGCAGAACGGCCTGGAACTTAGGGTTGAAATGAAGCTGGACGATATCACTGATGTGATGATTGATCCGCTGCGATTCAAGCAGATCCTCTTCAACCTAGTGAGCAACGCCATTAAGTTTACCGATACCGGCTTCGTCCGTATTGGCCTCAGAAGCGAATCTCTCGCCAATGAAGAAATAATTATATATATCGAGGTCGAAGACAGCGGCATCGGCATGAACAGTGACGACCTGGCGGAGGTCTGCGAACCATTCCAGCAGGCACGCGAGTTGGCGGGGCGTGCATCTCGCGGCGGTACCGGGCTAGGCCTGACAATCTGCCGTACGCTCGCTGAGATGATGGGAGGGGGCTTGCATATCGAAAGTGTCCCTGGGAGGGGGACAACCGTCAGCGTTCATTTGCTAAGCAGCGTGCTTGAACCTCTGGAAAACGCGGCGGTTTCGGAACGCCCAGCTCAGATTGAGTGCGCGCCAATGAAAATTCTGATCGTCGATGACCACGAAGCGAATTTGTTTCTTCTGTCCCGACAATTGGGCCATCTCGGGCACATGGTTAATGTAGCGAGCAATGCCAGGGACGCGCTGACGCAATGGATGGCCGGCGAATTCGACTTGGTAATCACCGACTGTTTCATGCCAGACATTACCGGGTATGAGCTGGCTCGCAATATTCGCATCATTGAGAGGGCAAGGGGAGTACGTCGCTGCACTGTTGTTGGTCTTACAGCGAACGCTCAACCCGATGAGATACAACGGTGCCGGGATGCCGGTATGGATGGCTGTCTATTCAAACCCATCGGCCTGCAGGATCTTCGTTCCTATCTGCAGCGCATAAACCGACCGGAGCAAACCCTTACCACCGATGCCTTTGACTTCCGGGCAGTGCAAGCCCTGTCGTGCGACGATCCAACCTTGGCGGTAAACCTGCTCCAGCGCTTGTACAGTGCCAACAGCAAGGATCTGGCGCAACTTGAGCCATTGCTGCAATCCGGGAATCTGTCAGCGTTGGCTGATCTCGCACATCGAATTCGAAGTGCCGTGTCATTGATCGGGGCGACGGAGGTCTGCGAGCGGATAAGGGAACTTGAACGAGCCTGCAGAGAGGGGGCTTGCCAAGATCAGCTACTAGTTCTCGTTGCCAAAGTTCTCGAATCGATGAACGCCTTACAGCTTCAATTGACATTGGTTATAGAGGCCGGCAGGCAAGAAGGTATTAGCCGTGGCTGCCCTCATCGCACTGAACGCTCTGCGAATCCCGACAGCGTCTTGTGACCTAGCTTCTATTCTATTCAGACCAATCTCGATCAAGGTGGCGCGTCATGAGCTCGGTGATGATCGTCGATGAGCATCCGATCGCAAGACATGCTTTGCGGTTGCTCCTGGAGGCAGAAGGCCTCACGGTTGTGGCGGAGTGCGGCAATGGTACCGAGGCGCTGGAGCTGGCGCGCCGCCTTCGCCCGACCCTTATGGTGCTGGAATTGGCGATTCCCGGTCTGGGCGGGTTAGAGACCATTCAACGAGTGGTACGCCAAGCCTCGGGGGTCAAGGTACTGGTCGTTACCGGCCAGAGTTCCGA
Source organism: Pseudomonas triclosanedens (assembly GCF_026686735.1). Classification (NCBI taxonomy): domain Bacteria; kingdom Pseudomonadati; phylum Pseudomonadota; class Gammaproteobacteria; order Pseudomonadales; family Pseudomonadaceae; genus Pseudomonas; species Pseudomonas triclosanedens. The sequence continues at coordinate 3,166,986 of NZ_CP113432.1, read as the reverse complement.
ATATTTTGCCGCTCGCAGCCATGAAGCAGGGGCGCTCGGTTTCATCAGCAAGCAGACAGATCTCCAGCAAGTGGGTGTTGCGGTCAGGGCCTTGCTGAACGGGCATACATACTTCCCCCGCGATTCAGTTCTGGCCCTGCCCAATATTTCCCCCGATCAGGTCGAGTCCAATCCTCTTAAAGCGTTGTCGACGCGGGAGCTGACGGTTCTGCAGATGTTAGCCAAAGGAATGGCCAACAATACAATTGGCGAACAGTTGTTATTGAGCGAAAAAACCATCAGCACCTACAAAGCGCGAGTAATGCAAAAATTGCGCGCCGGCTCAATGTTGGAACTGCTCGATATTGCGCGACGTCACGGGCTAATAGATGCCACGCCATTCAGCAGCGAGATCGCCGCACCGCAACTGCCGGATAGCGAAACCCAGCGGGAATTGCTCTTGCTTCGGGAAGTAATAGATGCACTGCCGCATGCAGTTTGTTTTCGGGACATAGAAGGCCGGCTAGTCACCTGCAACAAACAATATCTCGTGCAGCATTCTCTTACACTGGAGCTTGCGGTAGGGCGGCGTATTGATGAAACCGGGGAGCTGCCGCCCAAACAAGGTCAATATGCGCACGATCTGCTGCTTGCCGCAATGAAGAAGGGAGAACCCTATACCCTGGAAGTGAAAATAAGCCTGCCTGCAGGGGAGCGCCTGGTTCGCCACTGGGGCAAGCCATATAGGGACAGTGGGGGAAACTTGCTCGGACTGATTTGTGGCAATGTAGATATAACTGATCTAGACAGGAATCTGGTCGACCTGAGGAGTACCAGTAACAGACGTGAGATTTCCGTTCAGGCGAAAGAACAGTTCATGCAGTGGATTATCGACGAGATGTCCTCGCCACTTAACAGAATTGCAGCGATGCTCGATCTTTCCATTTCTCCTGCAGAGGATGTCAATAAGAATGAGGCGTTAGACGTCGCCCGTCACGCGACCAAGGGGCTGCAGGATATGCTAGGGAAATTCCGCGATTACCTGCGCTTGGAAGCAGGAAAGCAGCCCCTTTCACCCTGGGCACTGAATGTCGAGGAGTTGACTCGGAAGCTCGTTGATGAGTTTCGGCAAGCTGTGGCCGAACGTGGCCTGACAATGAAGCTGGATACTCACGCAGCACTGCATCCTGATGTCTGGCTCGACCCGAACGTGTTCAGCAACATTGCGCGGGCGGTTTTGAACAATGCTCTTAAATACACGGATCAAGGCAATATAGAAGTCTCTCTTCTTTGCTTGGGTACAGGCCAGGGACTGGTTCAGGTAGAGTTGCGGGTACGCGATACCGGTATCGGCATGGACGCTGATATGCAGTCGCGAATTTTCGAAATCTTCAACCATCGTTTTGACGATCTGAACATACGGCGTGGGAGCAATGGTATCGATTTGGCACTCTGCAAACTACTGGTCGAGCAGATGGATGGCAAAATACAACTGACCAGCTCTCCAGGGGAGGGGACTTCGATCTCCGTCACCTTAATGCTGCCTGCTGCGAATCGCTGAATTATACATTCAGGCTTTTGGGAGTTGCGAGAGATCTGTCAGCGGTATCTTACTTTTCCCTAGGCGTCTTCTGATGCCGCTGTATCGCGGAAAGCCTTACATTGGCTGAAACCTTACAATCAAAGATACGCCATGTTTAGTTATTTGACCAGGGTGTTGGTATTTTGTAGTGGCTTTGGGCGCCTGCTTACTCTTAGCGCAACGCTAAATCGTTTCGGAATCTTCAGGATGGCCCTGTGCTCAAATTTGGAAGAAGTCCGGCAGGCTTGCGCCAGGAATGCCGGGTTCGATCTTTTCATTACGGAAGAGCTCATTCCCGGCATTGATGAGTTGAACCGTTTAAGCGCAATGAGCAAAGACGGTTGCTTCAAGCGATTACTTATCGTTGGTAACTATTCTTCATGTGAGAAGAGTCAGCTTTTCAAATGGGCCTTGGAAAAGCGCGTCGGCCTTCTCGATGTTGTAGAGAAACCAATGTCCGCCATGCTTTTGCTGCAAGCATTAGAGAAGCTTCCAAAAGTCGCCGATTGTAATCTTGATGCAGATTAATCGCTGGTTTACGAGCTCTGCAGGCGTGATGTGTCGGAAGTATGATCCGAATCTTCATGCGCCATGAAAGCATTCGGCGATTGGTATTGAGAGTGCGCTGGTCGGGCTGAATCAATCCTGGAACCACGAAAGATTCCTTTGGAATGAAAAGGAATAATAGCCCGGCGGCTACGTCGCTGGAGTGATAATGAAATGGTGATTCCTACACGAAGCCCCTCTCATTCTGATATCTGGTCGTTACGTCTCTGAATATTCTATTCATGTCTTCAGTAACCCGTGTTTTTAACCATGAAAACCTTAATTCTTTGTATTGAGCCCAAGGAGAAAAGCTCGCAACCTTGTCAAGGATCGTCAATCAAATCGAACTGTAATTTTTCGTTCGGCTTTTCGGTAAGTAACGTCCTGGCAAGACTCTTGTGGGTCTGCATTGCCTCGTTCAGCACTGCCAGTGCGCAAGCCGACACTCTTGATCTCGTGCGGCAAACCCATCAGCAATTGCTTGGCGGCGAAATGGCAGCCGCGAAGGCTACTTTCAAGAAGGTTCCCCGAAGTGATCGTAGCTTGCCGCCTGTCATTTTCGAGCAGGCGTTGCTTGATGACGCGGAGGGCCACCATTTACAGGCCCGCCAACAATACGACCGCTTGAAAACGGGGCCGCTGGCAAGCTCGGCTGAAGTTCCATCAGCGGTGAACCTCGCCGCTATTGGTCGATTCAGAGATGCCGGCGAAGCTTTCAAAAAGCTAAGTACCAGCCAGGATTCGTATGTCGCCGGCTACGCTGAGCTCTGGCAACTCTGGCTGACCGCGCGAATACACAACGGCAGTTCTGCCATACATCGCGCGAAGCTCGCCGAAGCGGCTTGCAGAGTACATGCAGCCTCTCCTCAGCAGCAGGCTATTGCCCAGCTATATGCCGGCAACGGGAGTGTCGACGCCGTATTCGCTGCTATTGACAGCATGAGTTTTGCCGACCCGTTGCAGATGCGCAGTGCGCGCACCGAGGCAGCATTCTTTGCTGGTGGGTATTTGCAATATGTCCTCAAAGACTATGCCGCTGCAAAGCGCATCTATGACAAAGAACTTTCCCAGCCAAGTGCTTCTATTGAGCGGCCATTGCTGAAGCAGTCCCTTGCCGGGCTGTCCATCGTCTCTCACTAAGTCAATTTAAACCATTTTCTCATTGAATTCCGACTCTTTGAGTCGGGTGGAGTTGTATTGCCATGAACAAAGTATATCGACTTGTATGGAACGCTTCGCTCAAAACCTGGGTGGTGGCAAGTGAAATCGCGAAGTCCTATCGTAAAGGTGGCAGCCGCGCGGCCAAAATGGCTGGTGCTACTGCCGCTGTAGTGCTCGCAATGTCGGGCGGTGAGGCGGAAGCTTATACAGTCAACATTGGTTCAATAGGGAATCCGGGCACTGTCGCCAGCGATGGAGGTTATACCGAGAATACTGCAATCGGCTCTGGTGCGAATGCAGGGTCCACACCCGGTACAACTGGTTTCGGCTCCACCGCTATTGGTCATGACTCGTCTGCTACTGGATTAGGTTCAGTCGCTGTGGGGGAGAGCTCTGCTTCGGAAGGCTCTTTTTCGATTGCGATCGGCAACGGCGCAAACGTAGCCGCGAACACCGGAAGTGGTATCGCTATCGGCGCTAACTCTAAAGTGGACGCCTCCAATGGTACGGGTGTCGGGTCGGTAGCAATCGGCGACGGCTCAATGGCAGCGGGTATTGGCGCTACTGCGCTTGGCTATCAGGCCAGCGCCAGTGTGGACGGTAGTGTCGCCCTCGGTAGCAAGGCCTCGAGCAATGATTCCTGGGGGGTCGCAGTCGGGTCCAGGGCAACCGCGAACGGCAGCGGAACGGCTATCGGTGCAGATACCAATGCCGTTCAGGGCGGCGTTGCAGTTGGAGTCTCTGCGGTGGCGGCTGACAAGTTCGGTGTTGCTATTGGTTCGGGGGCCAACTCGAACTATGGCTCTGTTTCGGTTGGCAGATCTTCAAGTGCAAGTGGGCAATTTGCAGTTGCTTCCGGATGGATGGCCAACGCCACCGGTGATTATGGAATTGCGATGGGGCAATGGGCCAATGCACAGGGTAAATCCTCCCTCGCCTTCGGTTCAGAAAGCGTTGCGCAAGTTGCCGGTGGTGTGGCGCTTGGTGGTCAGTCAGTCGCCAGTACTACATCGGGGGTAGCGGGCTATGTGCCCATCGGAGCAACAACAAGCCAGACCTCTGCCGTAAATGCAACGCAGAGCACGTTGGGAGCAGTGTCGGTGGGTGACCCTTCCACGGGCAAATACCGCCAGATCAACGGGGTCGCGGCTGGCACTGCCGATACCGATGCAGTCAACGTGGCGCAACTGAAGGCGGTTGGGATGTCGACCGCAACGCATTACTACAGCGTCAACGATAACGGCACGCCAGGCGGCAACTATCTCAACGATGCCGCGACCGGTGCGAATGCCTTGGCTGCCGGAAAAAACGCCTCGGCATCCGGTGACAATGCCGTTGCCATCGGGCTGGGCAGTTCGGCCTCCGCTCAGAACGCCAATGCGATTGGCAACGGTGCGAATGCAAGTACGGTAGACGCAACCGCCATCGGCACAATCAGCCAGGCGAGCGGCGAAAAATCTGTCGCGATCGGCCAGGATGCTCAGGCTACGGCGATGAGCAGTACTGCCATCGGGCAGGGTAGCCGCGCAACGATGGACTACACAGTCGCCCTCGGCACCAATAGCCAGGCCACTGAGTTGTCCACCACGGCGGTGGGCCAGAACAGCCAGGCGATTGGGGCGTATTCGGCGGCATTCGGCAACTCTGCCGTTGCCGGCGACTTCGCGGCGACCGCACTTGGCCAGAACGCCCAGGCGACAGGTCAGTTCAGCACCGCTGCTGGCAATGGCGCTGTTGCCGGCGCTCTTGGCGCAGCGGCCTTTGGCGCCAATGCGGCGGCTACGGGTGAGCGAAGCACAGCGCTGGGCGCGGACACCAATGCTTTGGCCAAAGAGAGTACAGCCATTGGCCAGGGCGCTCGGGTAACGCATGAGACAAGCGTTGCACTGGGCGCAGGCTCCTCGGCAACTGGCTCGACGCTGGGTAACGAAGCGTACCTCTTGGGCGGCACGGCAACGAGTGAGGTCAACATCGGCGATCGCCGCATCACCGGTGTGTCCGCCGGCGCGGAAGATACGGATGCCGTGAACGTCGGTCAGTTGAAGGCTTCGACGGCTGACGCGGTGATGTACGACAACAGCACCCACAACAGCGTCACCCTGGGTGGCAATTCCTACGATTCCAGCACCCATCTTGGCGGCACCACCATCACCAACGTCGCCAACGGCGTGAACGATAGCGACGCGGTGAACATGTCTCAGCTCAACGAGACCAACACCAACGTTGCCAACATCGACAACCGTGTAACCAATGTCGAGGGTGATGTCACCACCTTGCAGGGCGATGTGAACAACCTGGATGGCCGGATCACCAACATCTACCAGACCGGCACCAAGTACTTCCATGCCAACTCCACTGGTCCCGATTCGGTCGCCTCGGGCGTGGACTCGGTGGCTGTCGGCATGGGGGCTAAAACTGCACTGGCTTCTACTGACGGCATCGCCATCGGTAGAGGTGCTGACGTCTCTTCAAATGCTCCAGGCGCCATCGCGATAGGTTCGGGGGCTGTTGCGCAGGGTAACGTGGGGGCTGTGGCGGTCGGCCGGAACACCAAGGTATGGACCGGCAGCGTAGCCGTCGGCGATTCTGCCCAGGCCTACAACAACGATGGTGTGGCCGTTGGGAACCAGGCCAACGCCAACGGGGGTACTAGTTCTGTTGCAATCGGCTACAGGGCGACCAGTGCCGCTGGCTCGAATGGTTCCACGATCGTTGGCGCCAACGCCAAGACCATCGGCGCTGCAGAGCGTTCGACGGCACTTGGCCTATCGTCCACTTCGGTGCTGGAATCAACCGCTGTGGGCGCCATGTCCTCGGCCACCGGCACTGGCAGCCTTGCGCTGGGGCACGCTTCTTCGGCGACGGCAGGATCATCGGTGGCGCTGGGCCAGGGTTCGGTGGCCAATACTGCCGCGGGTATCGCGGGCTACGACCCCTTGACGAAGCGGGCCTCCACCAGCACCAGTGCCGTCTGGAAGAGCACTTTGGGCGCGGTTAGCGTGGGCGATGCGGCCAAGGGTGCGACCCGCCAGATCACCGGACTGGCGGCAGGCACGCAAGCAACCGATGCGGTCAACGTTGCTCAGCTCCAGGCCGCCGCATCCGCCTCGGTTGCCGACGCGGTGATGTACGACAACAGCACCCACAACAGCGTCACCCTGGGTGGCAATTCCTACGATTCCAGCACCCATCTTGGCGGCACCACCATCACCAACGTCGCCAACGGCGTGAACGATAGCGACGCGGTGAACATGTCTCAGCTCAACGAGACCAACACCAACGTCGCCAACATCGACAACCGTGTAACCAATGTCGAGGGTGATGTCACCACCTTGCAGGGCGATGTGAACAACCTGGATGGTCGTGTCACCAACATCTACGAGACCGGCACCAAGTACTTCCATGCCAACTCCACCGGTACCGATTCGGTCGCTTCGGGCGTGGACTCGGTGGCCATCGGCATGGGAGCAGTGTCCAGCCACGACGGCAGCGTCGCTTTGGGTTCCGGTTCCGTCGCGGATGGCAGCACTCTGGGCCATGAGGCCTATTTGGTGGGTGGCACCGCCTCTGGAGAGGTGAACATCGGTAGCCGTCGCATCACCGGTTTGTCGGCCGGCGCGGATGACAACGATGCGGTCAACGTCAAGCAACTGAAAGCCATCACAAGCGACGCCGTCGCCAATGTCGTCATGTACGACAACAGTACCCACAACAGCATCACTCTCGGTGGCCCGACTTACAACAGCGTAACCAAGACCGGCGGCACCAGAATCACCAACGTTGCGCGCGGCCAGGAAGACAGCGATGCGGTGAACATGTCGCAGCTCAATGAAACCAATGAGCGGGTCACCAACATCGACGGTCGCGTTACCAATATCGAGGGCAGCATCACCAACATCAACAATGGGGGTGGCATCAAGTACTTCCATGCCCACTCCAGCAAGGCTGACTCGGTTGCCACTGGTGTGGACTCGGTAGCGGTCGGCCCCAGTGCGCAGGCCAGCGGCAAAGGGTCCATCGCGATGGGCGAGGGAGCCAGTGCGTCGGCTGACGGCAGTGTGGCGGTAGGGCAGGGAGCGAGTGATAACGGCCGTGGAGCCGAAAACTACAGCGGCAAGTATTCCAACGTGGCCAATGCCAGCGTCGGTACCTTCTCGGTGGGTAACTCCGCCACCGGTGAAACCCGCACCATCAGCAATGTCGCTGACGGCAAGGAGGCCACCGATGCGGTGAATCTGCGCCAACTCGATGGGGCCGTGGCGGAGTCGAAAGCCTATACCGATAACTCGGTGAAGACCATCAACAACACCGTGGTAAACGTCGACAATCGCGTAAGCAAGGTCGAAGGCGATGTTGCCAACATCCAGAACGGCACTGACGGCATGTTCCAGGTAAACAACACCGCCAACCTGCCGAAGCCAAAACCGACAGGCCGAGATTCGGTCGCCGGCGGAGCAGGAGCCGAAGCGTCTGGCGCCAGCAGTCTGGCCATCGGTACCAGGTCCAAGGCTACAGGCGAAAACTCGGTTGCCTTGGGCAACGGTGCCAGCGCCTCGGCGAAGAACTCGGTGGCGATAGGCGTCAACTCGGTTGCCGATCGTGAGAACAGCGTTTCGGTCGGCAGCGCTGGCAGTGAGCGCCAGATCACCCATGTGGCAGCAGGTCGGGCGGACACCGACGCTGTAAATGTCGGCCAACTGACCAAGAGCCTCGGTGACGTGACCAACAACGCCAATGCCTATACCGATAGCCGTTATGCCCAACTGAAGAACGACCTGGACAAGCAGGACGATGTGCTCAGCGCCGGTATCGCCGGAGCGTTGGCTCAAGCCAGTCTGCCACAGCCGTACTCGCCGGGTGCGAGCATGGCGGCAGCGGGTGTGGGTGCCTATGGCGGCCAGTCGGCCCTGGCGGTAGGCGTGTCGCGGATCTCCGACAACGGCAAGTGGGTAACCAAGCTGCAGGGTAGCGCGGATTCCCAAGGTGAAGTCGGGGTGTCGGTCGGCGTCGGCTATCAGTGGTAAGCCGTTGATCCATGAATAGGCCCGGCTCCGGTTGGGCCTTTTCAAACAGCAGAGTATGAGAAATACATCATGAGCAATTTGAATTTTTACCGTGTCATTTATCTGGCGATTACCGCCGCTGCGCTGTCCACCCTGGTAGCTTGCACCAGCACTCTGAGCGAGGTGGACGAAAATGGCTTGACTCAGGCTCCGGTCTTTCCTGCGATGGAGAGCGCTGCTCGACCTGACGGCAGCTACGTCAATATGGAAAATCTTGCAAAAGTATCCACTGGCATGAGCAAGGCTCAGATCCGCGAGTTAATAGGTCCGCCGCACTTTGCGGAGGGGATGTTCCGGGTACGAGAGTGGGATTACATCCTGAAGTTTCGAGAGCCGAACAAGACATGCCAGTACAAGGTTCTGTTCGATAGGAACATGGTCGCCCGTTCTTTCTACTTCTCGCCGGGTAACTGCTTGAAGCCTGCGCTTTCATAGGGGCTCGCACGTGGCGGGGAGGCTGAAAGGATCACGATGCCCGCTGATACAGCATTTGCGCTCGGAAGCGCGGCATCGCTTCCTCATGGTCGGCGGCACTTCCTCGAAGGCGATCGCCGTGCCTGCCACTCTGCGGGCGTAGATGAGCTGGATCGCCGGCGTGTCTTCAGGGCAGGTTTCCTCCTGTTCAGAGAGCGCCGATGCGATCCAGTTCGCGCTTGAGTTCGTCGTGGCCGAGGGTAGTGAAGGGAAGGGCGAAGAAGGCCCGGCAGCGCAACTCAATGCGGGCCAGCGTGGCGCGGAAGGCGGCGTCAATTGCAGATTCGTCACCGACGACATCGGAAGGGTCTTCCAGCCCCCAGTGGGACTTCAGCGCCGGGCCGAAGTACAGCGGGCAGGCTTCGCCGGCGGCCTTGTCGCAGACAGTGATGACGATGTCCGGCGGATTGCCTTCGAACGCCTCGTTGCCCTTGCTGCTCAAACCCTCGATGGAGATGCCGGCGTGCTGCAGCGTGGTCAGGCTGCGCGGCAGCACCTGGCCCTTGGGGAAGCTGCCGGCGCTGACGGCCTCGAAGCCTTTCGGTGCAAGATGGTTGAACAGTGCTTCGGAGAGAATGCTGCGGCAACTGTTGGCCGTGCACATGAACAGGACTCGCATGGAAGGCTCCTCCGTTGAATGCGGACGTCAGAGGCTCAGGCGCAGCGCCAGGGCCGAAAGGGTGATCAGCAGGACCGGCAGGGTCAGCAGGATGCCCACCTTGAAGTAGTAACCCCACGTGATGCGCATGCCCTTGCGCTCCAGCACATGCAGCCAGAGCAGCGTGGCGAGGCTGCCGATGGGGGTGATCTTCGGGCCGAGGTCGCAGCCGATCACGTTGGCGTAGATCATCGCCTCGCGCACCAGCCCTTCCGCGCCGCTGGCCTGGATCGACAGGGCGCCGACCAGCACGCTGGGCATGTTGTTCATCACCGAGGACAGCAGCGCCGAGAGCAGGCCGGTGCCGATGGCGGCGCTCCACAAGCCCTGTTCGGCAAGACGGTCGAGCAGGTGGCTGAGGAAGTCCGTGAGGCCGGCGTTCTTCAAGCCGTACACCACCAGGTACATGCCCAGGGAGAAGATCACCACCTGCCAGGGGGCTTCGCGCAATACGCGGCGGGTGGAGATACGGTGCCCGCGCGCGGCAACCGCGAACAGGATCGCCGCACAGGCGGCAGCCACGGCGCTCACCGGGATGCCCAACGGCTCCAGGGCGAACAGGCCGACCAGCAACACCAGCAACGTCCACCAGCCGACGATGAAAGTGGCGCGATCGTGGATAGCCGCCTTCGGTTCCTTCAGCGCATCGACTGCGTACGCTCTCGGGATATCGCGGCGGAAGAACAGGAACAGCACCAGCAGGGTGGCGGCGACGCTGGCGAGGTTGACCGGCAGCATTACCGCGGCGTACTCGGCGAAGCCCAGGCCGAAGTAGTCGGCGGAGACGATGTTCACCAGGTTGGAGACCACCAGCGGCAGGCTCGCGGTATCGGCAATGAAACCGGCGGCCATGACGAAGGCCAGCGTCGCGGCGGGGGAGAAGCGCAGGGCGAGCAGCATCGACATGACGATGGGGGTGAGAATCAGCGCTGCTCCATCGTTGGCGAACAGCGCCGAGACGGCGGCACCGAGCAATACGCAGAAGGCGAACAGGCGCCGGCCGCTGCCATTCGCCCAGCGCGCCACGTGCAGCGCCGCCCACTCGAAGAAGCCGGCCTCATCCAGCAGCAGGCTGATGACGATGACGGCAATGAACGTGGCGGTGGCGTTCCAGACAATCGCCCACACGGCCGGGATGTCGTGCAGCGAAACCGCGCCGGCGGCCAGGGCGATGATCGCGCCCAGGGCGGCGCTCCAGCCGACGCCAAGCCCCTTGGGCTGCCAGATGACCAGGACGAGGGTGAAAACGAAGACAGCAACGGCGACCAGCATCGGAGACTCGCTCGGAAAGATCAGCAGCAGGCGGTGTCACGGACGGGGCGGCCGTCCATGTTCTGCAGGCGGAGGGTGTTGTCGGCCAACCATTGTGCGTTGGCCTGCAGGGTGACCTGCAGCATCTCCCGCACCCAGGCAGGCAGTTCGGGATTGAGGCGGTAATACACCCACTGACCCTGGCGGCGATCCAGCAGCAGGCCGCTGCCGCGCAGTTGTGCCAGGTGGCGGCTGATCTTCGGCTGGCTGTCGTCGAGGGCGCACATCAGCTCGCAGACGCAGAGCTCGCCCAGGCTGGCGATGAGCAGGGTGGCGCGAGCGCGGGTTTCGTCGGCCAGGCTCCTGAAGACTTCGGGCGGAGTGATCATGGCAGCGCCTTATATATGGGAAATTGAATATATGAATTTCCATATATTTAGCGCAACCCCCGAAAACGAACGCTCGCTTCTGGCCGAATCAGACGGCCTCGCTAGTCGTCATGCGGTTCGAGCCAACGGCCAAAAATGGATGACAGATGATGTCGAATCCATTCGATAAAGACATGAACCTGCGGTGCCAAATGGGTGCGGCTTGGATAGAGGACCGAAACCGTCCGTGGGCGAGGCCGGTATGCGGGCAGTATCTCTACGAGGGTCCCCGCCTGCAGGTAGTGATCCACCGTGACACCCGGGGCCTGGATGATGCCGAAGCCTGCCACTGCGCACATCACATAGGCGTTGGATTCGGTCAGGGTGATCCCGCTGCGGCTGATGTGTTTTCTGTCGCTGCTTCCTTCCCTGAACTGCCAAGGCAGAGGCCGGCCGTTCTGTCCGGAGAGAAAGTTCACGCCCTGGTGACTGTCCAGTTCATCCAGTGCGCTCGGAGTGCCAAACTGGCGCAGGTAACTCGGGGCCGCGCAGGTGACCATCGTGGCATAGCCGACAGTGCGTGCGACCAAGCTGGAGTCCGGAAGATCGCCTATCCGAAGTACGCAATCCACGCCTTCGGCCACGAGATCGACAGTTCTGTCGCTGACCCCCAGGATCAGCTCTATGTCCGGATAGCATTGGTTGAAGGCATACAGGCTCTGGAACGTGGGCAATTGCGCGAAGGCGGTGGGGATGTCGATACGCAGCTTGCCGCGCAACGTGGCGCCGGGGCGGCCGAACATGGATGTTGCGTCCGCGATGCTGCCCAGAATCCCCTTCACGCGCTCGTAGAACTGCTCGCCTTCCGCTGTAAGCCGAACCTGCCGCGTGGTGCGTTGAAGCAAGCGGACCCCCAGCGATGCTTCCAACTCCTGGATAGCTCGGGTGACCTGCGGGCGGCCGATCTGCAGAGCTTCCGCAGTACGGGTGAAACTGCCCAGTTCCGCCAGGCGAGCGAATACCTGCATTGTCTGGAGCAGTTCCATAGAGGCCTCGCTGAGCACTATTTTGTTGCCTAGATTAGCGTTATATGGGGCGCGATTGTTGCTTCTGTGAAGAACAATCCTGTCTCTGCCCAGGCATTTATCTGCCATTGATCTCGCAGAACACTATCGCCAGCTCATTCCATCGACCTGGAGATTTTTGATGAGAGCCTGGCTGCTTGAAGATTTTGGTCTCGACAACCTGGTGCTGGGACAGGCACCGACTCCCACCCCGAAGGCGGGAGAACTGCTGGTTCGTGTGGGAGCTGTTTCGCTCAATTTCCGCGATAAAGCGATCGTCGAGGGTTTCTATGAGCCTCACCTGGTACCCAAACCGCTGATTCCTGTCAGCGATGCCGCCGGCACCGTTGTGGCCGTAGGGGAGGGTGTTTCTCGCTTCGCCGTGGGGGACCGAGTCAACTCTCACCTCTATTCCCGTTGGATTGACGGCGAGCCCGCAGCAGACGAACCTGCCTATTGCTTCGGCTCGCCACTTCCCGGTGGTCTGGCGGAGTACATGATCATCCATGAGGAGAGTGCGGTTCGGGTGCCCGACAACCTGACGGATGAGGAAGCCGCAACCCTGCCCATCGCGGCGTTGACCGCCTGGTATTCGCTGGTCGACTACGGGCAGATCGAACCCGGTCAGAGCGTGCTGGTGCAAGGCACAGGCGGCGTCTCGATTTTTGCTGTGCAACTGGCAACGGCGCTGGGCGCAAGGGTGATCGCAACTTCCAGCAGCGATGAGAATCTGCATGCGGTGAAAAAGCTCGGTGCAGTCGCCGGCATCAATTACCGCACTACGCCGAAATGGGAAGAGGAGGTGCTCAAGCTCACCGACGGCAAGGGGGTTGATCTACTCCTGGATGTGGCGGGTGGTGACGGCATCAATCAATCCATCGCAGCGACGAAGGCTGCGGGGCGCATCGCGCAGATAGGCTTCATGACCGGTCAGACGGCCCAACTGAGCTTGATGCCGCTGATATTTCGCCAGACCACTCTTCGCGGAATCGCAGTGGCACCACGTTCATCGTTTGACCGCATGAATGAGTTTCTAGGCCATCACCGGATTCGTCCTGTAATCGACACGGTCTATGCCTTCGAAGACGCTCGCGAGGCATACGAACATCTGAATCGTGGAGCGTTTGGAAAGATCGTGATCAAGGTCACTTGATCGTTCCCTGTGAGGCGCCGGGGAAGTGAAGTGCGCTTTTCTGGCCCCCTTGGATTGGTACTCGTGGCTGGCCGGCAGCTTCTTTTTACGAAAGACGGTTACCGGCCCATAGCGGGGTGGATGCGTGACTCTTGAAACCGAAGTCGTCCCATATCAGGGCGCTACTGCTTTCTGATTCACGCGATAGCCAGAGTGGCCGGCGGTATCGCGGTGCGATGGCGTATTCCGCGTTTGTCGCGGTTGCATGCGCTCGGAACATTGCCGTGCATTCTTCCGGGCGCATGCAACCGTTCGTTCTTGCCGAAAGCGGATTTGATGCCGCCATGCCGCAGGGAAAAACAATCTCGAAGACCTTTTGCCTCGTCCTGACCGAACCTGAATCCCGAACCCATGCAGGTTTTCATCGACTGGTTGCAGGACGAAGCCAGGAAGGCCACGGCGTACGAAACGTAGAACGTTTTCTTATTTTGCAGCGTGAGCAGGCGAGGGCAGCTACCCCCCTGAGCGGACGTTGGCATTTGACGTAGATCAGTCAGAGTCGGCCGTTTAGAAACGCGCTGGGGCAGCGCTCTTTGATTGCCCTATCCATATCCGCGCTAACCCGCAATGGATACCCGGCCTGAAGGCCAGAAAGCAGAGCTTCCGTTCAGCACCGATGTCTGATGGCCCAGTTGCCGGGCTGGTGGCCTCGTCGCCAAAAATACGGCAGGTGCCGTATTTAATCGCCGTGTGTGCCTGCGTATCTTGCTGTGGCTCATCCCATGCCACCGCGGATAGCTGTCAAAGCTGTCCTGCGTAATTACCGAGTTGCACCGACGCCTGAACCTTTGTGGGTGAGTCTGCGGGCACTCGAACCGTACCAGCGCAGTGTTTGATGTGGCCAAGTGACACTGTGCAAGTCGATTTGACACACCTTTCTGCCATCTGCGCCAGCCCATTTGAACTCGGTGGGATTCGCTTCAAGCCATAAGGAAGTGCACGTGATCAACCATGTCTTTGCCTTGGTCTGGAATGCCTCGATGGGTTGTTGGACAGTGACCCACGAATTCAGCAAACGCTGCCGTAAAGGCGGCCGCCGACGCGGAAAACCGACCTTGCCGGCATTGCTGCTGGGGGCCGCGAGCGGCTTGATGGTCATGCTCGGCTCGCCGGCAGGTGCCGCAACCCTTTACTGGGACGGCGACATGGGAATGCCGAACGACAGCATCGTGAATGGCGGCGCCGGCATCTGGGATAGCTCAGGTTCCAACTGGACCACCGCCGATGGTCAGATAAACGATTACTGGCGCGGTGACGTAGCGGTGTTCCAGGGCATGCCCGGTATCGTTACGGTGGATCACACGCAAGGGTTCACCGGCCTGCAATTCCTTGTCGACGGCTACCGCTTGCAGAGCGGCCCGGCAGCGCAACTGGCAGCCTTCAACGGTAGCGGCGGCACTACCGAGGTTTCGGTGGCTGATGGCGCGACGGCTAGCATTGATGTGAACATTATTGGCGGCGGCCTGATCAACAAGCTCGACACCGGCACACTCGTTCTGTCCGGTGCCAATACGTACACCGGTGGTACCCGACTGGATGGCGGAACGCTGTCATTGGGCGACAACAGCGCAATTGGTAGCGGTTCACTCCTCACCGCAAACGGCACCACACTGGACACCATCACAGCGGTGACGCTGGCCAATCCCGTCAACGTAAGCGGCAACCTCACTATCGGCGGCAGCAGCGCACTAACGCTCAATGGCCCTGTTTACGGCGCTGGCGGACTGATCAAGAACGGCAATGCGGACCTGGTGCTCAACGGCAGGAATCTCTACAGTGGAAACACGGTCCTGAACGCCGGCAAGCTGATTCTCGGCTCCGGCTGGGCGCTGGGCTACGGCGCACTCAATGCTGCGGACGGCACCACCTTGGACACCAATACCGCCGTCATCCTGTCGAACCCGGTCAATCTGGCGGGCACTCTTTACATTGGTGGCAGCGCAGACCTGACTCTGAGCTCACTCATCAGCGGCTCAGGCGGCCTGGTGAAAAACGGCGCTTCCACCCTGACGCTCAGCTGGACGAACGCTTACGCCGGCGCCACCACCGTGAACGCCGGCACTCTCAACCTCACCGGCAGGCTGAGCAGTTCTCGGGTCTCCATCAACAACGGTGCCACCCTAAAGGGCTCCGGGACGATTTTCGGCACACTGATCATCGATAGTGGCGGTCACCTGGCGTTGTCGTCGGGCGCTACCCTGCATGCAGGCTCGCTGCTCCTGAATGCCAACAGCGTGCTCGATACGTCCCTCTCCCGGCCATCGAGCACGCCGCTGATGATCGTCGACAACAGCCTGGTCCTGGACGGCACCCTGAATGTCAGCGGTCTCGGCGGCTTCGGTAACGGCGTGTACCGGCTGTTCGACTACTCCGGCACCCTGGTCGACAACGGCCTCAACGTAAACAGTGCGCCGAGCGGTTTCGGCATCGGCAATCTGGCGGTACAGACTTCGATCGGCAACCAGGTCAATCTGGTGGTATCGGCCCCCACTTCCAACATCAGCTTCTGGGACGGTAGCCAGGTCGTGCCAAACGGTGTCGTGGACGGCGGCAACGGAACCTGGAGTGTCAACGGGAACAACTGGACCGACCTTGACGGCATTGTGAACCAGACCTGGGCCGGCGACTTCGGCGTGTTCCAGGGCACCGCAGGCACCGTTCAGGTAGACGGCCAGCATGTATTCACCGGCCTGCAATTCAGCGCCGACGGCTACAGCCTGGTAAAAGGTACAGCGGGGCAACTCACGGCCGTCAACGGTAGTAGTGGCACCACCGCCGTACGGGTTGATCCTGGCGTGACCGCCACCATCGGCGTTGACATCAATGGCAGCGGCACACTCGCTAAACTCGACAGCGGCACGCTGGTGCTCAACGGTGCCAACAGCTATACCGGCGGAACCCGGCTGGATGGCGGCGCGCTCACGGTTGGCAGCAACACGGCGCTGGGGACGGGGGTTCTGACGGCAGCCAGTGGCACCCAGTTGGACAGCAACACCTCCGTCACTCTGGGCAACCCGGTCACGCTCAACGGCAACCTCTCCGTACTTGGTAGCAACAACTTGTCCCTCAATGGCTCGATCAGTGGCCCTGGCGGTCTGATCAAGAACGGTTCGGCCACTCTGACTCTGGGCGGCAATAATACCTTTCTCGGCCCGGTGGCGCTGAATGCCGGCGGGCTGATTCTGGGGGCGGACACGGCGCTGGGCACCTCGTCACTGAACGTGGCCGATGGCACCACACTGGATGCCAGCACAGTTGTGTTCGTGAGCAACGGCCTCACCCTGGCCGGCAACCTTGATATCGCCGGCAGCAAGTCCCTGTTCCTGGCTGGCCGCATCACCGGCACAGGCGGTCTGACCAAAGACGGTGGAGCCAACCTGGCCATCTTGGCTTCCAACACATACTCCGGCAACACCAGGCTGAATGCCGGCACTCTGACCTTGGGCAACAACTCAGCCCTTGGCCGGGGCTCCTTGGTAGTGGACGGAGGGTCGACTCTCGATACCGTCACCGATCTCACGGTCGGCAACGCTGTAGTCCTCAATGCCGAGCTCCTCTGCGCCAGTAACGATTCGCTGACCCTGGGCGGGGTGATCAGCGGCGCTGGCAGACTGTACAAGTACGGTATGGGCAACCTGACGCTCAATGGCGCCAATAACTATCAGGGCGGCACCTCGCTGACTGCTGGCACCCTTACCCTCGGTAGTTCGGGCGCACTGGGCACAGGCCTACTGGCCGTGGCAGGTAACTCAACGCTCAAAACCAACAACCCGTTGGCGCTGGCAAACGACATTAACCTCCTGTACGACACCGACCTGACCGTGAGCAATAGCAGCAACCTGACCCTTGCGGGCTCACTCATGGGAATCGGTACCCTGAACAAGACAGGCACGGGCAACCTGACGCTGGAGGGGAGCAACACCTTCAGCGGCGCCCTCGATGTGCAGGCCGGCAGCGTCAGTGTCGTGGGCAATTCAGCTCTGGCGAACAACGCAAAGGTCAACCTCCAGAGCATCACCGGGCTCTACCTTAACGGTTCGGCCTACCTGGGCAGTCTCAGCGGCAGCGGCGATGTGTGGACCACCGTCGGCAACACGCTGGGTATCGGCGGCAGCGACCTTGACACCACCTTCAACGGCCAGATCTACGGCAACGGCGATCTGCTCAAGCTCGGACTTGGCACCCTGACCTTGGGCAGTGGCAACAGCCTGACCGGCAACACGACGGTCGACTCGGGCACCCTGAAGGTCAACGGTACGCTGAACAGTGCCAATGTGCAGGTCAACCTGGGCAGTACGCTGACGGGTAATGGCACCCTGACCGGAAATGTGACGGTTGCCAATCGCGGTCACCTGGCGCTGAGCAGTGGCAACACCTTGACGATGGGCTCGCTGACACTGAACAACGCCAGCAGACTGGACGTCGATCTTGGCGCGCCGATCACCGGCGGTGGCCCGGCGCTGCTGGCCACTACCGGTAACCTGACCCTCGATGGCACTCTCAATATCAGCGATCTCGGTGGCTTCGGCAGCGGCGTGTATCGACTGGCCAACTACTCCGGCAACCTGACCGACAACGGCCTCCTGATCGGCAGCGTCCCAGGCAGCGTGGTGCCCAGCGAGCTGGAAGTGCAAACGGTCCTGGCCAACCAGGTCAACCTGCTGGTCTCCGCACCTGGTGTGATCGTACAGATCTGGGACGGCTCACAGCCGATCGCCAACGGCGCGATCGACGGCGGCAGCGGCACCTGGGCCAGCGGGACGAGCAACTGGACCAACGTCGACGGCACCGTCAACCGCAACTGGGCCGACAGTTTCGCCGTGTTCCAGGGCAGCGCTGGTACCGTGACAGTAGATGGCGCCCAGACGCTCAGCGGCCTGCAGTTCGCGTCCGACGGATATACCCTCAACGCCGGTAGCGGCGGTGTGCTGAACGCGGTCAACGGCGCCGAAGGCTACACCGCCGTGCGCGTCGACCCGAACGCCAGTGCTACCCTCAATGTGGCGATCCAGGGCAACGCAACGCTGGCCAAACTGGATAGCGGCACCCTCGTGCTCAACGGCGCCAACACCTACACCGGCGGTACGCTGCTCAAAGGCGGAAAACTGGTGCTTGGCAACAGTGGTGCACTGGGCAGCGGCAGCCTGACCGCTTCCGGCAGCGCCAGCCTCGACAGCAGCGCAGCCCTGACCCTGAACAACGCCGTGACGCTCGATGGTGAGCTGGGCCTGGCGGGCAGCCACGACCTGACGCTGGCCGGCGTCATCAGCGGCAACGGCTCGCTGACCAAGCAAGGCAGCAGCAGCCTGACCCTCTCCGGTGACAACACTTTCAGCGGCGCGCTGAATATCCTCGGCGGCAGCCTGGCCCTGACCGGCACCAACGCCCTGGGCAACACGACCCTGAACATCGGTGACACAGCCGCCGTGCGCGTCGGCGGCGCGCTCACCCTTGAGGCGCTGAATGGCTCCGGCGACCTGCTCCTCGGTACGGGCAATGATCTGCGGGTCGGCAGCAACGATGCCGACAGCACCTTTGGCGGCAATCTCAGCGGCGGGGGCAGCCTGTCCAAGACCGGCAGTGGCAAGCTGGTGCTCAACGGCCAGTCCGCCATTGGCGGCGGCACCCATGTCGAGGCAGGCAGCCTGGTCGTCGGAGGCGCCGCCGGCAGCTCGGCGCAGCTCGCCAGCGACGTACAGGTCGATAGCGGAGCCATGATCGGCGGCCACGGCACCATTCTGGGAGACGTCAACCTACTCAGCGGTGCGACCCTCAATCCGGGCAACTCCATCGGTACGCTCCATGTCGACGGCGACGTGAACCTCGCCGCTGGCTCGACCCTGGAAATCGAAGCCAGCCCCGATGGCAGCTCCGACAAGCTGATCTCCACCGGTACCGTCAATCTCGGCGGGGCCCGTCTGAGCGTGCTGGCCGGCGCAGGCAACTGGCTGCCCAGCACCCAGTACGGCATCGTCCAGGCCGCCGCGCTCGATGGCACTTTCTCCGAGATCACCAGCAACCTGGCGTTCCTCACACCGGAAGTGACCTATTCCGCCACTGGCGTGGAACTGACCCTGGCGCGCAACGAGGTCAGCTTCGTTTCGGTCGGACGCACCAGCAACCAGCGCGCCACCGCAGCGGCGGTCGACACCCTGGGCTCGGGCAGCCTGTACGATGCCGTGAGCACCCTCAGCGCCAAGCAGGCCCAGGCCGCCTACGACAACCTCTCCGGCGAACTGCACGCCAGCACCCAGGGCGCGCTCTTCGACGACAGCCACTATGTTCGCGACGCCATTGGCCAGCGTCTGCGAGCCGCCCAGGGCCGGGCGCCGGCAGAGGGCGTGCTGCACAGCGATGCGGACAGCGGCATCACCTTCTGGCTGCAGGGCTACGGTGGCTGGGGCAGCAGCGACGGCAACAGCAACGCGGCCGGCCTCGACCATGACAGCCGCGGCACCCTGTTCGGCATCGACCTGCCCGTCGGCGACAACTGGCGCGTCGGCGTAGCCGCCGGCTACGGTACCAGCGACCTCGATGTCGATGCTCGCAGCTCCACCGCCGAAATCGACAGCACCTCGCTGACGTTCTACGCCGCCGGCCAGTGGGATGCGATCAACCTGCGCCTGGGCGCCTCGCACGCCTGGAACGACATTGACAGCAGCCGCCACGTGCGGGTCGACGGCCTCGCAGAGCACGACAAGGCCAGTTATGACGCCAGGACCACGCAAGTGTTCGGCGAACTGGGCTATGCCGTAAGCGCGGCTGACTTCATCCTGGAGCCCTTCGCCGGCCTGGCGCGAGTGAAGGTCGACAGCGACAGCTTCAAGGAACACGGCGGCAGCACGGCCCTGCGCGGCGACGATGAGCAGGACAGCCTGACCTACGGCACGCTGGGCCTGCACGCTTCGACGGCGCTGACGACCCTCGGCAGCGTTCCACTCGCACTGCAGGGCACTCTCGGCTGGCAGCACGCTTTCGACGACCTGGACCCGGATCGCCGGATGTCCTTTGCCGGCAGCAGCGACTTCACCGTCAGGGGCACGCCCGTGGCGCAGGATACCGCGCTTGCACAACTGAGCATGACCGCTCAGGTCGCCGCCGATACCACGGTGGACCTGGGGTACTCCGGGCAGTTCGGCGATGGTTACAGGGACAGTGGCGTGCGGCTGGGGCTGAATATGAGCTTTTGAGCCGGTTCCGTCTCGCCAATCAGTGGCGACCGGCATCGGAAATGCCGAAGGCACCTGCACAATCGCGAGGTTCTCCGGAACCTTTGCTATCCAGCCTGGCAGGGCGGGTTTCGTGTGACGCAAGACGAATCCCACTGCGGAACGGAAGTGCGCTTGCGGCGCGTTGCCGCCATTCTGGAGCTGGGAGCGTGCTCCACCAGCGTCTCTCTCACCATTGGCATGGCCAACCACAGTCTTCACTGGCAGCAGGCACCGCCTCGCTGTGCCAGAAGGAGCTCCCGGCACAGATACGCGCTTGTCGGTGCGTGGGAAAGTAGTACCGGCAGCGATACCTGGTAGCGCCAAATGCGATCCTTCGATCCAGGGCGTTTGGGTATAAGTCGCTCATGCGCTACCGACGTCTGGACCTCAACCTACTGGTCGCCCTGGATGCGTTGCTCGAAGAGGGCAGCGTCAGCCGGGCGGCGCAGCGCCTCAATCTCGGGCAGTCGGCGACCAGTGCCGCGCTGGGCCGCCTGCGCGAGCACTTCCGGGATCCGCTGCTCGTCCCCGTTGGCCGTGGATTGGAGCTGACTCCACTGGCGCGTCAGTTGGCGCCCAGGGTCCGCGAGGTGCTGAGCCTGGCCGGGGAGGTGGTGGAAACCTCCACGGCTTTCGAGCCCGCCCGTTGCGAGCGGCGCTTTATCCTGGTGGCCTCGGACTATGTTGCGGCCACTCTGCTGCCGGCGGTCAGCCGTGAACTGGCGCGCCAAGCCCCCGCTGCCTCGCTGGTGTTGCGCGACCTGCCGCGGCCGCGTGACGGCGATGTGGTGGCCGAGGCATTGGAATATCGGCGCAGCGACCTGGTGATAGTCCCGCAACAGCGGATCAATCCGCGCTACCCCCATGAGGCCCTGCTTCTTGATGAGCTGTGCTGTGTCGTTTGCGCTTGCGATCCTGCGCACGCAGAGCAGCTCGGGTTGGCTGCCTATTGCGCCGCCGAGCACGTGATACGCGAGTTCACCGATGGCCAGAACCTGTCGCTGGATACCCAGCACCTGCGCGAGATTGGCATCGAGCGGCGGGTTGCAGTGGCGGTGCAGAGCTTTTCGCTGATGGGGGAGTTTGTAGTCGGTACGCCACGTATTGCCACGCTGTTCCGCCGCCAGGCAGAGGCGCTGGCGCGCCGCTATCCGTTGCGCGTGCTGCCGTCACCGATCGAATTTCCTGCTGCATCGCAGGTGTTGCAATGGCATCCGCAGCAGGCATCGGACCCCGCACTGACCTGGCTCCGCCAACTGCTGGCGGAGCAGGCCGCAAAGCTCGATCAGGGCTGAGGATCGCCCGTCTCGCCGCGTAGACCGACTTCCTCGATGGCCAGCAGCGCGCAGCGCTCGTCGTTGTCCGAGGTATCGCCGCTGACACCGATGGCCCCCAGCAACCGTCCCTCATCGTCGCGCAGGAGGATGCCGCCGGCCACTGGGACCACCTCGCCGCCGGTCAGGCTGTTGATCGCATCGAAGAACGCCGGCATGGCCTGGGCACGGCGCGCCAGCTCGCGGCCACCGAAGCCCATCCCCAGGCAGCCGCGCGCCTTGCCGGTGGCGATCTGCGGGCGGAGGAAGCTGGCCTGTTCGTCGCGCAACACGGCCAGCGGATGGCCGGCGGCGTCCAGCACGGCAGCAGCCAGCGGACGCACGCCCCGGGCGCGCGCTTGACGCAGGGTGGCGGCGGCCAGACGCGCGGCCAGTTCGAAATCGAGAAGGGTCATGTTCACTGGCTCCATTTGCCCAGTTGGGTGACACGGTCGCGGGTATAGAGGTCGGTCCACTTCAGCGAGTTGAAGTCCGACACCAGCTTGGGGTTGTAGGCGGTATGTCTGACACGTACCGGTTCGCCGGCCTTGTATACGGCCTGCAGGCGGTTGCGGTCCTGGAGAATGCGAATGTCCTTAAGCGGCGAACCGTCGAGGACCAGCAGGTCGGCCTGTTTGCCTGGTTCCAGAGTGCCCAGGGTTTCGCCGCGGGGCATCAGGCGCGAACCGACATTGGTGGCGGCGTAGAGGGCTTCGGCCGGAGTGAAGTCCAGCCGGCGCACCAGCAGTTCCAGCTCACGGGCATGCCATTCACCGTAGGGCGTCACGGCAAAACCGCTGTCGCTGCCGCAGGCGAAGGGAATGCCGGCAGCCTTGGCGCGCTTGAGTACCGGGGTGCCCAGCTCCAGCGTGCGTGCGCAGTAGCCGGCATAGCCGGTAGCGATGGCTGGGTCGTGAGGCTGGCAGAAGTCCACGGTGTTCTGCGGGAAGGTCATGGTCGGGGCGAGCACGCTGCCGGCCTCCAGCAGAGCCTCGATGCACGCATCGTCCATGTAGAAGGCGTGGAAGACCAGGTCGACGCCGGCCTTGGCAGCGTACATCACCGCTTCACGGCCATAGGCGTGGGTGGCGACGCGGCAACCCAGGCGGTGGGCTTCCTCGACCATCTCGCGGGTTTCCTCGGCGGTGAAGGCGGCGATGATTTCACCATTGGGCCGGCGGTGCGTACCGTCCATTGCGATCTTGATCAGGTCGACACCATCCTTGGCCTGCTTGCGGATTTCCGCGATGGCTTGGGTGCGGCTGGTGACCAGCGCGGCGGTGAAGTATTCCGGCGCGCCGACCCGGCTGGGGAACCAGTCGTTTAGGCTCTGCCGGTTGGTGATCACGCGGCTGCTGGCGGCGATGCGCGGGCCTTCGAAGAGCCCGGCGTTGACCGTGTTGCGCACGGCGATGCTGAGCTGGCCGCTGTCGCCGGGGCAGACCATCGAGGTGACGCCGGCGGCCAGTACATGCTGGGCGAAAAACAGCCCGCGCAGGGCGCGGAACTCATCGCTGGTCCAGATATCGATGTCTTCCTCGCTCTGTGCGTTGCCGAAGGCCAGGTGGGTATGCACATCCACCAGCCCCGGCATCACGAAGTCGCCGTGGACCTCGCGGTCGCCCGGCGCTGGAAGGGGCGCTTCGGCCGTCGGCCCGACATGGCGGATGACGCCGCCCTCGACGATCAGTGTGTGTCGCTGGCGCGTATCCAGGCCGGTGCCATCGAATAGGGTGGAGCAGTGCAGGTGCAGGGCGCCCATGGACGGACTCTCCTCGTCTTGTTGTTTGCCGGCAGGCTAGGGCGATCATGGGAGCCGGCACCATCAGATGCTGTCGATGGCTATCCATCGATGCCGTCGATACCTGGCGCAGACTGCATGGCCTGCGGGCTCCAGGCGAATTCCCGGCGTTGCCGGGCGGGTATCGGGAGTGGCGATGCCTGGCATGATGATCGGCGATTTTTCCCCGGGAGTGGCGAAGGCGAGGATGCGCTCGTCCATCAACCACCAGGGGAAAACCCATGAAGACCATTCGTGATCTGTTGCTGAATCTGGAAGCCGAACGTCAGCGCGCATTGATTCAAGAAGACCATGCGCGGCTGGATGAGCTGTTTGCCGATGAGCTGTTGTATGTACACACCACCGGACTGGTGCAGGACAAGGCGCAGTACCTGGACTATGCACGCCACGCCGTGCGCTACCTGGCGGTGGAGCGCGGCGAGCTGACGCTGCGGCTGTTCGGCGATGGCCTGGCGCTGATGAGCGGCCCGCAGTGCAACCTGTTGCAGAAGCGCGGTGGTGGCGAGCCGATCCGTGCCGAAGGTTTTGCCACCCAGCTCTGGGTGAGGAGCGAGGAGGGATGGCGTATCGCTTCCTTCCACGGCACTCGTACGCCCGCCTGAACTGACATGAATCTGTGAAGGCGAGGCCGGCGCCGTACCGAAAGCGCCGGCCCGAGATAGCTTCTCGGAGCGGTAGCCCCGGTGCGCATGGCAGCGAATCTGCAAGCCCTGGGCGGGGCGCAGGAAAAACGGCGCCCCTGGGCGCCGTGGAAGGCGGGGCCGACACCCCGCAGGAGCAGCGCCGGGAACTCCGGCGCAAGGGCTGTCAGGCGGTGTGGCCGCCCAGGGTTTCGGCGACCCAGTCGGCGATGTAGTGGCCGGCGTTGATACTGTTGTCGAAGCTCGAGTGCTGCACGCCGCCCTCGCGCTCGGTGAAGATTTTCAGCTCGCGCCGTGGGCTGTTCACCAGTTGCTCGTAGGTACGGTGCGCCCATTTCAGCGGGATCTGCGAGTCCTTCTCGCCGTGGGTGACCAGGAAGGGCACACGGATGCGGTCGAGTACGCCGTCGAGGTGTACGTTCTCGGCGATTCTCATGAACTCGTCCATGTCCTTGGCCCCCCAGACCCACTGCACGTGCGCCCAGTAGTGCGGCACCGGGAAGTTGCCTTCCTTCTCCAGGCGGCGCTTCTGCACGTCGCGCCAGTCGTGATTGGCGCCCCAGACTACGCCGCAGGCGAAGCGCGGCTCGAAGGCTACGGCGCGAGGGCAGTAGTAACCGCCCAGGGAAACGCCCTCCAGGCCGATGCGTCTGGGATCGACTTCCGGGCGAGTCTCCAGCCAGTCCACCACGCGGCTGGCCCAGTGTTCGCTGTCGTAGCGCGCGGTCAGGCCGTGCAGGCGCAGCGCTTCGCCGGTGCCGGGCTGGTCAATGATCAGCGAGGACACGCCGCGCCTGGCCAGCCAGGCCGGCAGGCCGACGCGGTATTTCATCTCCTTGGTCGAGTCCAGGCCGTTGACCTGCACCAGCAGCGGCGCCGGGCCGTCGACGCCCTCGGCGCGCACCAGCAGGCCGGAGAGGTGCTTGCCCTCGTAGGGGATTTCCACCCGCTCGCAGTTTTCCTTCGCCAGGTCGATGCCACGGGCGAAGGTTTCGAGGAAGCGCCGGTACAGCGCCTCGCGGCCCGGCGCGCCGTGGGCCTGCAGGCGTTCGCAGGTGAGGTAGTAGGTGGCGGCGCGGTTGTACTTCTCGCCAGCGGAAAGGCGGCGGCCGGCGGCTTCGTCTTCCTCGGCGAGGCCGCAGAGCTTGTCGGCCATCTTCGCCCAGGTCTCGCGGAATGCCTGGGTGCCGGCGGCATCGGGCTGCCTGGCGGCCTCCTGCAGCGGAGCGCACATTTCCTCGATCTCGCCCAGGCGGGCGCCCATCTCGATGGCCAGGTCCACCGAGAGAT
The DNA here is from genome assembly GCF_026686735.1 of Pseudomonas triclosanedens. Classification (NCBI taxonomy): domain Bacteria; kingdom Pseudomonadati; phylum Pseudomonadota; class Gammaproteobacteria; order Pseudomonadales; family Pseudomonadaceae; genus Pseudomonas; species Pseudomonas triclosanedens. The sequence continues at coordinate 3,141,392 of NZ_CP113432.1, read as the reverse complement.
TCCAGACGTAATTGGTGGGGAAGTAACGGAACATTCTTCTTGTCCTTCTGCGGTCGTTGAGGCCGGCGCCCGGAAACAGCGGCAGGCACGCAGGGCGCGGTTCGCAGGCAAGGTACGCAGGCAGAGTGGGGCGGGGCCAATCGCGAGTGGGGATGCGAGGTATCGTGAAACGCGATGCCCCGGCGCGATTGAGTTGGCCGGGGCGATGGCAACGGGTCAGTTGCCGGCGTGAAGGGCGTCCGCTTGCTGGTCGACGCTCTGGATGAAGTCGCGGATGCGCTCGCGCAGCCAGCGGTGCATGGGGTCGCCGTCCATGCTGCGGTGCCAGAGCATGAATTCGCGCATCACTGGGATCTTCACCGGCGGCGGCAGGATGCGCAGCGGCAGGTAGCGCGCGTACAACTCCGCAAGGCGGCGGTGCATGGTGGCCACGCGCTGGGTGCCGACCAGCAGTTGCGGCAGCGTGTTGAAGTCATTGGTGATCACTTCCAGGCGGCGATTGAAGCCGTACTGGCTCATGAACCAGTCTTCGATGCTCAGGTGCCGGTTGCGTCCGAATCCCACCGAGATGTGGCCCATCTGCATGTACTGTTCCAGGGTGAGGGATTCGCCGACGGCGGGGCTGTCGCGCCAGACCACGCAGACGTGGTCCTCCTCGAACAACAATTGTGCCGGATGGCCATCGATGAGGTAGCGCTCGGGCACGATCATCATGTCCACCTCGCCGCGCATCAACAGTTCGGCGCTGTTGTCGCCGGGACTGAGCATCTCGAAGGTGATGTGCGGTGCTTCCTGATGGATCTTCTGGATGACCTGGGCGAACAGCACGCTGATCAGGTAGTCCGAGGTCACCAGGCGGAAGTGGCGCTTGCTGCTGGTGGGGTCGAACACCGGCTTGGCGGTGATCGACGAACGGATGGTCAGCAGCACCTCGCGCACCGGCGTGGCCAGCTCCAGGGCATAGGGTGTGGGCTGCATCTTGCGCCCGACCTGCACCAGCAGCTCGTCCTCGAAGAAGGTGCGCAGGCGCCCCAGAACGCCGCTGGTGGCTGACTGGGTCATGTGCAGGCGTTCGGCGGCACGGGTGATGTTCTGCTCTTCGAGCAGCACATCCAGCGCCACCAGGAGGTTCAGGTCCAGGTGGTGAAAACGCATGGCGATAGCTCACGATTCTTGTAGTTATTTTCGCGATACCTTCGGGCCGCGTTCCCGTTCCGTCAATACCGTTTCGCCCTGAGTGGGCGGTAAACGCCCCGCGCCATGCCTGCCGAGCCAGGTATCGCGATTGCCGATGCCTCGCATCCCCACATGCGATTGGTCAGCCAGCCGGGCGAGCCATCAACCTGCGCTCCAGTCGAGCGGCCGCTGAGCCGCGGCGACCCACCACCGGCGCCCCCCGCCTGGCGCCGAACATAATTTCAATGGAGTGGTAGCCATGAAAATTCTCGGACTCGACGCACTGGTGTTCGGCGTCGACGATATTCAGGCCTGTGCCGATTGCCTGCGTGACTACGGCCTCACGGCCGCCCAACTGGATGCCGACGGTGGCCGATTCGAGGCACTGGACGGCACCGCCATCATCATCCGCCGTGGCGATGATCCGAGCCTGCCGCCTGCCCTGGGGCCGACCCCGTCGCTGCGCGAAACCATCTACGGCGTGGCATCGGCCGCGGACCTGGAAGCCATCGCCGACGAACTGGGGCGCGACCGCGAGGTGCGCCGCGACGATAACGGCGCGCTGCACACTGTGGACGACCTGGGTTTCGCCATCGCTTTCCAGGTGTCCTGGCGGCGAGCCTTCGAGGCGCCGGCCGATCTGACCAACGCCCCCGGCAGCGAGCCGCAGCGCCCGCTCAACCAGTTGGGCATCACCCCGGATATGCCGGCGCTGCCGCGCACTCTGTCCCACGTCGTGTACTTCGTACCCGATGCCGCCAAGGGTGAAGCCTTCTACCGCGACCGCCTGGGCTTCGTCACCACCGACAGCTTCGTCGGTGTCGGCCCCTTCATGCGCACCGCCGGCATGGACGACCACCACTGCCTGTTCATGATCCAGACTCCGCCGCATATGCAGGGCTGCGAGCACTTCACTTTCCACCTGGGCAGCGGTACCGAGGTATTGCTGGCCGGCACGCGCTTCCAGCAGAAGGGCTGGACCAGCTTCTGGGGCCCCGGCCGCCACCTGCTTGGCTCCAATTGGTTCTGGTACTTCAACAGCCCGCTGGGCTGTCACATCGAGTACGACGCGGACATGGACAAGCACGATGACGCCTGGGCTGCGCGCCAGGCGCCGATGTCGGCGGACAACTCGCAGTTGTTCCTCTTCACCTCGCGGGAGAAATGGGCGCCCAGCGGCCCGCCGCCCAAGCAGGGCTGAAACGTGGAATGCGTGGCGCTATGCCGGCTCGACGAGCTGGGCGAGGGCCGGTCGCGCGGCTTCGACCCGCAGGGCCGAGGGGCGGACAGTCTGTTCGCCCTTCGCCACCAGGGGCAGGTGCGCGTGTACCGCAACCGCTGTCCGCATCTTTCGGTACCGCTGGAGTACCGCAAGGACCGCTTCCTCAGCGCCGATGGCCAGTGGGTCGTCTGTTACGCCCACGGCGCGCGCTTTCGCCCCGCTGACGGAGCCTGCGTGCATGGCCCCTGCCGCGGGGAAAGGCTGGCGGCACTGCAACACCGGGAGGTCGACGGGTGGCTGCTATTGCCGCTGCAGCAACTGGAGGCGTGAGGTATCGCGCCACGCGATAGGTCGCATCCGCGGACTCGATTAGTCAAAGCCCGGCCCCGCCGGGAAGCTGTGCCCAGGGCACAGGAAACGGCCACCGCGCCCGGCGCGGCGGACAACAAGAACAACACGTGAGAAATGCCATGAATTCTGTGAGCAATGTGCTGATCGTGGGTGGCGGGATTGGCGGGCTGTGCGCCGCCATCGCCTTGCGCCGCAAGGGTATAGCGGTCGATCTGGTCGAGCTGAAGACCCAGTGGACGGTCTACGGCGTCGGCATCATCCAGCAGAGCAACGTGGTGCGCGAGATGCATCGCCTGGGCCTGCTCGACGCCTACCTGGACGCGGCCTACGCCTTCGAGGACGTGGCCATCTACACCACGCAGGGTGAACAACTGGCGCGCATTCCCGGCCAGCGCCTGGCCGGTCCGCAGTATCCGGCAAACGTCGGTATATCCCGACGCGCCCTGCACAAGGTGTTGAGCGAGACCGCCATCGGGTTGGGCACCAAGGTGCGCCTGGGCACCTCGGTGGAAAGCCTCGAGCAGGACGCCAGTGGCGTCGACGTGCTGTTCAGCGACGGCAGCCAGGGCCGCTACGCCCTGGTAGTGGGTGCCGACGGGCTGTTCTCCAGGGTTCGCGGCCTGATCTTCGGCGACCGCTACCAGCCGCAGTTCACTGGTCAGTCGGTATGGCGCCACAACTTCCCGCGTGCCGCCGGTATCGATCACCTGGCCAACTATCAGGGCCCATCGGGCAACGCCGGGCTGGTGCCGCTGGCCGATGACCTGATGTACCTCTTCACCACCTCCCACGAACCGGGCAACCCCTGGATGGACCCGGCCAGCCTCGCCGATGGCCTGCGCCAGCGCCTGGCCGGTTTCGGCGGGCTGATCGGCGAGCTGCGCGAGCGAATCGTCGATGGCACCGAGGTCGTCTACAAGCCGCTGGAGGCCGTGTTCGTCGACGAGCCCTGGTACCGAGGCCGCGTGCTGCTGATCGGCGACGCCGCCCATGCGACCACGCCGCACCTGGGCCAGGGCGCCGGCATGGCCATCGAGGACGCCGTGGTGCTGGCTGAGGAACTCACCGCCGGTGGCGATCTGCAGGACCAGTTGCAGCGCTTCATGGGGCGCCGTTTCGAGCGCTGCAAATTCATCAGCGAGATGTCCCTGCTGGCCGGCGAGAAGGAGATCCAGCGCGACCCGTCCTTCGACCGCATCGGCCTGGTCAGGCAGATGCTGGAGGTCACCGCGCGCCCCATCTGAACCAACGCCCGGCGCGCCCTGCCTTGATGGCGCGCCACGGCTCACAACCGCCAACACCGACGCAGAAGAACAAGAAAGAGGAAACCCCGATGTTGACTCGTACGCGTGCAACCGCGCGGCCACTGCCGCCGCTCAAACCCATCACCCTGGCGATTGTCGCGCTGGCCGCCACCAGCCATGCGCAGGCCTTCGAATTCGGCACCGGCAACCCCGACCTGCGGGCGCGCTGGGACAACACCCTGAAGTACAGCGCTGCCTGGCGCACCCAGGACCCCAGCAGCAAGCTCACCGAAGGCCAGACCGCGCTGAACCTGGACGACGGCGACCGCAACTTCGACAAGGGCCTGATCTCCAACCGCCTGGACCTGCTCTCCGAGCTGGACATCACCTACGGCAATGTTGGCGCCCGGGTCAGCGGTGCGGCCTGGTATGACGATGTCTACAACCGCGGCACCGATAACAACGATCCCGGCCGCGCCAACAGCTACTCGGTGGGCTACGACGAATTCACCGACGATACCCGCACCCTGCATGGGCGCAAGGGCGAGCTGCTGGATGCCTTCATCTTCGGCAAGACCGAGATCGGCGAGATGCCGGTATCCGGCCGCCTGGGCCGCTATGCCATGCAGTGGGGCGAGAGCCTGTTCTACGGCATGAACGGCATCGCCGGCGGCATGGCACCGGTCGACGTGGTCAAGGGCCTGTCGGTGCCCAACACCCAGTTCAAGGAACTGATCCGGCCGGTGCAGCAGGTCTCCGGCCAGCTGCAGCTGACCCCGGACGTCTCCCTGGGCGCCTATTACCAGTTCGAGTGGGAAGCCAACCGCCTGCCGGCCGCTGGCAGCTACTTCTCCAACGACGACTTCTTCGGCGACGGCGGTGAGCGCATGTTCGTCGGCGCGCCGGTGATGCCCGGCGGCCAGCCGCTGGCCTTCTATCGCGGCAACGACAAGGAAGCCAAGGACTCGGGGCAGGGTGGCGTGCAATTGCGCTGGCGCACCGAGACGGTGGACTGGGGCGTCTACGCCATCCGCTTCCACGATAAGAGCCCGCAGCTCAACGTGCGCCCGGACTTCGCCAACCTCAACCCAGTCAGCGGCAAGGCCGGCGAGTTCTACTGGGTCTACCCCGAAGGCATCGAGGCGCTGGGCGCGAGCTTCTCCACCACCCTGGGCAATTTCAACGTGGCGGGCGAGCTGTCCACCCGCTGGAACCAGCCGCTGGCCTCCACCAGCCAGCACGCCCTGGCGCCGGGCGAGGCGATCGACAACGACGACGACCCGGTGTACGCCACCGGCCGCACGCTGCACGCCAACTTCTCCTGGCTGGCGAGCCTGGAGCCGAACTTCGTTGCCGCCGAATCCAGCTTCCTCGGCGAGATCGCCTGGAACCGGGTGATGAGCGTGAGCAAGAACGCCGATGCGCTCGACCCCAACGCCGACCGCGACGCGACCAGCCTGCGCCTGGTGTTCGAACCGATGTACCGGCAGATCTACCCCGGCCTCGACCTCTCGGTGCCCATCGGCGCGAGCTACACCAACGGCGCTTCCGAAGCGCTCGGTACAGGCTTCGGCACCGACCACGGCGGCGACCTGAACATCGGCCTCAAGGGCAACTACCTCAATACCTGGAACCTGGGCCTGACCTACACGCACTACTACGGCCCGGAGAACACCTTCCTCGACGCCGACAACCACTACACCTTCGAACAGTCGCTGAAAGACCGCGACTTCATCGCCTTCACCGTCAGCCGCACCTTCTGACCGAGGACTGCCCGATGAAACACAACAAGAAAGTCGTTTCCCTGCTCACCGCCTTGAGTGCTTCCCTGCTGTTCGCCCACGGCGCCTTCGGCGCGGTGTCCGCCGAGGAGGCGGGCAAGCTCAAGACCACCCTGACTCCGCTGGGCGGCGAGCGCGCCGGCAACGCCGACGGCAGCATACCGGCCTGGACCGGTGGCTACACCCAGGTCGATCCGGCCTACAAGGAGGGCGGCAAGCGCGGCGACCCCTTCGCCAGCGAGAAGCCGCAACTGACCATCACCGCGCAGAACATGGCGCAGTACGCCGACAAGCTGACTCCGGGTATTCAGGCGATGCTGAAGAAGTACCCCGACAGCTATCGCCTGGAGGTCTACGCAACCCATCGCAGCGCCGCCGCGCCGCAGTCGGTATACGACGCGACCTTCGCCAACGCCACCAGCGGCAGGCTGGTGGATGGGCCCGCCGGGCCGATGCCCGAAGGAGCCGCAGGGGGCATTCCATTCCCGATTCCGGCCAATGGCGTGGAGGCCATCTGGAACCACCTGCTGCGCTGGCGGGGGGCCTCCTGGCACTCGAACTTCAATCAGTACCTGACCACCGCCGACGGCAAGCACGTGCTGACCAACGATTCGCGCGGTGATTTCCAGATGCCCTGGTACCTGCCAGGTGGCAGCGGCGAGAAGGGCGTATTCTGGTCCATCCGCATGATCAACGACGGCCCGCCGCTGCGCGCCGGCGAAGCCATCACCGGCCTTGAGAACCTCAATGCCGACAAGGCTGCGGTCTGGACCTACCTGCCCGGCCAGCGCCGTGTGCGCCGCCTGCCCAATGCCTGCTGCGACACCCCGACGCCGGCTACCGCCGGAGTCATGAGCTTCGATGAGCTGTATGTGTTCAACGGCCGCGTCGACCGCTTCGACTGGAAGCTGCTGGGCAAGAAGGAGATGTACATCCCCTACAACGCCAACAAGGTCTTCACCGCCCCCAGCGCCGAATCGATGCTCGATGCGCACCATCTGAAGTCCGACGCCATCCGCTGGGAGCTGCACCGCGTCTGGGTGGTGGAAGCGACCCTGAAGGACGGCCAGCGCCACGTGATGCCGAGAAGCACCTACTACCTCGACGAAGACACCTGGGCCGCCGTGCTGGGCGAGCGCTACGACGCCCGCAACCAACTGGCCAAGGTGGTCTGGACTTCGCCGGTGGTGATGCCTGACCTGCCTGGCGTGGTGACCCTCACCAACGGCTTCTACGACCTGCTCTCCGGGGCCTGGTTCGCCGGTGACCTGTTCGCCGGCAAGAGCGAGCAGTACCGCATCGTGCCGCCCTACAAGGACTCGGTATTCACTGCCGACGCGATGGCCGGAGAAGGCGTGCGCTAAAGGGGAAGTGGATCACCTGCAGGAGCCTGCCATGCCCGCGATCGAGGGCATGGGCCGGACGCCACCGCGCTCCTGCAGGAAGCCCCGTTGCGATCCCGTGGTACCGATTACAAGAAAGAAGAAAGGTTGCGTGCGATGAAGAAGACTCTCTGCGGCTGGCTGCTGGCAGCCTGTTGTGCCGTACCTGCCGCCCATGCCGGAAACGGCGTGGATGTCCTGGCGCAGCCCGCTGTGCATGGCCCGCAGGCCCTGCACGCGGTGCTGCAGGATGTGGCCCGTGCCGGTGAGCGCCTGGTAGCAGTGGGTGAGCGCGGTGTCGTGCTGCTCTCCGACGATAGCGGCATGACCTGGCGCCAGGCCACCGCGGTGCCGGTGAGTGTCGGCCTGACTGCCGTACAGTTCATCGATGCGCGGACTGGCTGGGCTGTCGGCCATGCCGGCGTGGTGCTGCGCAGTGATGACGGCGGCGAGCATTGGACCCTGCAACTCGACGGCAAGCGTGCCGCTGCCCTGGAGCAGCGGGCTGCCGAGGCGTCCGACGATGCTGCCCGCGTCGCCAGCGCACAACGCCTGGTGGCCGATGGAGCCGACAAACCGCTGCTGGCGCTGAGCTTCGCCGATGCCCGCCACGGCCTGGTGGTCGGTGCCTATGGCCTGGCGCTGAGTACCGCCGACGGCGGGCGCAGTTGGCAATCCGCGATGGAGCGCTTGCCGAATCGGCGCGGGCTGCATCTGTACGCCCTGGCCCGTCGCGGCAGCGACTTGTATGTCGCCGGGGAGCAGGGCCTGCTGCTGCGTTCCCGCGATGACGGCGCCCACTTCGACGCATTGCAAGGCCCCTACGACGGCAGCTATTTCGCCGCCGCCGTGCTGCCCGGCGGACGCCTGCTGGTGGGCGGGCTGCGTGGGACCCTGTTCGCCTCCGACGATGCCGGCGAAAGCTTCCAGCCGCTGGCCAATCCGATTCCCGCGTCGATCAACGGCATCCGCGTGGCCGACGGGCAACTGCTGCTCGCCAGCCAGGCCGGGATGCTCCTGCGCAGCGGCCTGGATCATTTCGCCGTGCAAGCGCTACCCGTGTCCGACGGCCTGCCGCTGACGGCTGCCATTACCGCCGCCGACGGCGCCACCGTGGCTGTCGGCATGGCCGGCGCGCGTCGCCTGACGCCTTCTTCCCAACCCTCTCGCGCGGACTGAGCCATGCACGCCAACACTTCCCCTGCGCCGTCCAGCGGCCACCTCGACGACTTCGACAGCGCTTCCGGCTCGCTGCTGGAGCGCGCGCTGTTCAACCACCGTGCGCTGGTCCTGCTGCTGTGCCTGGCGGCGACCCTGCTGCTGGGATGGCAAGCCACGCGCCTGACGCTCAACGCCAGCTTCGAGAAGATGATCCCGCGCGAGCATCCCTTCATCCATAACTACCTGGAGCACCGCCAGGAGCTGGCCGGGCTCGGCAACGCCGTGCGCCTCGCCGTGGCGAATCCGCGCGGCAGCATCTACGACAAGGAGTACCTGCACAGCCTGCAACAGCTCAACGATGCGGTGTATCTGCTGCCCGGCGTCGATCGCGCCGCGATGAAGTCACTGTGGACGCCCTCGACCCGTTGGACCGGCGTGACCGAGGACGGCCTGGAAGGCGGCCCGGTGATTCCCGACGGCTATGACGGCGGCGCCGCCAGCCTGGAGGCGCTCAGGCGCAACGTCGAACGCTCCAATGAGATCGGCCAACTGGTGGCCTTCGACCAGCGTTCGAGCATCCTCTACGTGCCCTTGCTGGAGAAGACCCCGGACGGCCAGGCGTTGGACTACACGGCTTTCGCCCAGGAACTGGAACGCTTGCGCGAGCGCTTCCAGGGGCAGGGCGTGGACATCCACATCACCGGCTTCGCCAAGGTGGTGGGCGACCTGATCGACGGGTTGAAGCAGATCCTGCTGTTCTTCGCCGCCGCCATCGCCATCACCGCCGCGGTGCTCTACTGGTACACCCGCTGCGTGCGCAGCACCGCGCTGGTAGTGATCTGCTCCCTGGTGGCGGTGATCTGGCAGCTCGGCCTGCTGCCGCTGCTGGGCTACGAGCTGGACCCGTATTCGGTGCTGGTGCCGTTCCTGGTGTTCGCCATCGGCATGAGCCACGGCGCGCAGAAGATGAACGGCATCATGCAGGACATCGGCCGCGGCATGCATCGCCTGGTAGCGGCGCGCTTCACCTTCCGCCGGCTGTTCCTCGCCGGTCTCACCGCGCTGCTGTGCGACGCCGTGGGCTTCGCCGTGCTGATGATCATCCGTATCCAGGTGATCCAGGACCTGGCGGTGATCGCCAGCCTGGGCGTGGCGGTGCTGATCTTCACCAACCTGATCCTGCTGCCGGTGCTGCTTTCCTACCTGGGTGTCAGCGCCCGCGCGGCGCGGCGCAGCCTGCGCGCCGAAGAAGCCGAGGCGAGCGGGGCGGACAAGCATGCGCTGTGGCGCTTCCTCGACCTGTTCACCCGTCGTCGCTGGGCCGCCGCCTGCATCGCCGTAGCCGCGCTGATGGCCGCCGGTGGCTATGCCGTGAGCCTTCACCTCAAGGTCGGCGACCTCGATGCCGGCGCTCCCGAGTTGCGTCCGGATTCGCGCTACAACCGCGACAATGCTTTCGTCACCGCCCACTACGGCGCCAGCAGCGACGTCTTCGCGGTGATGGTGCAGACCCCGCCCGGCGCCTGCTCGGCCTACGACACCCTCAAGCGTGTGGATGAGCTGGACTGGCAACTGCGCGGCCTGCCCGGCGTGGACTCGACCAATTCGCTGGCGCTGCTCAACCGCCGCGTGCTGGTGGGCCTCTCCGAAGGCAGCCCGAAGTGGTACGAGCTGGTGAACAACCAGGCGACCCTGAACATGGTCACCGCCAACGCGCCACGTGGCCTGTACAACGATGATTGTAGCCTGCTGACGCTCTACGCCTACCTCACCGACCACAAGGCCGACACACTCGCGCATGTCGTCGACAGCGTGCAGGCCTTCGCGCGCGACAACGACAGCGAGCAGGCGACGTTCCTCCTCGCCGCCGGCAGCGCGGGCATCGAGGCAGCCACCAACCAGGTGGTGAAACAGGCCAGCCGCGACATGCTCTGGTGGGTCTACGGTGCAGTGATCCTGCTCTGCCTGGTGACTTTCCGCTCCTGGCGCGCGGTGCTCTGTGCGGTGCTGCCGCTGGTGCTCACCTCGATCCTCTGCGAGGCGCTGATGGTGGCGCTGGGCATCGGCGTGAAGGTCGCGACCCTGCCGGTGATCGCCCTGGGCGTGGGCATTGGCGTGGACTATGCGTTGTACGTCATGAGCATCGTGCTGGCGCAACTGCGCCAGGGCGCCAGCCTGTCCGAAGCCTATTACCGTGCGCTGCTGTTCACCGGCAAGGTGGTGATGCTCACGGGCGTGACCCTGGCCATCGGTGTGGGAACCTGGGTCTTCTCGCCCATCAAGTTCCAGGCCGACATGGGGGTGCTGCTGGCCTTCATGTTCGTCTGGAACATGGTTGGCGCCCTGATCCTGCTGCCGGCGCTGGCCTGCTTCCTCCTGCCGCAGCGCCAGTCTCGCGAGCAGGCGCAACCTGCCGCGCCGGCGCACCACCTGCAGGAAATCCATCACGACAGCGCCTGCTGCCAGCAGCACGCCACCATGCCCCTGGCCTGCAGCCAGGGGCGCTGAGTCCGCACAACCAGAACAAGAGGACGACTCCATGCCCTGCCTGAAGACCCTGTGGCGCGAACTGCGCGCCGGCCTGATCCAGTACGGCGCCGCCCACTGCCCGCTGGCGGAGGTGCGCCATGAGCACTGAGCGCCGCGCCGGTAACGCGCAAGCCCTGTTGTTGCTGTTCGGCAGTTGCCTGCCGGTGCTCGGCGCGGTGCTCATCGCGCCGGTGCTGCCGCGCATGCAGGCGCACTTCGCCGAAGCCTCCGGCGCCGCTGTGCTGGTGCCGGTGGCGCTGACCCTGCCGGCGCTGGTGATCGCCTTCCTCGCGCCGCTGGCCGGCGTGCTGGCGGACCGCGTCGGCCGGCGCTCGCTGCTGCTGGCCAGCATGCTGCTCTACAGCCTGTGCGGGGTGCTGCCGCTGTGGCTGGATTCCCTCGGGCTGATCGTTGCCAGCCGCGCCGGCATCGGCCTGGCCGAAGCGGGCATCATGACCTGCTGCACCACGCTGATGGGCGATTACTTCGATGGCCCGCGCCGCGAGCGCCTGTTCGCGCTGCAGATGGTCGCCACCTCGTTGTCCGCCGCCTTGTTCATGGGACTGGGCGGCGCGCTGGGGGAGAGCGGCTGGCGCACGCCCTTTGCGCTCTACGCCGTGGGCGTGCTGTGCCTGCCGCTGATGGCCGCGTTGCTGTGGGAACCGCAGGCGCGCCGCGTCGAGCTGCAAGCGCCGAGCGCGGCAACGTTCCCCTGGACCGCGCTGGCACCGTTGTACCTGCTTACCGTGCTGGCCGGCGTCAGCCTGTTCATCGTGCCGGTACAAGCGGGCTATCTGCTGCAACTGCTGCATGTCGATGGCCCGCAGCAGATCGGCCTGACCATGGGCGCCAACCAGCTCGGCGTGCTGGCCGGCGCGCTGACCTTCCGCTTGCTCGCAGCCTTGCCGGCGCGCCGTCTCCTGGCGCTGGGCTTCGCCACGGCCGGGCTGGGGGGAGGGTTGATGGCGCTGTCATCCAGCCAGGCGCCGGTGGTTCTCGCCGTGCTGCTCAACGGGCTGGGAGTGGGGCTGCTGCTGCCGACGCTGATCACCCAGGTGATGCAGCAGGTCGGCTTCGACCAGCGCGGCCGCGCCACCGGTGGCTTCACTGCATCGATCTTCGCCGGTGAGTTCGTCAGTCCGCTTCTGATTCTGGCGCTTACCGGCGGCGTCGCCAGCCAGTTGCCGCTTGCCCTGCTGCTGGTGGCGCTGGCCCAGCTCGCGCTGGCTCCACTGTGCCTGCTGCTGGGGCGGCAGACCAAGGCTCAGGCGCTGGCCTGATCACGACAACAAGAACGAGGACATGAGCGTGAGCTACTTGCGTAATACCTGGTATGCCGCCGCATGGGACAACGAGGTCGAAACGGGACAACTCTTCCCGCGCACCCTGCTGGATGAGCCCGTGCTGCTCTACCGCGACAGCCAGGGCATCGCCCGGGCCATCGGCAACCGTTGCCCGCACCGTTTCGCGCCGCTGCACATGGGCTGCCTGAAGGGTGACGAGGTGCAGTGCGCCTATCACGGCTTGCGTTTCGACAGCAGCGGCGCCTGCAGCCACAACCCCCACGGCGATGGCACCGTCCCCCGGGCAGCCAAGGTCAAGGCCTATCCCCTGGTGGAGCGCCACAGCCTGCTGTGGATATGGATGGGCGACCCCGCACTGGCCGATCCGCAGCGCATTCCGGACTTCAGTTGCATGGATGCGGAGCACTGGTACGTCGGCAAGGGATACCTGCACGCCAAGGCCAACTATGTGCTGGAAACCGACAACATCATGGACTTGAGCCACGTCGAGTTTCTGCATCCTTCGACTCTCGGCGGCGAGGGTGTGAAGAGTGCGATCACCAGCGTCGAGCAGGAGGGCGACAGTGTCTGGTCGAACCGCCAGACCGTGGCCGAGATAATGCCGGACTTCCTCTACCAGGCGATGAACATCCCCCTGGGCACCCCGGTGGATCGCTGGATCGACGTGCGCTGGGATGCCCCCGCCAACATGTTGCTCTACGCTGGTGCGGTGCCTACCGGACGGCCGCGTAGCGAAGGGGTCAGCAACCCGATTCCCCATTTGTTCACCCCGGAAACCGGCAAGACCACCCACTACTGGTTCGCCATGTGTTTCCCCAGGGAAATGGGCCCGCTGGGCGAGCGACTGGCCCGTGAACAGGTCGAGGCGATCCGTCGGCCATTCGCCGCCGAAGACCTGCCGATGCTCGAAGCCCAGCAGGCGATGATGGGCGACGCCGAGTTCTGGTCACTCAAGCCGGTGTTGCTGGTCGGCGATGCCGGAGCGATCCGCGCCCGCCGCGTACTCGACCGGCTGATCGCCCAAGAGCGTACGGTCGCCGAGTCTGCGAAGGAGGCCGGCGATGCTTGAGGTCCGCGTGAGCCGTCGCCAGCGCGAGGCGCAGGATATCCTCGGCCTGGAACTGCGCGCTCTGGATGGCTCCAGCCTGCCGCCGTTCAGCGCCGGTTCGCATATCGACGTGCACCTGCCCAACGGGCTGGTGCGCCAGTACTCCCTGTGCAACGACCCGCGCGAGCGCGACCGCTACCAGATCGGCGTGCTCCTCGACCCGGCCTCGCGCGGTGGCTCGCGCTGCCTGCACGAGGCAGTGGAAGAGGGCATGCGGCTGCGCATCAGTGAACCGCGCAACCTCTTCCCGCTGGCTCATGAGGCGGGCCGCAGCCTGCTGTTGGCCGGTGGCATCGGCATTACGCCGATTCTTTGCATGGCCGAACGGCTCGCTCAGAGCAATGCCGCTTTCGAGCTGCACTATTGCTGTCGCTCGGTGGAACGCGCGGCCTTCCTCGGGCGCCTGGGGCAGTCCAGCTACGCCGACCAGGTGCAATTGCATTTCGACGACGGCCCCGCCGGCCAGCGCCTGGACGCCAAGCGCCTGCTTGCTGCGCCGGATGACGACACACACCTGTACGTCTGCGGGCCTGCCGGCTTCATTGCCCATGTGCTTGACAGCGCGCGCCAGGCCGGCTGGGACGAGACGCGCCTGCATCGGGAGTACTTTGCCGCCGCGCCCGAGCCGCAAGTCGCCAGCGGCAGCTTCGAAGTCCAACTGGCCAGCAGCGGGCAATGCTTCCTGATTCCACCGCAGCGCAGCGTCGCCGATGTGCTGCTGGAGGCCGGCGTGGACATTCCGCTGTCCTGCGAACAGGGCATCTGCGGCACCTGCGTTACCCGCGTCCTGGCCGGCGAGCCGGAGCACCGCGACCTGTTCATGACCGATGCCGAACATGCCCGCAACGATCAGTTCACGCCCTGCTGCTCACGCTCCAGGAGCCCGCGCCTGGTACTCGACCTCTGAGGAGCCACCGATGATTCCCAACCCCATCGCCACCGTCGTCCCCGCCAGCGGGCCGGACTTCCCGCAGGACCGCTGGTACGTCGCCGGTTTTTCCTGGGAACTGTCCGGCAAGCCGCTGGCGCGCACATTGCTCGGGCAGCCATTGGTGCTGTTCCGCACCGCCGACGGCGGTGTCGCCGCGCTGGAAGACCGTTGCTGCCACCGTGCCTTGCCGTTGTCACTTGGCACCCTGGAAAGCGGCGGCCTGCGCTGCGGCTACCACGGATTGCTGTTCGGCGCCGACGGACGCTGCCTGGAAATCCCCGGTCAGGCCAAGGTACCTGGCAAGGCACTGGTGAAGGCTTTCGTCCTGCGCGAGCGAGACCATATCCTCTGGCTCTGGCACGGCAGCGACTCGCACATCGTTCCTGACCGCGAACCACCGGCCTACCCGCACCACGACAGCGGCCAGTACTGCTTCGGTGGCGACGTCTACCACTACGCGGCACCCTGGCAGCTCATCCACGACAATCTGCTCGACCTCAGCCACCTGGGCTATGTACACCTGCGCACCATCGGTGGCAACGCGCACATCCACATGAATGCGCAGATGCACGTCAGCGGCGATGAACAGTCGGTCCGGGTGGTGCGCCACATGCTCGACTCCGAACCTCCGCCCACGTACTGCGATGCCTATCCGTTCAAGGGACGTATCGACCGCTGGCAGGAGATCGAATTCCAGCCCTCGCACCTGTGCATCTGGACCGGCGCGGTTGACGCCGGCAGCGAGCCCATCGATACGGCAGACCGAGGCGGCTTCCATTTGCGCGGCTTCCACGGCGTGACTCCTGAAACCAAGGAAACCTGCCACTACTTCTGGACTCAGGCGACCAACCCCGTGGCCGCCCCGGAGGAGAACCTGCGCCGGGTACTGGAGCAGACCCGCCTGACCTTCGATGAAGACAAGCAGGTGATCGAGGCGCAGTACCGCAACCTGCTGCGTTTTGGCGAGCGGTCGATGGTCGACATTCATGTCGATGCCGGCGCCAACCGTGCCCGGCGAATCATTGCCGGCCTGCTGGCGAGCCAGGCATGAGCGCGCTGTTCTCCCTGGCCGGCAAGGCTGCGCTGATTACTGGCGCTACCCGTGGCATCGGTCTGGCCATCGCCCGCGAATATGGCCGCGCTGGCGCGCGCCTGGTGATCAGCAGCGAGAACGCCGAAGACTGCGCGCGAGTGGTCAATACGCTGACGGAGGAGGGCATCGACGTCATGGCCGTGCCCGCCGACCTGTGTGATGCGCACGCCGTTCATGCACTGGCGCATCGGGCTCTGGAACATCTCGGCCGGCTGGATGTGCTGGTCTGCAACGCTGGCGTCGCACCGCACATGGGGCCGCTGGGCAGCGCCAGCGATGCCGACTGGGAGCTGACCTTTACTGTCAACCTGCGCAGTGCGCTGTGGCTGACTGCTGCGCTGTTGCCGGTCATGGCCGAGCACGGCGGCGGCAGCGTCGTGCTGATGGCCAGCATTGCCAGTGTGCGCGGCAACAAGGGCCTGGGCCTGTACGGCCTGTCCAAGGCCGGCCTTGCCCAACTGGCGCGCAACCTGGCGGTGGAGTGGGGGCCGGCGAACATCCGCGTCAACGCCATCAGCCCCGGGGTGATCCACACCGACTTCGCCCGCCCGCTCACCGACAACCCCGAAGTCATGCAGCGCCGCCTGGCACTCACGCCGCTGCGCCGGGTCGGCCGGCCTGAAGAGGTGGCTGCCCTGGCCTTGCTGCTGGCAGCCCCCGGCGGAGCCTTCATCAGCGGACAGAACCTCATCGTCGACGGTGGCACGACCATCGGCGACGGCAATTGAAAGGAGACAACATGCAAGAGCTTCCCCCATTCAAACGCGTGGTCACCGGCCACGATGCCCAGGGTCAGGCGGTGGTCGCAAGCTGCGGGCCGACGCCGAACAACTTCCCGCTCAAGGCGGTGCCCGGCACCTTGTTCTATGAGGTATGGAACAGCCGCGGCAGCCCCGCGCCGCTGGACAGCGGCGACGATCCCACCGCACAGCCGCTGCAATTGAGCCCAGGGCCGCTGGGCAGCGTCATCCGCGTAGTGGACATTCCACCGGACAGCGTGCAGAACCAGGTCAGTGCCGAAGACGCCGCGGCGGTCTTCGCCGAAATCGGTGAATCCCACGCTGGCACCGGCAAGGCCGACTCGAAGCACAAGCTGATGCACCGTACCCAGACCCTGGACTACGGCATAGTCACCGAGGGTGAGGTCTGGCTGGTGCTGGACGATGAAGAGGTGCATCTCAGGCGCGGCGACATCGTGGTGCAGCGCGGCACCAACCATGCCTGGAGCAACCGCACCGAGCAGATGGCGCGGATGGTCTTCATCCTCCTCGACGGCCGCTACGCCGATGAGCTGAAGGAGCTGCTGCCATGAAGCTCGCCACCCTGGACGACGGCAGCCGCGATGGCCGCCTGCTGGTGGTTTCCCAGGACCTGACGCGGGCGGTGGATGCCAGCGGTATCGCCGCTACCCTGCAGGCCGCGCTGGACAACTGGGTACTGCTGGAGTCCGGCCTGCAGCGTCTGTACCAGCGGCTCAACGCCAATGCAGTGGCCGGTGCCTTCGACCTGGACCTTGCGCAACTGGCTGCGCCGCTGCCGCGCGCCTGGCAATGGCTAGACGGTTCGTGCTTCCTCAGCCACGGCGAACTGATGCAGAAGGCCTTCAACCTTGAGCCCATCGAAGGCGTCGAACGCATCCCGCTGATCTACCAGGGCGCTGGTGACGACTTCCTCGGTCCGCGCGCCGACATCCCGCTGCCCAGCGAGGCCCACGGTATCGACTTCGAAGGCGAGTTCGCCGTACTGCTCGACGAGGTGCCTATGGGCTGCCCGGCCGAGCGCGCGCTGGAGCACGTGCGTCTGCTGCTTCAGCTCAACGATGTCAGTCTGCGTGCGTTGGCGCCACGGGAAATGAAGACCGGTTTCGGCTTCATCCAGGCCAAGCCGGCATCCAGCTTCGCCCCGGTGGCGGTGACTCCGGACGAGCTGGGTAGCGCCTGGCGTGATGGCCGCGTGCACCTGCCGCTGACGGTGGAGTGGAATGGTGAATGGTTCGGCCACCCCCACGGCGGCGCCATGCACTTCGGCTTCCATGAGCTGGTCGCCCATGCCGCGCTGACGCGGCGCTTGAGCGCTGGCACGCTGATCGGCTCAGGTACCGTATCCAACGCCGACCGTTCCGTGGGCTCGGCGTGCATCGCCGAGCGGCGTGCCATCGAGACCATTGTTCACGGCGCACCGCGTACCGGCTTCATGCGCTTCGGCGACCGCGTGCGTATGGAGGCGCGTGGTCGCGAAGGCGAAGTATTGTTCGGCGCCATCGACCAGCGCGTGGTGCAAGGAGGCTGGCCATGCGCGTGATGGTCAGCGGGGCCAATGGCTTCGTCGGTCGTCTGCTGGTGCGGCGCCTGCTGGAAGTGGGCGAGCTGCGCGGACGGCAGATCGGGGCCTTGCTGCTGCTGGACCAGAAGCTCGAAGGCCTGCCCGACGATGCGCGCCTGCGCCGGCATCACGGCAGCGTCACCGATCCGGCCTTGCTGCGCCGGGTGCTGGCCGATGGCGTCGATGTGGTGTTCCACCTGGTCAGCGTACCTGGCGGCGCCGCCGAGGCGCAGTACGAGCTGGGTTATCAGGTCAACCTGCAGGCCAGCCTCGAGCTGTTGCAGCAGTTGCGCAATGCCGCACGGCCGCCGGTGCTGGTGTACGCCAGTAGCGTGGCCGTTTACGGCGGCGAGCTGCCGGCGCGGATGGACGAGGACCAGACGACCGCGCCTCAGTTGTCCTACGCAGCGCACAAGCGCATGGTGGAAATCGCCCTGCAGGACCTGGCGCGCCGCGGCGAGGTGGACGGTCGTGCGGTGCGCCTGCCCGGCATCGTGGCGCGCCCGCGCGAGACCAACGGCCTGCGCTCGGCCTTCATGAGCGACCTGCTGCATGCCTACGCGGCGGGGGACAGCTACACCTGCCCGGTGTCGCCAGAGGCCTGCGCCTGGTGGATGTCGGCGCGCTGCTGTGTAGACAACCTCCTGCACGCCGCCGAGCTGGAGGCCCCTGGCGAGCAGCGGGTCTGGCAACTGCCGGTACTGCAGTTGTCCATCTCCCAGGTGCTTGCCGGGCTGGCGTCCTGCTTCGGTGAAGCAGGGCGAGAGCGCATCACTTTCGATCCCGATCCGCGACTGGAGGCGCTGTTCGGCGCCTACCCGCCGCTACGTACGCCCAAGGCCCGCGAACTCGGCTTCCGCCACGATGGATCGGTGGCGGCCCTGCTGCGCAACGCCCTCGATGTCCCATCGCGCCGCCATCGTGCGGCTGCCCGCAAAGGAATCTCCGCATGAGCCTGAACAAACGCCGCCTGCTGGACCTGTCCGTGACCTTGGACAACAACCCCTATACCGATCCGCCCCCCTTGCTGCCGAAGATCGACTACATGGACCACCAGCAAGGTTGGCCGGAGATGGCCGCGATGTTCCCCGGGCTGCGCAAGCAGGACCTGCCCGGTGACGAATCCTGGGCCGCGGAGCGCCTGCAGATCACCACCCACAGCGGCACCCATATGGACGCGCCGTGGCATTACGCATCCACCACCGACGGCGGCAAGCCGGCCTTCGGCATCGATGAGCTGCCGCTGGAATGGTGTCTGCAGCCGGGCGTCAAGCTGGACTTCCGCCACCTGGCGGATGGTCATGTGGTCACCGCCGCGGAGGTTGAGGCGGAGCTGGCGCGCATTGGTCATGCGCTGCAGCCGCTGGACATCGTGCTGGTGAATACCCGCGCAGGCAGTCTGTTCGGCCAGCCGGGATATCTGGAGGCGGGCGTCGGCATGGGCCGCGAGGCGACGCTCTATCTGCTGGAGCGCGGTGTGCGGGTGGTGGGCACCGACGCCTGGAGTTGGGACGCGCCGTTCAAGTACACCCGCGAGCGCTTTGCCGCCTCCGGCGATGCTTCGATCATCTGGGAAGGGCACAAGGCCGGGCGTGACATCGGCTACGGGCAGATGGAAAAACTCGCCAACCTCGAGCAGTTGCCCGACTGCGGCTTCCTGGTCAGTTGCTTCCCCTACAAGATCCGCCACGCCTCCGCCGGCTTCGTGCGGGCAGTGGCGATACTCGATTGACGCCCGCTCGGGCCTGAACACCGGCCCGAGGGCGGGGCGCCGGCAAAGCCGGTTGACGACGCTGGCGCTCGAACCTCTGGAGGCTTGCGTGCCAGCGCCTGTTTCGCTGGGTCAGTGAACCTTCTTGATCACTGGGGGTTTCCAACTGCCGTCAAGAATGGGCTCCTTGCCCCAGTAGGAGCGGATGTAGAGCGAGATCGGCTCTTTGGGCGATGGCAGCCAGTTGCTTTCCTTGTCCTGGCCCGGAGAGGTGGGGCCGACGTACAGAGTCAGCGAACCATCGGCGTTGCGCTTCAAGTCCTTGTTCTTGGTGCCCAGCGAGTAGCGGTTGAGCTTGTTGGCGCTGAACAGGTGATGCTGGTTGTACAGCGTCAGCGACCAGAAGCCCTGGACGGGCGGCTCCTCGCCCTTGGCGAAGGTCACCTCGTAGCTGTGGCTGCCATTGAGCGGCGCGCCGCCATTGTCGAAATCGGTATAGAAATACTGGGTCTCGTTCGGCCGGTTCTCGAACATATTCGACTTGGCCGTGGCGGTGCGGTTGAAATAGTCGTAGCCGAACTGTGCGTTGTTGGCCGAGCGGGTCCAGCCATTGCCTGCCGGAGTGCCGTTGTGCTTCCACTGGAAGAACGGCTCGATCAGCTCCTTTTCGGCTTTCACTGCCGTATCGACCAGCAGTTTCTTCACGGCCGGGTCTTTGGCGGCTGCGTCCACCAATGCCTTGAACTGCGCATACAGTGCTTCTTCGCCCGGCTGCGGCGGCACCATCTCCAGCACCTGTGGCAACTGATCGAAGAACTTCTCGGGGATCACCCAGCGGGTTTCCCCGCCGCTGGCCTTGGCGGCGTTGGGGTTGGGAATGTCCGGAGTGTTTTTCCAGTCGATGGTCTTCATCTTCCCGTCAAAATCCTTCAGCGGGTAGAAAACGACCTGGTTGAGCTTTTCCTGGATCGCTGCGCGGTCCTCGTCGGTGTCATCCATGAAGATGCGCGGGATGATGTTGTTCAGTGCCGTGGGGCTGCGAATGACCGCCTCGACACCTTCGGGCTTCTCGCCTTTCCAATTCGGCCCTACCAGCAGGTAGAAGCCCGGCTTGGTGCCGTAGGGCTTGCCCAGTTCGCCGAACTGGTCGGTACGCTGGTCGTACATGGCGTACACCCAGAAGCGCTCGCTGAAGTCCGGTACCTGCGCAATCACCGGTTCCTCGTCCAGGGAGAAGAAGCCCAGGCCGTAGACCACGTCCTGGTTGGGACAGGTTACGAAGGTTTCGTCGGGGGTGATGTAGTTGTGCAGCATGCCGAGGTGACCGCGCGGAGCCACTGGCAGGATGCCGCCCAGCAGCCCGGGATGGGGCGCCTTGGTGATGGTCTGGCTGCGGTTGAGCTGGTTCACCATTGGCCAGCCCCAGAGGTAAGCCGTACGCGCTATCGCTTTCACGTACTCTTCGGGCATCTGAACGCCGGAGGCGGGCAGGGTGATCGGCTTGGCAGGTGGGGCAGAGTCTTCGGCGTGGGCCAGTGGAATGCCCACAGAAACCAGCATCAGCGCGGCAGACAGGGTTTTAAGGGCGGAGTTCATCGTCGACGTCCTTGCGTTCGTGAGAAGCGTTGGACGGAGTCGAAACTGCGAACGGCGGTGAGGACTTCTCGGCCTTCACACTCAGCGCTCCGTGCTCCGAAGTGGATTCTCCGGAGTCTAGACAGGGGCGCCGAAACCGCCATCAAGCGATTTCCCGATGATTCCAGGCGGCGGTCGGCGCGGGATGGAGCCCAACCGCCAGGGCGGCATAGTCCGCCAATCCGCTGCTGGGGTTATCGGCTCAATGGCCGGCCTGGCTCCGGCATTGGCAATGTGTTCTGCAGGCGCCTTGAGGCGGAACGCATCTGGACATCAGCCGCGCAGCAGATGAACTGCCAACCCGGCCAAGGCGCAGCCCACCAGTACCTGGATTACGCCGCGTTTGAAGCGGAACAGCGCAACCGCCGCCGCCAAGGCGATCATTGCCGACGGCCATTGGAAGGTTCCCTCGAAACCTTGTGGCCAGAGCACGTGATAGCCGAAGAAAAGCGCCAGGTTAAGAATCACCCCGACCACGGCGGCAGTAATGCCGGTCAGCGGCGCGGTGAACTTCAGTTCGTTGTGCGTCGATTCCACCAGCGGACCGCCGGCGAGAATGAAGAGGAAGGATGGCAGGAAGGTGAACCAGGTAACCAGGGAGGCCGCGATGGCGCCCGCGAGGAACGGGTACTGGGCGCCGAACATCGGGTGCACGTAGCCGCCGATGAAGCCGACGAAGGCCACCACCATGATCAGTGGCCCGGGCGTGGTTTCGCCCAGGGCAAGGCCGTCGATCATTTGTGTCGGCGACAGCCAGCTATAGTGGCCGACTGCGCCCTGGTACACGTAAGGCAGAACGGCGTAGGCACCGCCGAAGGTTAGCAGCGCGGCCTTGGTGAAGAACCAGCCCATCTGTGTCAGCGTGCCGTTCCAGCCGAAGCTGGCCGTCAGCAGGCCCATGGGCAGCAGCCAGAGCGCGGCGCCGATCAATGCCAGGCGCAGCAGATGCGCCCAGCGAAAGCGAGCATGCTCGGGCGTCGGCGTGTCGTCGTCGATCAGCGCCGCGCCGAAGCTGGCCGTCCTTGCGGCGTGTCCGCCGCCGATGACAAAGCTGCCCGGCAGCAGCCTGCCGCCGATATAGCCTATTGCGCCTGCCGCCAGCACGATCAACGGGAAGGGTACATTGAGCGCGAAGATGGCAACGAAGGAGGCGGCGGCAACAGCCCACAGCCAGCCGTTCTTCAGCGCGCGCGAGCCGATGCGATGGGCCGCGTGCACGACGATGGCCGTCACCGCAGGCTTGATGCCATAGAAGATGCCGACCACCACCGGCACTTCGCCGAAGACGATGTAGACCCACGACAGGCCGATCAGGATGAACAGCGACGGCAGCACGAACAGCGCCCCGGCGATCACCCCACCCCAGCTCCGGTGCATCAGCCAGCCGATGTACGTGGCCAGTTGCTGGGCTTCCGGCCCCGGCAGCAGCATGCAGTAGTTGAGCGCATGCAGGAAGCGCCGCTCGCTGATCCAGCGGCGTCGCTCCACCAATTCCTGGTGCATGATCGCGATCTGTCCCGCCGGCCCGCCGAAGCTGATGAAACCCAGCTTCAACCAGAACAGGAAAGCTTCGAACAGACCGATTGGCGCCCTGGCGACAGGTTCGGAGGACTGCAAGGTGGAGTCAGTCATGGTTTTTCTCATCGTCCGCGAACGCGGTCAGTAGGCCATCGAAGATACTGCCGGCCGCCTGCAAGAGCAGATCGTCATCGCTGATGCCCGCTCTCAACCCGGCCAGAACGCGCTCGATGCCCGAGGCCTCGGCAGGCTGGAGTCCGCCGATGTCCAGGTAGTGCACGATGGCGCCGATGCGTATCAGTGCGGTGCTTTCAAGCTGGAAGCTGGCCAGCAGGGTTTCGAAGGTGACCCGCCGCCCTGCGTGGCTGAACGCAGCGCCATCGAAGTCGAAGCCCAGTGCGTCGGCGGGGCAGTCGCCCGGCGAGTCCAGCCAGAGAATCTGCGCCTGCGGGTCGATGAAGCGGCGGATCAGCCAGGCGCTGGCCAGGCGGTCGACCCAGGGACGCTTGCGAGTGGCCCAACGCCGGCCTTGGAAGTCTCCGGGCGCGAGTAGAGCGACGGGAGCATCGCTGGGATACGGCTCGTCCGCCGAAAGCGTGCGGCCTATAGCGGTTTCCAGCTCCTCAAGCGCAGAGTCGGCCTGCTGTCTCGCCTCGCCGGGAAAGAAGTCGATGGCGCTCAGTTGGGCGAAGGCCTTGCGCAGCTTGCGAGCCTGCCGCGCGGCCTGCAGGGCGGTCTCGCCCGTCAGCTCGTCCCGGCACTGTGCAATATCGCCGCACAGCCTGGCATAGTCCTCGCGTCGGTCGAACAGCGGGATGAAGCGTTCATCCTCGCCCTGGACCTGAAGCAGATAGGCTGTTCCGTTGATGGCGAGTACTTCCCGCTCAACTGTTTCGAGAGCCTCTCGACCCGCCGGATGTTCCGGCAGCAGATAGACGCCGTCGCGGAGCACCGCCGATCCGCAAGCCTTGAGCGCACGCCAGGCTCGCATACGCTCGGTTGCGTTTGCCGTGGGCAGTCCAAGCACCAGGAGAAGCCAAGTACTCATGTAGAGTCTCAAACAGTATCTGTAGTGATCCCTACTATATTTGTGTTTCTGAGTTCTGCAACTCGATTCGAAGGAAAAACAGCGCCCAGTGACCGGGCCAGGCTGGACCGTTAGACAGCGCCGTGCCGATCACTTCCCATCAGCCATGCCACAGCGCTCACGCCGCCGGACAGATGGCCGGGAAGCGGTCATCCTTGCCCTGCGTTATCGAGAACAGCGCCGGGGGCGGCAATCCCTGTGCGTCCACACCTGAAGGCATCGGTTTCCGCCAGCGCCTGCAGCCTTCAAAAAAAATCCGCCGCAGAGTTCCTTCCTGCAGCGGAGAGTGTGAACCTGAAGATGCTTGTTGCCCGGCACATCCTGCGTGGCCGGAGGGGAAGTCCAGGCCCTCGGAGCGTTGCCGGGGCCGGATTGCAATCAGACTCCGCTTGCTTCGGAAAGGGAGCGGCCTTTGGTTTCCGGGGCCAGGAAGTAGGAGATGATGAAACCAACCGCTGTCATGGCGGCCATGATCAGCATCGTGCCTCCATCACCGTAATGCTCCAGCGACAGGGGCAGCAGGAAGGTCCCCAGTGCCGCGCCGATCCGGCTGACCGCGGTGATCACGCCCATTGCAGTGGCCCGGATGTCGGTGGGGAACAACTCGTTCGGATAAGACCATTCGAGAATGTTCGGACCGCCCGAAGTCACTGCGTAGAGGCAGAACCAGAAGATGATCAGCCCGACCGGTGCTTCAGGAGCAATGCCCAGGGCGAGGAAGGGCAGAATCATCAGGGCGAAGGACCACAGCAGCAACGGACGACGGCCAATGGTTTCCGAGAGCCGCAGCGCCGGCAGACAGCCCAGAAGGAACAGCAGGCTGATCAGCGCGTAGCCGATATTGCTGAGGTTTCCCTCGTTCATCCCGAATGCCGAAAGCATGACAGGACCAAAGGTATAGATCGCGAAGACCGGGGTGACCGCGCAGAGATAGAACATCCCGCAGAAGAACGTACGCTTGAGGTATTCGCCCTGGAGCAGCGCCGAGTATCCGAGGCGCTTCGGACGAACCGACTCGGCGTCGCGGATGGACGAAAGATCTGCGTCCTGCCCATAGATTTTCCTGACGACGGCTTCTGCCTCATCGATCCGGCCCTTGGAGATCAGCCAGCGCGGAGACTCCGGGGTACCGATGCGCATGAGCAGGATGATCAGGCCCGGAACCCCCGAGCTGGCCAGCATCCAGCGCCAGGAATCCTCACCGAGATACTCGACCATTGCGAAGCCGAGGAAGGTCGCCACGGTAGCGCCGAGGAACCATGCCACCACCAGGGAGCCGAGCATTGCCGCACGCTGCCTGGTAGGAAGCCATTCGGCGAGCAGCGACGTGGCGATGGGGTAGTCGGCGCCGATGGCGACCCCGATCAGGAAGCGCAGCAGGATGATCTGCCAGGCGTGATCGACGAAGGCGCAGAGCACCGAGCCGACGACCAGAACGATCAGGTCGATCGTGTACATCAGTTGGCGCCCGATGATGTCGGTCATGCGGCCAAAGACCAGGCCGCCGAAGAAAATCCCGATCAAGGCGGCTGCGCCTGCCAGGCTCAGGTCCGTACCGGACAACCCGAGCGCCGGTGTCATGCCGATCAGCGCGACGCCGATGATGCTCAGCAACCAGCCATCGAGGAAGGGGCCGCCAGCGGATTGAAGAAGCAGCCGCCAATGGAAGAATGTCATTGGGCTGTCGTCGATGATGGAGGAACCACGATTCGCTCCTGATGACGAATCAGCGAGCATTGCCGAGTCGGATCCAGTGATCACAGTCATTTCATTCACCCTGTTCTAATTGTTTTCATTCGTGGGTTCAGCGACAACCAGCTCGTTCATCGAGCGGTGCCGGCCAAGGTCATTTCGCGCGCAAGTAGATGTACGGACGAGGCTGGATCCTCCGACGAGAATGTAGGGAAATCCGGCTCGTGAGAACCGGAGCGGGAGATCAGGCCCTACAGGAAGTCCTGCCAGCGACTCTCTGCAACGAAGTCGAGTTCCTGACGAGCCTTGTCGCCGGAGAAGATCGAAGCGTAAGGGTCACGCTCATAACGCTCCTTGTCGCGAATCTCCGGGAGCTTGCCGAACACCCGTTCCACCCATTGCAGAGTCGGTTCGGCACGGCAGCTATCCTGAGCGGTGATGAAGAAATTGCCGCTGCTGATATGGGTAGCCCGCAGCGCAGCCTCGAAGGCGCGCGCGCAATCTTCGGGAGTGATGTAGTAGAACAGCCAGCGTGAGGATGGATCATCCGCGCGGGCAATGGTCGGCGCGATATTCTCGGGGATAAGGACCATCATCGGGCGCAGGCACACCACCTGAATGTCGCCGCGTCGAACGAAGCTCGCAGCCATGTTCTCCATCAACTGCTTGCTGACGCTATAGGCCTGTATGGGGTAGTGAGGATGCTCTTCGTCGACAGGGAGGTACTGCGGAGTGAAGGAGGGATTCGCTTCCGAGAGACCACACGCCGAAATACTGGAGCAGAGAACTACCCGCTTGATACCCAGTTCATTGGCTGCCTGAAGCACATTCCAGGTTCCCTGGACGTTGACGTGAATATAATCCTCGGGCTTTGCCTGGTGGTCAAAGTCAATGGCTGCCAGATGAACTACCGCATCGGCACCTACGAATTCCTTGCGAAGAGTATCCAGATCGAGAACATTCGCTTCCGCGAATTTCACATTCTGCCTGGGCGGACGAAGATCGAGAACTTTAACTTCGAAGTTCTTGTGGAGTTGCTCGACTACATATTGACCGAGACGTCCGCTACCGCCGGTTACTACAACTTTTCGCGGTTGGGGGAGGGAGGTTTCACGCACTGCATATCTCCTGCTCAGAGATTATTGGATTTATGAGGCAGGAGGATATGGAATTCATCTCGGGGGCGCGAAGTATAAATACTTGGTCACTTGTGAGAATTTTTCATTGGCCTGGATGAGTTCTGTTCATCAGGCAGCAGCCACCTGACAGGTAGCTGCCGTCCTGTGCTCTGGAGGCTGGCGCTGAACGGGCAGGCCGCTCAGGCGGCCTGGGCCTTCAACCAGTCGATGAAGATACGAGCCTGCGGGTTGTTGAGGACGTCCGGGCGGTACAGCAGGTAGTAGGAGTAGTGCGGTAGTGCTGTGGCGAATGGAGCCACCAGAGTGCCTTCGCTCAGCTCCCGCTCCAGCAGTGAAAGGCAGGTCAGAATGAAGCCCTGCCCATCGATCGCCGCGTGCAGCCGGACGTTGGTGTCATCGATGCTCACCCGCTTGAAGGGCTTCAGGCGCGGTTGCCCGGCCAGATCGAGCCAGCGATCCCAGTTGTCCGAGGTTTCCTCGTCCAGCAGCACTTGTCCTGCCAGCGCGGCAGCAGTCGCGGGTTCTCCCAGAGCCTTCAGGGTGCGCGGGCTGCATACGGGTGTGAGGTCGCCATTCACCAGAAGGTGCGACTCAAGGCCCGGGAACTGCCCGCTGGCCCAGGCTATGGCTATGTCGTAGGTGTCGAGGCTGGTCGGCGAGAACTGGATCGTGTGGTGCAGGCTCAGTTCGATATCCGGGTGTTGCTGCCAGAAAGACGACACGCGCGGCATCAGCCACTTCTGCGCGAAATAGGGGCGCAAGGCGATGGTGAGCGGGCGTCCGTTCCCCAGTTCGCGGACCTTCTGGGTGACATCCAGCAGGTGGGTGAAGGTACGGCTGCACTCCGGCAGCAGGTAGCTGCCTGCATCGGTGAGCAACAGGCGGTTGTTTTCCCTTCGAAACAGTCGAACCCCGAGGTTCTCCTCGAGCAGCTTGATCTGATGGCTGATCGCGGAAGGGGTTACATTCAGCTCCAGGGAAGCTTGCGTGAAACTGAGGTGGCGCGCCGCGACTTCGAAGGTCTTGAGCGTATTCAGGGGAGGGAGCCGATTGGTCATGATTTTTGTTCTATTTGCAGCAAGGCTATAACGGCGTACGCATTGAGCGCTCTTCGAGTGTTGGGCAAAAGACTTGTTGCGTCAATCGTTCCCAGACCGCTGACAAGCTTTCCATGCCCTTTTTATTTTTTCTCATCCGCCGTTGAATTCTTATCGTTTGTTCCCCTGGCAGTGGGTTTCTAGGATGCAGCTCGAGTCAATAGAAACTCATCATCAGCCTGACCAGGAAGGAATAAAAACATGTCAGTCGTTGAAGAAGTAATCCGTATTCGTGAACAGTCGTGCACTCTTGAGCCCGGTAATGTTCTTCCGGGACTTTCCCAGGGCGCCTATATCAGTGAAGAGTTCTTCCGTACGGAACAAGACAAGGTATTCGCGAAGAACTGGGTCTTCGTCGGTTTTGTTCATGAGTTCGTCGAGCCTGGTACTTGCGCACCGATCGAAGTCGCTGGTCAGCCGCTGCTCATCGTCTCCAATGACGATGGCGAGATTGGTGTCTTCCACAACATCTGCCGCCATCGCGGGCTGAAGCTCGTAACCGATCGCTGCAATGTCCAGGGGTCGATCAGTTGCCCTTACCACGCCTGGTCCTATTCGCTCGATGGCGAGCTTGAAGCTGCCCCGCACTTCGGTGGTTTCCGCAAGCAGGACGTCCCCGGTTTCTCCCGCGCCGATCATGGTCTCAAGCGCGTACGCCATGTGGAGTGGAATGACTGGATCTTCGTCAACCTGTCCGGCGACGCCGAGGAGTTCGAAGAGTACTCCCGCTCCTTCGCCGAGCAGATCAAGATCCTCGACGTGAAGTTGCTCAAGCCGATCGGCAAGATCGATCTGGGCGAGGTGAAGTGCAACTGGAAGTTCCTGATGGAGAACTTCATCGAGCCCTACCACGTACCTATCGTGCACGACGAGACTGCGTCGGGCCAGCCGCTCAAGGACCACTACACCATCGTCGCCGGACGCTGCCTGGGTTCGGCGATCGACCTCGAAGCGGAGAAGGAGACCACCGCGAAGTCCAGTGCCCTGGACATGAGTGCCCGCTATCTGACGCTGTTCCCGAACTTCGTGCTGGGAATCTACCTGCCGGACCAGGCGGGCGTGCACCTGAACATCCCGGTTTCCGCCGACCGTACTCGTCAGTTCCGCGTGCTCTATAGCGTGGGTGAGCAGCACTACACCGATTCCGACAAAGAGAACCTGTGCAATCTCTGGTACAGCGTGCACAAGGAAGACCACGAGATTGCCGAGTTGCTGCAGGAAGGTCGCCGCTCCCCGGTCATGAACGATGGTGGTGTCATGTCGCCTCACTGGGAAGACAGTGCCAACCAGTTCCAGAACCTCGTTCTCCAAGCGATGAAGGACTGATCCATGCGGGTACGCCTGATGCACACGATGCTGCGGGTCATGGATCTGCAGCGTTCGCTGGACTTCTACGTTGGCCAGTTGGGGATGCGGCTTTTGCGCAGCACGGATTACCCCAATGGCCGCTTCACCAACACCTTCATAGGTTTCGAGGAAGAGGAACGTGGGACTGTCCTGGAACTGACGCATAACTGGGATCGAACCGAGCCATACGAACACGGTACGGCCTGGGGGCATCTGGCATTCGGTGTGAGTTCTCTTCGCGATTTCGTGGAGCGCTTGCGTGCCGCCGGTGTGCCGGTGGTGCGCGAGCCCGGCCCGATGTCCGGCGGTACCCGGGAAATCGCATTTGTACTCGACCCGGATGGCTTTCGGGTCGAGCTGCTGCAGTCTGTGGTGGAGGACGCCTGATGTCCGTGCGCGAAGAGGATTGGGCGGTTGCCTGTCGAGTCGACGAAATCGACGACGAGCAGGCCAAGCGAGTTCAGATCGGCGATCAGGCGATCGCTGTCTTCAATCTCAATGGTTGCTTCCATGCACTGGCGGACCGATGCCCCCACGGCGATGCGTCGCTTGCCGAAGGCTGGATCGAGAACGGCGAAGTGGAATGCCCTCTGCATCAGGCGCGGTTCGATATCGCGACCGGTGAGGTTCTCTGCGCGCCCGCCAAATCCTGCGCCCGGCGCTATTCGGTCAGGGTTGAGAACGACGTGGTGTTGATCGGCCTGTTCGAAAACACCCTGCAAATCGCATAACAAGAATTCAGGAGTCTACGTATGCCCATCATCCAGAATGGTGTCGTCAGTTGGTCGGGGGAGAATCCCGGTATCTATCTGAAGAGCGCTTCCGATCCCCAGGGCGATTGGCAGGTTCTGGCCCTCTATTTCCGAGTGATCGCGTCTGCTCATGGCCGTGGCCGCGGCATCCTCCTGTTGGGCGACCCTGCCGTCGAGGCCGGGTATCCCGCCGCGAGGAATCTGTGCATCAGCGACAACCTGGAGCTGATGGACTATCTGCTGAGCCAATTCGTTCCGAAGTTCGGCGCCTTCCGCGGACGTGCAGCGTTGCCTCACGTCACATTGCTGCAGGCCACCGGCGGGAGTACCGACGAAAAGGATCCGACCCAGTGGGTGGAGACCATTGCAGCCGGCGATGTGAGCCTGTCGCTGGCGTGGAAGGGGCTCAAGCAGCCCTTTGCCGCGGATGTCGGCCCGGGTTTTTCCGCGACCGGCGAACACCGGATGTACAGCCTCTTCCAGGGGGCGGAGAGAGGTGAGATCCGCCTGGACGGCGAACTGCTCGACGGTGTGGTGGTGGAGCGCGACTTCCTCGACGGCAAGCTCAACTCGGCGTTTCTCGCCTTTGCGGAGACCTGGGTAGAAGAGGGGGATCAGTAATGAACCTTGCCCTGCGCCGTCATCCGGCGGATTCGATGGCAGTCGATGCCATGATCGGTTGCCGACCGCGTTGGACCGCCATTGCCTCTGCCAGGGATGTTCTGAACCTGCGGGGACGCTATCTACTCCACGCTGGCCCGCCGATCACCGATCGCAGCCTGATCGCTCTGCCACAGAAGAATTCGATGTTGATGGCCATTCTGTTCGAAGGGTGGGCTACCGACCGCAGGGGCGCCGAAGACTTGCTGATGTCTGGCGAATTGGCCTTGCATGCGGCCCAGGATCACGGCTGTGCCGTGCCATTGGCCGATGCGCTTTCCCCAGGCATGCAATTGCTGGTGGTCGAGGATGGAAGTTGTCCATCGCGGCAAGGCTATAGCACGATCAACGGCGGCGATGGGCCCGTAATGCGCGTGGGGCAGTACAGCGAAAGTGTCCTGGAGCGGCTGCGCTGGATCAATCGGCATCTGGCGCCCCAGCTCCAGTCTGTCATCGCTCGAAGCCCGATCGATCTGCTACCGGTGGCGGATACGGCGTTTGCGGCGGGGGATGATTGCCACGGCCAGACCCGGCAGGGGAGCCAGTCGATCGCTCAAGCGCTCCTGCTGCGTGCCGGTTCCGACGGCTTTGACGATGAAGCCAGGCGCTTCCTCGATCAGTCCGCGGCCTTCTTCCTGAACCTGTGGATGGCGGCTGTGAAGTGTTGCTTCCTCGCTGCGGAAGACATTCCAGGCAGCAGCGTCGTGACGGCCATTGGCGGCAACGGCAGACAATTTGGCATACAGGTCTCTGCAATGCCGGGTCGTTGGTTCGTGACCACCGCAGAAGCGCCGTTGGTGCCCGGAGCGGACGAACAGGTCCGCCAACGTGCCCTGGGAGCCATTGGCGACAGCGCGATTGTCGATGCTTTCGGCAGTGGCGCGATGGCTCGCGATCTCGCTCCGCTCACTGCGCAGCGCCTGGCGAAAACCTGTTCCGAGCACGGCCGTGTATTTCCAGGCAAGCTGCTTCAGTATCCGCACCCTCAACTGATCCAGTCGCAGGCCTACCGCACCGGGCTGGATGCTCGGCAAGCCTGCCGCCTGGAGCAGGGGCCGGTCGTCAGTCTGGGCGTACTCGACTGGCAAGGGGTGCTGGGGCGTCTCGACGGTGGCTTCTTCTTCAGTCCGCTGAAACCATTCCAGGCCGCTATCGAGGCGTTGGAGGCTGCCGATGCGTCCGCATGAGCTTGGCCTGGTGGAGGCAGCGGAGGCCATCGCGGCCCGCAGGCTGAGTTCCGTTGAGTTGGTGACGGATTGCCTGGCTGTCGTCGCGGCGAGAGAACCTCAAGTCGGTGCCTGGGTCCACATCGATCCGGATCAGGTCCTGCGAGAGGCCCGGCGGTTGGATAGCGAGCCTGCTAGCGGCCCGCTCCACGGCGTGCCCGTTGCCATCAAGGACATCATCGACACCTGCGGCATGCCGACCTGCAGTGGTTCTTCGATCTATGCCGGGCGTCGTCCCGGCATGGACGCCGCTTGCGTCGCACTGCTCAAGCGGGCAGGCGCCTTGATGATGGGCAAAACCGTCACCACCGAGTTCGCTTACTTCAAAGCCGGCAAGACCCGAAACCCGCACAACCTGGACCACACCCCAGGCGGCTCTTCCAGTGGATCGGCGGCGGCCGTTGCGAGCCTCATGGTGCCGGCTGCGCTGGGCTCGCAGACAGCAGGCTCGTTGATCCGCCCGGCGTCCTACTGTGGCGTGGTCGGCTACAAGCCTACCTATGGCGACTTCCCGGTCGCCGGGGTCAAAGGGCTCTCGCATTCGCTGGATACGTTGGGTGTCCTCACTCGTTCTGTGGACGACGCCCGTTTGCTGCGCTCCGTGCTCACGGCAGACACCGTATTCCCTTTCAGCAGCAGTGAGCGCTGGATTCCTTCCATTGGCCTGTGCCGCACGCCGGATTGGTTGCAGGCTTCGCCTGAAACGCGCCACGGGCTGGAGCAGTTGCTGTTGTCCCTCGGTGCCTGCGGCGCCCGCGTTGGCGATGCCCAACTGCCATCCAGCTTCGCGATGTTCGCCGATCTGCAGCGCAAGGTGATGGCCTATGAAACCGCACGCAGCCTCGCTCCGGAGTACGACGGCTATCGGGAGCAGCTCAGTGAGCCTCTCCTGGCTCTCATCGAATATGGCCAGGGACTCTCCACCGAGGAGTACAGCGAGGCGCGCTCCAGCGCCGAACAGGGCATGGTTGCGATCTCGCCGATCTTCGATGAGTGGGACGTGCTGCTGGCCCCCAGCGCTCCTGGAACCGCTCCGCTTGCCAGCGATGGAACGGGTGACCCGTTGTTCAGCAGGATGTGGATGTTGCTGGGAGTGCCCACCATCTCGCTACCGGCACTCGACGGCCAGAATGGCTTACCTGTCGGGATCCAGTTAGTGGGTTCGCGGTTTGGCGATGATCGTTTGCTGCGAGCAGCACAGTGGGTCGAGAAAGTGCTTTCCGACCGTCCCAGGTTTTCCCTTCTCTAGGAGTACGCCATGCGTGCGGATTATCTGATTGTCGGTGCGGGCCAGGCTGGCCGTCGCGCTGCGGAGGCGCTTCGTTCGTTGGCCCCGCAGGCTCGGGTTTGTCTCGTGGGCGATGAGGCTGAGCTTCCATACGATCGCCCCATCCTCTCCAAGGAGGCTCTGCTCAGTATCGAGGATGAAGCCAAGGCATTCATCCAGGGGAGAGACTTCTACGAGAGTCAGCGGATAGAGCTGCGCCTCGGAAGCCGTGTGACAAAGGTTGATCGTGCAGCCAGACAAGTCGAACTGACCAATGGGGAGACGATCGCGTACGAGAAGTTGTTACTGGCTACCGGCTCGCGCGCGCGTCCTTATCCGGGACAGGTCGGCGAAGGGGTGGAGCTGCTGTACCTGAGAACCCTCGAACAGGCTCGCCAATTGCGTGAACGACTGGTCGCGGGTAAGCGCCTGGCAATTCTTGGTGGCGGATTCATCGGCCTGGAGGTGGCGGCCAGTGCCCGCAAGCTCGGCTGTGAAGTCACTGTCCTGGAGCCTGCGTCGTCTCTCCTGCAGCGCGTGATGCCCAAGGTCATAGGCGACCATTTGCTGGCGCTGCACCGCCAGGCTGGCGTGAAGGTGCAACTGGATACGCTCCCGAGCCGGATCACACGCTGCGCTGACGGCCTGCTGATCGAGACTACTCGAGGCACTCATGAGGCAGACGAGATTCTGGTGGGTATCGGTGCCCTGCCGAATGTCGAACTGGCGAGCGAGATCGGCCTGCTTGTAGAAAACGGTATCGTGGTCGACGAGCATTGCCGGACCAGCGATCCGCACATCTTCGCCGCCGGCGACGTGACCAGCCATTTCAACCCGCTGCTGGGGCGCCACGTGCGAGTGGAATCATGGCAGGTGGCCGAGCATCAGCCCCAGGTGGCCGCCGCGAACATGCTCGGGGGCAAGGAAAGCTATGCGCAGACGCCGTGGCTGTGGTCCGATCAGTACCAGTGCAACGTACAGACGCTTGGCTTCTTCAGCGGTACAGGTCAGGTACTGCTGCGCGGCAAGGTCGAAGAAGGCGCGTTCAGCGTCATCGAACTGGATGCCGAGGGACGTCTGCTCGCTGTCGCGACCGTGAACCAGGGGCGTGACATGGCCGCCTTCAAGCGCATGGCGGCTTCTGCAAAGCCTCTTGATGCGACGGCGGTGGCGGATACCGCCGTCAATCTGCGCAGCCTGTTGTAAGCCGATGGCGCCCCTTGTCTTCGACAGGGGCGCCTCTGGTCAGGCCGGTTTTTGCGAGGAAACGATGCGCAGCACTTCCAGATAGCCTGGCGGTTCGTCGATAGCGTTGCGTTCGCGGAGCATGCGGTGCATCAGTGGCAGGCGGAAGTAGGGCACCGATGCCATCACGTGGTGCTCGATGTGATAGTTCACGTTGATGGGCGCTACGGTGGCCCGTGCGATCAGACCGGCACGCGTAGTGCGGGTATTGAGAAAACTGTCGGCGGAAACTTCCGTACAGGCGTGTTCAGCCATCGAACGGATGCGCACGAAGGCAGCGAAAGGCGTCATGTAGGCGAGAATCCAGGCCAGGTACAGCCAGGGGTGCCCGGTCGCCCAGAGCACGCCGAAAAGCACGGCGTTGGTGATGACGGTGGGCGTCACGTTGCGCACGAACATCCGGGCGCGGCTGCTGAACGTCTGTCCGTCGGCTGGCAGGACAGTCCGGTCGTTGGCCACTGTCCACTTTAGATATCCGGCATCCATGAGGAAGCGCCCGACAAAGAACTTGATACCCGTCAGGCCGCTGATGTCGCGCAGCAGCTTGCGCACCAGCGATGCGCGCGTCGTCGGGAAGGGGGCTACCAGAGAGAGGTCGGTATCCTCTGGCTGGCCGGTCTTTGCATGATGTACCAGGTGATGCGTGCGGTACTTCTTCAGGTCGTTCCAGATGGGCCTGGCGCATATCCAGTCGACCAGGACCTCATTGAGAAA
The DNA here is from genome assembly GCF_026686735.1 of Pseudomonas triclosanedens. Classification (NCBI taxonomy): domain Bacteria; kingdom Pseudomonadati; phylum Pseudomonadota; class Gammaproteobacteria; order Pseudomonadales; family Pseudomonadaceae; genus Pseudomonas; species Pseudomonas triclosanedens. The sequence continues at coordinate 3,106,698 of NZ_CP113432.1, read as the reverse complement.
GCGAGTCTTGAACAGCGTGCCGTGGGAAGCATCGTGCATCAGGATCGCCAGCGCCAGTTGGCGGCCAGCCAGCACTGCCAATGCGATCAGGAACACCGGAATTGCCACTATCAGCGGCTGTGAACCGGCCCAGGCCATTGCGACGAAAGCCAGGGCAATGACGCCCCAGGTGAAACCGACGGCGGCAAATCCCATAAGGTCCGAGCGCTCTGTCAGCATGCGTATTTCGTCGCGGCTGAATACATCGGTGATCTTGCGGCGTGAACGTTCCTGGTTAACGGTTGAGTCCTGGAGCATGGCAACCTCGTGGCGGTCAGTGGTGGAGATGTCTTTCGGTGGTATCGGTCGAGGGTCCGGCAAGTGGCGATGCTCGCAGGCTGCGCCAGATGGCATGGCCGACATCGTCATAGCGCAGCAGCACTTCGATGAAGGCGTGCCGCTCCTGCGGATTGACCAACGGCTCGGGCAGCAGTGGGTCGTAGACCAGTTGGCGAATAGCTGCGCTGCCCAGCAGGAAGGACTCCCGGGCGGCGGCGTCCACTTCCATCGCGTCCACTCGCGTCAGCCATTTGCCGAGTTTCTCGGCAGTCTTGCGGTAGGCGCGGTTGAGCGCCTTGCCATCCCATAGTGCACGTGCGCGCGATTCGCGCACCGGATCGAATTCTGTCGCCAGGAAGACCGCGGCCGATGGTTCGAGGCCCAGTTTGATCAGGCGCTCCCTGACCATAGCGACACCACCCACGAGGTTGTCGGGGCGGACGAAAAGCTCGCGTTCCAGTTCGCGGAAACCCAGCAGCTCCAGAGCCCGCTCACGGCGCCGCAATTGTGCGCGGTCGGTGCGGCCCAGGCCGGCGCAATGGGCGACTATCCAGCCGCCATGCCAACTGCCGATGCGCGCTTCGGCGCTACGCCAGTCGCGAACATCTTCCGCCAGGTCGGCCGCGTTGGCTCCCAGGCAATAGGCGCCGCGTCCCGCAGCTTCGATCATGCCGGCGGCGGCGAGGCGGACAAGTGCCACCCGCACGCTGTTCTCGCGAATACCGAACAGGGCGCAGGCAGATACCGCATCGCGGGCGCTGAGCACGCCGTCCTCCGCGGTCAGGATGAACTTGAGAATCAGGTCTCGAGGATGTGGCGTCATACTGATGACTCTTTTCCGCGTATTGTGCTTGCCGGTGTAATGTTACTGAGAAATACATATACGTCTTTTTCGGTAACTTTAACCAGACCGAACGATGGGATTTCGCGGAAAGGGGGGAGCCATCGACCGCTGGCAGGCAAAGTTCAGGAAGAGGATGAGCCCGCAGCGGGCACCAGCGACCCGACTGGCGTGGTGCCCGATACACAAGGCGCTCAGTTGCTATCGTCGAACGGTGGAGCGTCGAGCAGCACCTGTACGGCCCATACCCATTGGGCCACCAGTTTTTCCTGGTGATCCGGGTTGCTCACCAGAACGCTCGACAGCGCCATGCCGCGCAGGAATCCGATACTCAGCGCCTTCACTACCTCGTAGTTCGGTTCTTTCTGCACTGCTGCCAGCAGGTTCTCCACGACGCGCTCCCGCTCCGCTCGTGCCGCTCGCTCCGCCCCACGGATAGCCGATTGCAGATCGCCGTCCGTCCGCGATGCCGCCCACAGCTCCAGTTCCGCCAGAAAGGCCGGCTTCAGGCTCATCGCCGACAGGACCCGTATGGCCCGCTCCAGCGGGTTGGAGATATCTCCCATTGCCTGCTCCGCCTGGCATACCGCCTCGTCATTGCGGCGGACCAGTTCCTCGATCGTTGCCGACAACAGTGCGGCATGGGTGGGGAAGTGGTGCAGCAGCGCGCCCCTGCTGGCTCCGGAACGACGCTGTACTTCGAGGGTGGTGGTCCTCGCGACCCCCAGTTCGATCAGCGACGACACCGCGGCGTCCAGAAGGCGTTGCCGGGTAGCGAGCTTGCGAGAGGCGGCGGTTGGGTTGGTTGCTGTCTGCATGACGAGGCATTTACTCGATGAATGATGAATACAGTCAGTATTGACTGTCTTTGCTTTGGTTTCTTACAGTCAGCCCTGACTGTCCTTCTTGCCTGACCATGATCGTACTGCCTGGAGCCCGATATGCCGACCTTCACTACCGTCACGATTGAACAGGATCAACAATCGCCCCGAGTGGCGCGCCTGCTGCTGAACCGCCCCGAGCGGCTCAATGCGATCACCAACGAGACGCCCAGTGACATCCGTGCCGCGGTGGAGTGGGCGGAACGCAACGATGAAGTCCATGTGATCATCGTCGAAGGTGCTGGCAAGGGCTTCTGCGGTGGCTACGACCTGGCCGAGTCCGCCGAGCAGATGCTCGAGCATCCATGCCAGCAGGAGAGTACGCCGTGGGACCCGATGGTCGACTACGCCTTCATGAAGCGCAACACGGAGGACTTCATGAGCCTCTGGCGTTGCAGCAAGCCAACCATCGCCAAGGTGCACGGCTATGCCGCGGCAGGCGGCAGCGACATCGCGCTGAGTTGCGATCTGCTGGTCATGGCCGAGGACGCCAGAATCGGCTACATGCCCACTCGGGTCTGGGGTTGCCCGACGACCGCCATGTGGACCTTCCGCCTGGGGTTCGCGCGGGCCAAGCAGTTGATGTTCACCGGCGACCCCATCGATGGAGTCAAGGCTGCAGCCTGGGGACTGGCCAACGAGGTGGTGCCGAAGGAGGAGCTGGAGGCCGCTACCATGAAGCTCGCCGAGCGGATTGCCGGCGTGCCCAAGTCACACCTGGCGATGCACAAGATGGTGGTCAACCAGGTAATGCTGAACATGGGGCTCGAGCAGACCCAGATGATGGCCACGGTGTTCGACGGCATCACCCGGCACAACCCGGAAGGCGTCTGGTTCCGCCGCTACGCTCAGGTGGAAGGCTTCAAGGCGGCGGTGCAATGGCGTGACAGCGGGCGGCCGATCCCGGAACGGGAAGAAGCGCGTGAGCTGATCAGGGAGCTGGAGGCTCGCCTGAACGAGTGATCCCGTCTCTTCCCTCCACCCATGCGCAGTGGGGCGCCTGTTCTCGCTGCGCCAGGGTGGAATCCTACGGCCCCAAGGAGATGCCTGATGTCGACTGCCGCATCCAATAGCTCCTGCATACAACATCGCATGGAGTCGACGACCTCGCCCTTTGAACTGCTGGCCCGTACGGCGCAGCAGTTGCCAACCCGCACCGCGCTGGAATTTCTTCCCGGCGATCTCGAAGGAGCCCCCTTGGAGGTCACTTATCGGCAACTGCTGCAGGAGGTGCAGCGGATCGCCTCGGCCCTGAAGGCGACGGGCATCCGCGAGGATGAATCCGTCGCCATCCTGCTGCCATTCGTTCCCCAGGCGGTATCCGTTCTGATCGCCGCCAGTGCCGTGGCCGTGGCGTTTCCCGTCAACCTGCTGCTATCGGCAGAGGCCATGCGCGCGCAACTCAGTATCGCCCGTTGCAGGGTGGTCGTGACCCTGGGCCCGCATCCTGCGCTGGACGTCCATGCGCGTGTCGTGCGCGCGGTCGAATCCATGCCAGTGGCGCCCACGATCATCGAAGTCCCCCTGGCCGGGCCTGCCCACAACTGGGAAGCGTTCCTCGGCGCCTCCACATCGGCCTTCGAACAGCCGGTGGATCCTGGGCGTGTCGGCGCATTGGTCCACACCGGGGGTACGACCGGGCATCCCAAGCTGGCCCGGCTGTCGCTGCGCAACATGGCAGTGGCGGCAGTCATGGCGAGCGCCGGCCTGGGTATCGAGCCATCCGACCGCCTGCTGACCGGGCTGCCGCTGTTCCATGTCGGCGGAGCCATCGATGGCCTGATGGCCGCACTCTCGGTGGGCGCCACGGTTGTCTTTCCCACGCCGCTGGGCATGCGCAACCCGGCAGTCGTACAGCGCCTCTGGGAGATCGTTTCCCGCTATGGGATTACCGTGCTGGGCGTCGTTCCGACATCGCTCGCGGCAATCCGGGATACCCCGGTCGGGACATCGGAACTCGCCGGGCTCAGGGCGATCATGACGGGCGGGTCGCCCTTGTCGGAGGATCTTTCCCAACACATCCAGGCGCTGACCGGAAAGCCTGTCTATCAGCTCTACGGGATGACCGAATCCAGCGGCATTGCAACGGCGCAATCGACCACTGGCCGGCGTGCAGCCCATGCGGCGGGCCTTCCGGTGCCTGGAGTGGAGATCAGCCTCGGACAGGCTGGCGCCGAGTACCGGCCAGGAGCGAAAGGCGAAGTCCTGATCCGTGGGCCGAACGTGTTCCAGGGCTATCTGACCGACCAGGGCGTCGTCGGTGATCCGCGAGGCGGCTGGCTCTCGTCCGGTGACCTTGGGGAGGTGGCCAGCAATGGCGAGCTGCGGATCATTGGCCGCTCCAAGGATGTGATCATCCGCAGCGGACACAACATCGATCCGCAGCTCATCGAGGATGTCGCGCACCGTCACGCCGGCGTGGTCCAGGCGGCGGCAGTCGCGATGCCTGACGACTATGCCGGGGAGGTTCCGGTACTGTTCGTGGTGGCCCGCTCCACTGCGGAGTTCTGCCTGAGCGAGCTGGCCGGCTTCATGGCGCAGCAGATCGCCGAGCCGCCGGCGCGGCCCAAAGGTATTTTCGTACTGGATGAGTTGCCGCTGACCCCGTTCGGCAAGGTCGCACGCTATCGCCTGCGGCAATTGGCGGTTGAACGCAAGGTGGCCGAGCTGCTGGCAGACCTCGTCGAAGCGCCCGCGGTGACATGCCGCGACCCCGCCGCCAGGCGGGTGGAGATCGGCACCAGGGAACCCCTGACCGACTCTCTGATTGAAGACATCGTCCGCCGCCTCAGACGCCTCGACCTGGAGATGGAAAGACCGGGGACGACTATCTAGAGGTGCACCGAGGTCTCGGCACGGCTCGACGCCAATCGAGTCAGGCGCGTTGTTGCGGGCTGCGCCGGAACCTGCGGCTCTCAACACCACTGCCGAACCGCGCATGGAGCTGGACCAGGCCGCCTCCATGCCGCTGCCCACCCCGTGCTGCCGGCCTTACCCTGGCGGCGGCCGGCTGCATCTTCGGCCAGGCGACCTGCCTGATCGCCGACCAGAGCGGGCCACGGATTCACGCTGATCGAGCTGCCGATAGTACCTGCGGCCAACCTGCAGGCCGGCGAGCCTGCGCATCCCGATAGCCGGCTCCGGAAATCCGGGGCCGCGGTCCGTTCAGGCATTTTGCATCGCCGGCTCAGGCCGGTCGGGCGTTTTGCTGATTGCAGGGTGCGATCATCGAGGGTAGCCGCCGCTCTGTCCCGCGGGTGCGCGGAATGCGCGGGGAAGGCGCGAAAGTTGCTGCGTCTGCTCATTGGAAGAGGAGACAGCCATGAGCCTGTGTGACGCATCGGTACTGGTACTCGAAGAAAAGGCGGACGAGCTCTGGCGCATCGAGCAGTACCTGCTGGACAAGGGCCACGCAGTGCTCAGTGCGCGGAACCATGAGGAAGCGCTGGAGCACTTGGGCTCCGGCGCGGTCATCGATCTGTTTCTGGTCGACGAGCCGATCACAGGTCCCTTGACCGGCAATGAGCTGATCGAGGCCTGCCTGCCGTCGCGGCCGCGCATGCGCGTGCTGATGCTGTCGTCATCGCAGGAGCGCGCGCTGGACCACAGCTCGCCGTATCCGACCCTGCTCAAGCCGTTGCGCCTGGATGAGCTGGGCCGCGCCATCGACCGCGCCCTCTGCCGGCCACCGGTAAAACCCTGGGAAGCGACCTGAAACCGCCGACCCGGATGATCCTTCAGCGAAGCCTGACCGAGGAGAAACCAATGAATGCCATCGATCTACTCAAGCAGGACCACAAGACCGTCAAGACGCTGCTCGCCGAACTGAGCGAGACCACCTCGCGTGCGGTGAAAAAGCGCAGCGAACTGCTACGCAAGATCGATCTGGAGCTGAGCCAGCACACCGCCATCGAGGAAGAAATTTTCTACCCGGCGCTCAGGCAGGTGGGCGAAAAGGAAGACGAGAAGATGTACTTCGAGTCCAGGGAGGAGCACCGCACGGTGGATTCGCTGGTACTGCCTGACCTGAAAAATACCCGCCCCGACAGCATGGAATTCGCCGGCCGGGTGAAGGTGCTCAAGGAGCTGCTGGAGCATCACATTCAGGAAGAGGAAAAGGAGATGTTCCCGCGCGCGGAGCAGTTGCTCGACCATCCCACGCTGGATCGACTGGCGGTGGCGATGCAGCAGATGAAGAAGGACATCAAGGCGCAATGGGAGAAACGCGCCGCCTGACCGTTCGCCAGGCGCTTGCGTCCCGGCGCGGGCGCCCTTGCAGAGGAGAGCCGAGATGACACCCGCATTCCTGATCAGCTACATCCTCAACGACCAGCCGATGAGCGTCGTGTTGCACCAGGAGCAGCTCAGCGTCGATGACGCGCGCCGCTTCCTGGTGGCGCTGCACAGCCCGCTCGATGAGCGCTCCATCACCGACGTGCAGGTCAGCAAGGTGTTGCGCAGCCAGGAGCGCGACACCACGCCAGGACACTATCGCCAGCCCTGAGCGTGTCCACTCGTCGTGTCGTTGGCATGGCAGCAGCCATGCGGGACTCAGTTGAAGACGTATTCGAGTCTCCAGCCACAAGGAGCCGCGCATGGCCACACATATCATCCATTTCACCGGGCCGATCAATTCGTCCACCTGCGGCAATCTGATTGGCACCTGTACCAGGGCGATGCAGCAGGGCGCAACGCAGTTGCAACTGAACATCGTCACTATGGGCGGCGACTGCGCCTATGGCTTCAGCCTCTACAACTACCTGCTGTCGCTGCCGGTGCCGGTGGACACCCACAATCTGGGGACGGTGGAGTCCATGGGCAACATCCTGTTCCTGGCGGGCCGGCGGCGCACGGCCTGCCCGTTGAGCAAATTCCTGTTCCATCCGTTCCACTGGACGTTGCATGGCTCGGTGGACCATGCCCGCATGAGTGAATATGCCATGAGCCTGGAGCACGATCTGCGGCTGTACGCGGAGATCGTCCAACAGCGCACCCTCGATGCCAGCGAACGAATCGACGTGCCCGAGTGCCTGACCGGTCATGCGCGGATAGTCGAGCCTGACGAAGCGCTGGCCTGCGGGCTGATCCATGCCATCGATCCGCTGCGAATCCCCGAAGCGGCCTGCCAGTGGAGCGTGCATGCCTGAATCTGCGCCTTCGCGCGGAAAGTTCGAACCATCGCAGGGGAAGTCTTTCCACTCTCAGAGGCTCTGGTGTTCAGGGCCGCCACAGGAGGCAGACCATGAGAGAACAAAGCGTGAAAGAACAGTCCATGCGCGACAAGTCATCCGGGCATGGCTCCATGACAGTGCGGGAAATCATGAGCAGGGAAGTGCGGACCATCTCGCCGGACAGCACATTGCAGGAAGCGGCGCTGCTGATGCGGCAGGTGGATATCGGCGCGCTGCTGGTGAGCGAAGGCGACCAACTGATCGGCATGGTCACTGACCGTGACCTGGTGGTGCGCGGGCTGGCTGATGCGCTGGCCACCACGACGCCGGTCAACGAGGTAATGAGTGCTGGAGTGTGCTACTGCTTCGAGGACGAGACGGTTGACCACGTGTCGAAGAACATGGCCCAGATCCAGAAGCGCCGGTTGGCCGTGGTGAATCGCGAGAAGCGCCTGGTTGGCATCCTGTCGCTGGCCAACGTCGCCAGTTGCAATGCCGAAAAGCTCAGCGCCAATCTGCTGCGCAGTGTGGCGCGCCCGCATTGACGGTCGGGACGGCGCTCCAGCCGCCGCCGTACGCCGTTCAGCGGATGCTGTCGATCAGCCCTTCCTGATGTGCGGCGGAAAGGTGCGGCTGCTGGTCGCCGTCTTCGGTATCAAGGTCGATGAGGTCATCGAGTGCCAAATCTTCGCGGGTTACGACCGGATCGGGTTCGGGCAGGTCATGTGGATTTTTCATGGGAAGTTCCTCGGATTTCGATCCTCGGGAAAGTAGTCTGCGGAAGCTTAAATCCAGTGCGAGGAGCTGGGCAGAATCATTGCGCCGCCGCTGATCGATAAATTGGATACAGCCCCGCTGTTTGTGGTTCGCGCTATTCTGCGCGTTCTTTGCGCTTCGCTTGTCGCGCAAGAATTAATTCAACGAAAACCCTTCGGTATTCTCAATCCGTATTTCCAGGCCACGACGGAGCGAAGAATTTCGCCCCGCCGTGGTTTTTATCAGCGCCAATCAGCGATTGTCCTCATGACTGTGCTGCCCACCCTTGCGTCCTGCTTCCGACGCGCGCTGCGGGTCATTCTTGAAGTTGCCGCCGCTTTGCTGGCCGCCTTTCTTGCCGGCTTCGGATGCGCGCTCCGGGTCTTCTGCGAAATTGCCTTTGCCGCCTCTATGTTCAGCCATTTCAGTTCTCCTGATAGTTCTGAATTTAGGAATGAGCGTGTGCCGCTCACTTCATCCGATGGAGTGTGCCGGCAGATGTTCGAATCTTTTTCAGAACGATGAGTCATCTTTTCCTGGCCTTGAAGTTATAAGTAAATAAATTACCTCCGGTCACTTTTGTTTGCCTTTTAATTCGCCATTTTCTCGGCGCTGTAAGTGATTGCCCTCGGTAAGCCGAGGGAAATGCTGACAATTGATCAAACCTTTTTCGATGAATGTAAAAACATAGTGGCAGGTGGCCGCATATTCAGGTGGCAATGTAGCGCCTATTGTGTGCTTGCAAACGGAGGACAACCGATGACCGATTCGAAATGCCGGGAGGTGGAAGACCTGCTTCGGCACACTTATCCAACCTTCACCTTTGCCTGCGCGCTCCAATCCGATGGGCAATACCAGATCAGCCTTGCCAGCCAGATAACCGCCGTGCCACAGACGATAGTCGTGGGCATCACCGCCGAGGAGCTGCGAACACCGGCCCAGGTTCGAAATCTGGGTCTGGAATTGATCAACTGCTTCGCAGATTGATTCCCTTCACTGCCTCGGCACCTGCGCAGAGCGATGCGGCAGGTGTTGACGCATGATTCCTCTTCCTTCGATTACTTGCGTAGCCTCGCAGAGTTGCGCAAGCGACCAATCGGGAAAAAGCTGGAACTTGAAGCTCCCAGTCGGTCCCAACGGGTAGGCGGCGCATGTCGGCCGGCAATCAACGAATGCCGGCTATCGCTGCGCGAATCGCCGTTTACCTGGCATGAGGACAATCGCATGAATCCCACACGAGAGGACCGGCAGAGTCAGATGGCCGGCACCCAGACCATCGACCGCAGCAACAGCAGCGACAAGCAGGAACAACTCGAGCGCTACCGCGAAGACGCCACCGATCAAGCGCTCACCACCAATACCGGCACGCGCATTTCGGACAATCAGAACACCCTGAGGGCCGGCGTACGCGGACCGTCGTTGCTCGAAGACTTCATCATGCGCGAGAAGATCACCCACTTCGATCACGAGCGCATTCCCGAACGCGTGGTGCACGCCCGGGGGGCGGCGGCGCATGGCTATTTCGAGTCCTACGGCGACTGGAGCGATCTGACCAAGGCTGCGTTTCTATCCGGCAATGGCGTGCGCACACCGGTCTTCGTGCGCTTCTCCACAGTCCAGGGGCCGCGCGGTTCTGCCGATACCGTGCGCGATGTACGTGGCTTTGCGGTGAAGTTCTACACCGAGGAGGGCAACTACGATCTGGTCGGCAACAATATGCCGGTGTTCTTCATCCAGGACGCCATCAAGTTTCCCGATTTCGTCCACGCGGTGAAGCCCGAGCCGCAGAACGAAATACCCACTGGCGCATCGGCGCATGACACCTTCTGGGACTTCGTATCGCTGACTCCGGAGTCGGCGCACATGGTCATGTGGCTGATGTCCGACCGTGCCATACCCATCGCCTACCGCAATATGCAGGGCTTCGGCGTGCATACTTTCCGCCTGATCAACGTGAATGGCGAAAGCTCGCTGGTGAAGTTCCACTGGCGGCCGAAGTCGGGCACCTGTTCGCTGGTATGGGATGAGGCGCAGAAACTGGCGGGCAAGGATCCGGACTTCAACCGTCGCAGCCTGTGGGAAGACATCGAGAATGGCGACTACCCCGAATGGGAGCTGGGCGTGCAGGTCATCGCCGAGGACGACCAGGACTCCTTCGACTTCGATCTGCTCGATCCAACCAAGCTGGTTCCCGAGGAGCAGGTACCGGTACAGATACTCGGGCGCATGGTGCTCGACCGCAATCCCGACAACTTCTTCGCCGAAACAGAGCAGGTAGCCTTTCACGCCGGCCACATCGTGCCGGGGATCGACTTCACCAATGACCCGCTGCTGCAGGGGCGGCTGTTTTCCTATACCGACACCCAGTTGCTGCGCCTGGGCGGGCCGAATTTCAACCAGATCCCGATCAACCAGCCGCTATGCCCGTTCCACAACAACCAGCGTGATGCCTTTCACCAGCACATCCTGCATCGCGGACGCGCATCCTACGAACCCAACTCGATCGATGACGGCTGGCCGAAGGAAACCGCGTCAGCGGCGCGTCACGGCGGCTTTGCCAGCTATCACGAGCCCATGAGCGGGACCAAGGTGCGCGAGCGGGCGGGTTCGTTCGCTGATCACTTCAGCCAGGCGGCGCTGTTCTGGCACAGCTTGAGCGAGACGGAGCAGAACCATGTGGTGGCCGCTTACGTCTTCGAGCTCTCGAAGGTGGGGCGTGCATCGATCCGGGATCGGGAGGTCAACGAGATTCTGCTGAACATCGACAGCCAGCTCGCCCGGCGCGTGGCTGACCAGGTCGGTGTGGCCATCGTCGGCCAGGGTGCGCCGACGCAACCCACACCGTCGCCGGCGCTGAGCCAGATGCAATTGCTGTCGGGCGATATCCGCTCGCGCAAGGTGGCGATACTGATCGCCGATGGTGTCAGCGAGTCTGATGTGAGTGATCTGCGTGATGCGCTCCAAAAGGCCGGTGCAAGTGCCAAGCTGGTCGGTCCCGGTGTGGCGCCTGTCACCGCCGAGAACGGCGCGACGCTGATACCGGAGGGGTCCTGGGAGGGCTTGCCCTCGGTGGTGTTCGACGCAGTCTTCGTCCCTGGGGGCGCGGCGGCCACCAATACGTTCAGTGGTGATGGTCGGCTGTTGCACTATCTGCTGGAAGCGTACAAACACCTCAAGCCGATGGCCTTCAGCGGAACCGCACAAGCGCTGCCTGGCCAGCTTGGCCTGCCGGGGGATCCGGGCGTGGTGCAGGGAGCGACGGCCAGCGATCTGTTCGGCGACCTGCAAGCAGCCCTGGAGCAGCACCGTATCTGGTCGCGGGAAGCGCAGATCGCCAGGATTCCCGCCTGAAGCCATCGCCCGCCGCCTCGCAGGAACGCGGGGCGGCGCCGCTCAGGCCAGGCGCTTGAGCGTAAGGCTCACCGCGGCGATACGTTCGACATTCCGGTAGGCCGAGGTTTCCAGCTCTTCACCGAACACGTCCGGGTCGATTTCCCGAAGCTCCCAGCGTAGCCCAGGGTCATCCAGCAGCACCCGCAGCTGCCGATGCAGCGCAGACTCGCCGTCAACCACCGCGGCGCCGGTATACAGCAGTAACTGGCCGCCGGGCCCGAGACGCTTGAGCGCGCACTCGACGATGCGCAACGACAGTCCGCATCCCAGCTCGCCGCCGCCGTGACGGTAGGCGCGCTCGGTGGGATCGAGCAGATAGGGCGGATTGGCGACGATCAAGTCGAACTCGCCGTTCACCTCATCGAGCAGGTTACTGTGGCGGATCTGTAAATGCTCGACGCCCGCCAGCCGGGCATTGGCGCGGGTGAAGTCGAGTGCCCGAGGGTTGATATCCACCGCCGTGACTTCTGCTCCTGGATAGGCGCGCGCCACCAGGATTGCTCCTGGCCCGGCGCCGCAGCCGATGTCCACCGCGCGGCGCATCGGCTTGCCGTTGGCTTCGAAATGCCGGTGCAGCAATTGCGCGAAGCGGTAGGTGTCAGGGCCGAAGAATACCGAGTCCGCTTCCAGGGTCGGGTAGGCCGAGTGAGCGAACAGCAGGCTATCCAGGCTTGACCAGCGCACTGCGCTGCGCCAACGGTTATCGTAGCGTTGCAGCAGGCCGCCGGCTTCCAGCAGGGCAAGCATGCGCTCGTCGAGAACGCCATCGGAAAATGCCCGGTTCCAACCGAATACCCTCGCCAGGTCGGCAGCGGCGTAGTTCTCCGCTCGCGCATTGACGCGCGCGTGGGTGGCAGGAGTCGTAGTGATGAAGTGATAGTTCTGCTTGTGCAGTTCCTGGCCCAGCGTAACCAGTACCTGCAGGCGAGAGTCGAGAAAGGCGCTCATGGTTCGATTCCCAGTTTGTCGGCGAATATCCGCGTGGCCATCAGCCCGGCGGACGTCCAATGCTTGTGCGGCGCCATCAGGGCGATGAGTCGATGCCTCCGGTTGCGCGGCGACAGGCCACTCAGTTCGTTGAGCAGCGCACGCTCCTCGGCGGCGAAGTCCGCGCGGGCTGGCGCATCGCTGGCGCCGAGCCTGCCGCCGCCGCGCCAGTGTGACTGGGCCTGTGGGGCGTGCCAGTCGCCGGCGATCCAGTCGTGCAGCAATTGTTTCTCGTAGGGCGTGAAAACCCCGAACATTGCCGCTTCGTCACCTTCCACCAGGCGCCACAGCCGGCTGCGCGCCGGTTCGGCATGGCGGATGAGCCAGCCCTCGTCTTCCAGTGCCTGGAGAAACTCCCCCATGCGCCCCGGAGCGGCCAGCCACTGATTGACGGTAAGCCCGCCGATGCGTGCGCGGTCGTCGTGCATCCGCTGCGCGAATGGACGCTTGCGTTCGAGCATTTCCAGCAGTTCCGCATGCAGGTCGAAACCATCGATAATCTGCTGGCAGGAAAGCCCGGCGTCGTTGAGCCGGTAGCCAGCCTGTACCCGGCGCAGGAAGCTTTCACGGTCGCCCAATCGCGGCAGGTAGGCATTCAATGCCGCCAGGGCCTTGCGGCCGTGGCCGCTGCCGGCGTTATCGATGGTTACGTGCAGGCGGAAATAGCGCGGGTCGATTCCCAGCTCGCGCAACTCGTGGCTGGTAATCATCAGGTGCAGCGGCGGCAGTTCGTAGCCGAGGTTGTAGCCCAGCAGTTCGGGCAGATAGTCATCGGCCAGATAACCGAAGGCTAGCTGCACGGCGCCTTGCAGATAGTGGGCATCGCTCAGCGGCAGTGGCGTGTCGCAGCCGAGGCTTTCGAGCAGTTGCCGGTAGATCAGCACGTGGTTGCGCGCCGTGATGCCATGCCCCAGTTCTTCCAGATAGATATGTACCAGCGGCAGCGCGCGCGGATCGTCGCAGTGGTTCAGCGCCCCGTACAGCCAGGCGCCGTCCACCAGCTTGGTCGGTCGCACCGCCTGCAGGAAGTACAGCGCATGGATGCGACTGTGGAAGAACCGGCGTGGTGCACCTGCGCGGCGCTCGCTCAAGTAGGCGGCATATTCGCTGGCGCTGCACCTGGCACGCTCGGCCAGCCAGCCCGGCCATCGTTGCGGGTCGCCGGGCAGATCGCCGCCGCCGATCACCTGCGCCTGCAACTGCTCGTCCAGAAACCGCGCAGCCGCTTCGGAGTACTCCTCCGGCGTACGCAGAAGGGCGTCGTACAGCTCGCGGGCGTCAGGAAGTTCGCGGCAGAGGGCGGTTTTCCGTGAGGCAGAGAGGGTCATGCGGGGCTCCTCGTGCAAAGTCGGTTACTTCCATTGCGAGTGGGCAAGCCGGCAAAGGTTTCAATGAAGTGACGGAGCGAAAGACTGAACGGGCGGGCGCTCCAGCGCGTCTGAGGGTTAACTGCCCGCCGTCAGGATTGCCATGCCCGCACTCGCACGATTTGGCATCGAGGAGGAATGCTTCCTGCTCGACCGCAGCACACTGGACATCGTCCGCGATGTGCCACTCGGTTTCCTGCACGCCTGTCGCGGCGTGCTGGGCGAGGAAGTCATCGGGGAAATCTTCGATTGCCAGATTGAGCTGGTCAGCCCGGTCTTCCGCCAGCTCGCCGACGCCGGCCGCTATCTTGCGGACCGTCGCAGGCGCCTGGCCGCCATCGCCCAGGCTCACGAGCTGGAAACCCTTTGCGTGGCTGCGCATCCCTTCACCCGCCTGCATCGGCAAAGGCCAGCCGTACGCCCGCGCTATCAGCGATTGATCGCCCAACAGGCTGGTGTCGCGGGGGAGAGTCTGCTGTGCGGGTTGCACGTTCACGTCGAAGTCAAGGGTTTCGACCGGGTGCAACTGATGAATCGGCTGCTGCCGTGGTTGCCCCTGCTGCTGGCGTTGAGCGGCTCTTCACCGTTCTGGGGCGGACGGGACACCGGCCTGGCGAGTCATCGTCAGGCGATGTGCGGAGAGTGGCCACGCATGGGGCCGCCGCCGCATTTCCACGACGAATCGCAATGGCGCCGCTATGTTGCGCTGCTGTTGGAGCATCGGTTGATGGACGAGGCTGGACATACCTGGTGGATCATCCGTCCCTCGGCGCGCTATCCAACGCTAGAGCTGCGGATTCCCGACGCCTGCCCGCGTATCGACGACGCACTGTGCATCGCCGGGCTGTTCCGCTTGCTGGTTGCGCAGGCACGGTGGGGCGAGGATATCGCCGCCCCCGAATGGCAACGCGCCCTGCTGCTGGAGAATCTCTGGCAGGCGCGCCGGCACGGCTGCACGGGAAGCTTCCTTGTCGAAAGGAACCGTTGCGTATCCGCGCTGGACTGGCTGAGGTTGGCCGAAAAGACCTGCGCGGGACAGGCTGACGCAGGCAGTCGCCGGATCTTCATGCAGGCACGACGGATCATCAAGCAAGGTAACAGCGCCGATCGACAACTGCGGGTCTACCGGGCAGCGCGCAACGCCGGGGCAGGTAGCGCCAAGGCGTTGCGCTGTGTGGTCGAGCATCTGCTGGCGGAAAACCGTCGGCCGCCCGGCGACACTGACTGACGGCGGCCACAAGCCCGCACCCGGCGGGCAAGGAATGCGGGTCCTACTTGCCGGCCAGAGCCCGAAGTTTCTCCCCGGCCATGACCACCTTGCGCTGGCGTCGCTGCGGATTCACCGGAACGAAGGTGGGGGAACCGCAGAATTCGGAAAAAATCGTACGCTAAGCTAACGGTGTTCTCGTGACAGCTCTTTGACTAGGCTTTCTAAGGCCATTCTGATAGCCCTGACTTCCTGAAAAGCCATGGCTAAAATTTGTGCGGCTAAAAGGGATAACCGATGGTAAAGTAAGTTATCCCTGTCGAGATACTGAAAAGCGTTATCCTCGTTTTTCCCAAAACTGTTTTGCCAGTTCGCTCAGAGCGCTAGTTAACTGAGCGACAGATTTCGCACTTTGCAAATTATTCTGCCCGGTCTGTACATTGGTATCAGCAGCATCGCGTATATTGATAATACTGCGGTTTATGTCTTCACTTACTGCTCCCTGCTGCTCGACCGCAGTCGCTATTTGCGCGTTCATGTCGGTAATTTCGTTAACGCGTTGGCCAATTCCATCAAGAGCTGTAGCTGCTTCCTCTGCGTGAGCTACACTCGTGTGGGCACTGTTGCAAAGTTAGCGATGAGGCAGCCTTTTGTCTTATTCAAAGGCCTTACATTTCAAAAACTCTGCTTACCAGGCGCATTTCGCCCAGGGGATCACCATAATAAAATGCTGAGGCCTGGCCTTTGCGTAGTGCACGCATCACCTCAATACCTTTGATGGTGGCGTAAGCCGTCTTCATGGATTTAAATCCCAGCGTGGCGCCGATTATCCGTTTCAGTTTGCCATGATCGCATTCAATCACGTTGTTCCGGTACTTAATCTGTCGGTGTTCAACGTCAGACGGGCACCGGCCTTCGCGTTTGAGCAGAGCAAGCGCGCGACCATAGGCGGGCGCTTTATCCGTGTTGATGAATCGCGGGATCTGCCACTTCTTCACGTTGTTGAGGATTTTACCCAGAAACCGGTATGCAGCTTTGCTGTTACGACGGGAGGAGAGATAAAAATCGACAGTGCGGCCCCGGCTGTCGACGGCCCGGTACAGATACGCCCAGCGGCCATTGACCTTCACGTAGGTTTCATCCATGTGCCACGGGCAAAGATCGGAAGGGTTACGCCAGTACCAGCGCAGCCGTTTTTCCATTTCAGGCGCATAACGCTGAACCCAGCGGTAAATCGTGGAGTGATCGACATTCACTCCGCGTTCAGCCAGCATCTCCTGCAGCTCACGGTAACTGATGCCGTATTTGCAGTACCAGCGTACGGCCCACAGAATGATGTCACGCTGAAAATGCCGGCCTTTGAATGGGTTCATGTGCAGCTCCATCAGCAAAAGGGGATGATAAGTTTATCACCACCGACTATTTGCAACAGTGCCATCTGATCCATTATCCGCGCCCGGCGGACAAATAAAAAAGCAGGGTATAATAAATATACCCCGCTTTGACTTAACGGATCGTCTTACTTTATTTGTAAAATAAAACCAAAATAAATATGTGTTCAGCTTAACTTATTATATATCATCCTTATACCAACCGGGATGATATGTTTATACTGAACAGAAAAGCATGCCATTCAGAATACTATCTTCTGTTATATATGGCGGTTTATTTATTGTTTAATTACACACACTCAGGCATATCACTATGCTATCGTGATGTTTTCACTGGTGTTGTTACTACTGCCTTTACGGCATTTTGGTGTTGTTCAAAATGACTGTCGCAGCAGTCTTTCTGGTGTCTTAAATACTATTATTATAACTGCATCTGGTGTTGTTAATATTATTGTTACTGCTTACTTTATTATTATTGCTGTCAGTCTTTGCTGTTTCTTTTTTATTAAGGGTATTACCAAACTGCGGGGGCATTATCGTACAGTGATCCTGAACCATTCTGAAACGAAATTACAGATTACGGTTAAAATATAAAAAAAAGCCACCATTCCTGCCGGATACGGTGGCTTAAATACAGAATTAATTAATTTATTTCAGTATGTTATCACACATCAGCTGAAGTGTATTAATAAACCGTGCTGCATGAAAGCCATCACAGACTGCATGATGAACCTGTACAGAAACAGGTAATAATACGCGGTCACCTTCCTGCTGAAACTTTGCCATCGTAAAAACCGGGGCAAAATAATCATCATTTCCGGTGATGTTCAGGTTAAATCCGTCAAAACTCACCCACGGTAATGATGATATATTCAGGTGATTCTCCGGTAAATTTCCCTGCGGAAACAATCTGGTATCATGCTGATATTCTGCCGTTACCGCATTATAACCTGCCATAAACTCACTGAGATCCGGAAAATAACGGCAGGACAGTGCAGAGAATGTTTCGGTTTCTTTATGAAAGACAGTAAAGACCGGGTCTGACTGGTCCCAGTAAATAAGTTCATTGTCTTTCAGTGCCATCCGGAACTCCGGAAACTGATTAACAGCCCGGGAGATCAGGTAAATCATCAGCGGATAAAACTTATAACCTGTCTCCGCCAGTGCGGTACGCAAAGCGGTAATATCGAGTTTGGTGGTCAGGCTGAATCCGCATTTATTCTGCTGACGATAAAGGGCAAAGTGTTCCCTGCGATTCCAGGTATTCAGGTCAATCCGGGTAAAATTCATGGTTATTCCTTCTGATTAATAGTGAAAAATATTAATAATCAGAAGGCAGTCTGGTTGTCTCAATGGGTAACATTCCGTCCTCCGTAAGCTGTTTGGTATTCAGTAATAATACCCTATACGGGCTTAATCTGTATTAAGCCCGGCTTTATTTATTCCGGCCAATCATCCGCAAACACATAGCGGATCAGTTCTGCGGATTCACGGGGCGGTGCTCTCAGCACATCCGCCATTAAATCAATCTCCATCTGACAGGTTTGCAGCTTGTCTTCCGCCGGTACATACGGATCATCCGTCAGGAAACTATCGCCGTATTTATCCATCGACCCCTGTATTTGTGCCGAAAATAAAGTCACGGTACTCTCCGGAGGCCTTTTTCATATCCGGCGGGCCTGACACTTCCGGATGCAGCACACGAAAACAGAAGTCACCGGAACACGCCATTCTGAGAAAACTGTCACTAATCTGTTTTATTCCGCAAACAGAAAACCACCGGATAACCGGGGTATAGGAAGTATAAAGGGTATAGGAAGTATAAACCACCTTTTTGCTCCTCATCCGAAGTATCTTACCTGAAATTCCCTCACTCGTTTACCGCTCAAGCCCCAATTTTAACTGCCGGTCCAGCCTAAACCGCTCTAATAAGGTTCGATTTGGCGGTAAAATCTCTAGCCTGATAGCTCGAGAGATACAAACTGCCCCACCGCCCCGTTTAAAAGTTGGCAGTGTTGAGCAGTGTTGGATTTGGGGTCGTCAGTCAAAGAGACGACTCTGTGATGGATCGAACAGGCTGGGAGTCAGTGGCGGCGCTCGTTCTGGTGGCAGCTCACGCTGCTTGGCGGCATTCGCCTTGGCTGTTTTCTGTTTCAGATGCTTGAGAATCTGCTCAATGACCTTCGGATCTTCGATGCTGGCAATCACTTTGACGTGACCGCCGCAGTGTTCGCAGACTTCAATATCAATATTGAAGACTCGCTTGAGGCGTTGCATCCAGGTCATGGCGCGGTGGCGCTCTGCAGGACTCTTGTCACGCCAGTTAGTATCGAGACCTTCCGATTTGTCGGGCTTCTTGCCCCGCTTGGCGGGTGTTACTTGAACTCGGTGTTTGCTGTTCGGTGCAAAGACGCCGTGGAAGCGTGTGAGGTTGACTCGCGGCTTAGGTACCAACGCAGCGAGTTTGGCGATGAAGTCCAGCGGCTCGAAGATCACATGGGTGGTGCCATTGCGGTACGGAGTTTTGAGCTCGTAACGCACCTGCCCATTGGCGGTTAATGCCAGACGTTTTTCTGAAACCGCTGGCCGACTAATGTAGCGACACAAGCGCTCAAGCTTATCCCGCTGATGCGCTTCGGCCATCACACCGGCGTGTAGCGAGAAACCAGCATGGTTGGCTACTCGACTGCTTGAGTCGGCTTTATCCTCACGCCCTGGCAAGGTTTGCAGGGTGAAGACTTTGCGCCCTTGCTGGGGGCCGACGGCAATGCGATACGTAACCGAAGCACCATGTAATTGAGTCAGCGTATCGTCTTCGCCCTCTTCCAGTGTCAACCACGTATTCTCGGCATCACGCTCCAAAATCCCACGCTTTTCCATGCAGCGAGCGATGCGATGGCTGAGGGTGTGAGCGAGCGTATTCAGCTCATCGTAAGTGGGTGCCTTGACACGATGGAAGCGTTGCTTGCCATAGTCATCTTCGGCATAGACACCATCGAGAAACAGCATGTGGTAGTGGACATTGAGATTTAGCGCGGAGCCAAAGCGTTGGATAAGAGTCACTGAGCCAGTTTGTGCAGAGGCTTTGGTGTAACCGGCTTTTTTGATCAGATGAGTTGAGAGTGTACGATAGACGATACTCAAGACCTGGCCCATCAGCTGGGGATGGCGAGCCAGCAAAAAGCGTAGCTGGAAAGGAAAGCTGAGCACCCACTGGCGAATGGGCTCCTTGGGGAAGACTTCGTCTATCAGCAGCGCCGCACTCTCGGCCATCCGGCGGGCACCGCAGCTAGGGCAAAAGCCGCGTCGTTTACAGCTGAAGGCGACCAGACGCTCGTGATGACAATCCTCGCAGCGAACCCGCATGAAACCATACTCCAGACGGCCACATTGGAGGAGGTCGTTGAATTCTTGTTGGATGTAGCGAGGCAGGTGTTGACCTTGGGCTTCGAGTGAGGCTTTGAAGGCTGGGTAGTGCTGCTCAACCAGCTGGTAGAGCAGCGTCTGGTCGGGTTGGTGGCGTTCGTAACCGTTTGTTTGAGTGGGCGATTGACTCGCCGTGGCGTTCCTTGCCAGCGACATGGGTATCCTCCGCTGATACTGTGGTTATGTACAGTATCAGCGGCTTGCGTTCAGACGTCCAGTCTGGCCCTAGACATCGCTAAATGCTTAACCCGCAATAGCCCTCACGAGTTGTTATCAGCCACTACCGGTTGAGCGAGAAGGTTTTGGGTTCAGGGTGCTATTGCTCCACCAATCACAATACTGAAGCCCCAACTGTTATCAGTTGGGGCTTTTTCTTGTCTGTTTGCGGCGGTTGCGTTTTATCGGTAGTCGTCGAGCTCTGCACCATCCCACATAAGAGCTTAACGGTGCGATCTTCAACGCCATCACACAAAACTTTCTTTTTCACGCACAGTCAACTTATTGGATGTTTTATTAACAACCCAAAAGGAGATATTTAGCGGGCGGCCGGAAGGTGAATGCTAGGCATGATCTAACCCTCGGTCTCTGGCGTCGCGACTGCGAAATTTCGCGAGGGTTTCCGAGAAGGTGATTGCGCTTCGCAGATCTCCAGGCGCGTGGGTGCGGACGTAGTCAGCGCCATTGCCGATCGCGTGAAGTTCCGCCGCAAGGCTCGCTGGACCCAGATCCTTTACAGGAAGGCCAACGGTGGCGCCCAAGAAGGATTTCCGCGACACCGAGACCAATAGCGGAAGCCCCAACGCCGACTTCAGCTTTTGAAGGTTCGACAGCACGTGCAGCGATGTTTCCGGTGCGGGGCTCAAGAAAAATCCCATCCCCGGATCGAGGATGAGCCGGTCGGCAGCGACCCCGCTCCGTCGCAAGGCGGAAACCCGCGCCTCGAAGAACCGCACAATCTCGTCGAGCGCGTCTTCGGGTCGAAGGTGACCGGTGCGGGTGGCGATGCCATCCCGCTGCGCTGAGTGCATAACCACCAGCCTGCAGTCCGCCTCAGCAATATCGGGATAGAGCGCAGGGTCAGGAAATCCTTGGATATCGTTCAGGTAGCCCACGCCGCGCTTGAGCGCATAGCGCTGGGTTTCCGGTTGGAAGCTGTCGATTGAAACACGGTGCATCTGATCGGACAGGGCGTCTAAGAGCGGCGCAATACGTCTGATCTCATCGGCCGGCGATACAGGCCTCGCGTCCGGATGGCTGGCGGCCGGTCCGACATCCACGACGTCTGATCCGACTCGCAGCATTTCGATCGCCGCGGTGACAGCGCCGGCGGGGTCTAGCCGCCGGCTCTCATCGAAGAAGGAGTCCTCGGTGAGATTCAGAATGCCGAACACCGTCACCATGGCGTCGGCCTCCGCAGCGACTTCCACGATGGGGATCGGGCGAGCAAAAAGGCAGCAATTATGAGCCCCATACCTACAAAGCCCCACGCATCAAGCTTTTGCCCATGAAGCAACCAGGCAATGGCTGTAATTATGACGACGCCGAGTCCCGACCAGACTGCATAAGCAACACCGACAGGGATGGATTTCAGAACCAGAGAAAGAAAATAAAATGCGATGCCATAACCGATTATGACAACGGCGGAAGGGGCAAGCTTAGTAAAGCCCTCGCTAGATTTTAATGCGGATGTTGCGATTACTTCGCCAACTATTGCGATAACAAGAAAAAGCCAGCCTTTCATGATATATCTCCCAATTTGTGTAGGGCTTATTATGCACGCTTAAAAATAATAAAAGCAGACTTGACCTGATAGTTTGGCTGTGAGCAATTATGTGCTTAGTGCATCTAACGCCTTGCTAAACGGCAGGCAAAGCGCAGCTTTGGCTGTCCGGTGGAGGGCCGTAGGCCCGGAACGTATTTGAGCAACTTGTTAGCTGCATGCTTACCGCTGATCTCTTCGTATGTATACAGCATATCTCGCATTTGTGCGCTTTGTTTTTCCTGACTCGGGAGCTACAAGATTGAGCCATATTTCGCCTTTCGAGTTCACTGGCTCTATGGATGAAATTCGCCAAACGCAACCAAAATTCGTATAACTCAAATGGATAAGCATTCCGACACGAAGCTGATTCGAAGGGATACTCTGGCCTACGTTGTGACGCTTTTTATAAAATCCTCTTGCCATAACTACTCCGTTTCTTGGCAGCTAACGCCTGGCACAGCGGATCGCAAACCTGGCGCGGCTTTTGGTACAAAAGGCGTGACAGGTTTGCGAATCCGTTGCTGCCACTTGTTAACCCTTTTGCCAGATTTGGTACCTATAATTTATGTTAGAGGCGAAGTCTTGAGTAAAAACTGGCCTAAAATTGCTGGGGATTTCAGGAAAGTAAACATCACCTTCCGGCTCGATGTCTATTGTAGATATATGTAGTGTATCTACTTGATCGATCAGGCTTTTGTATATCTCCCCACCACCTGAAACAATGACATGATCCGTTATTTTCTTTAGGTTGGTTAAAGCATCTTTAATTGATGGAAAGATCAATACGTTCTCATTGTCAGATGTAAAACTTGAACGTGTTACGACCGCATACTTTCGGTTGGGTAATGCTCCCATTGATTCAAAAGTCTTGCGTCCAACCAACAGCCATTGGTTATAGGTAATAGCTTTAAACAGGAGCTGTTCACCTTTGGCACTCCATGGAATATCAGGGCCATTCCCGATAACTCCATTCTTCGATATAGCTACCATTAGTGATAGTTTCACAATTCTTCCTCAGAGGTTAACGCAAAGCACACGGGCGGAAAAACGCGTTAGCGTTTGACGTCCCAGTGGCCGCAGGCCACGAGTGATGCGCCTTGTTATGTTTTTGAACGCTGCGCATTAGCTTTACTATCTAAAATATTTAATAACTCTTCGTACTTAGGCCCAGAACCAAACTGAGGTAATCCGATAGCCAGAACAACAGCGCCGAATGCTAAATAAACGATAAACTCAGCAACAACCACGCCTGTTGCCATCAAGGTAATACCGCATAGCATGACAACAATGAGCAAAACTCTGAAGAATGTTGCAGCTTTAATCTTTTTCCTAGCACCGGCTATCACTGCCAGTTCTTTGTCACTAAATTCCATAGTTAAACCTTTTTAAAACATAACGCTGCCAGCAAGCGCGACGCTGTTTGGCGTCGCTTGACTGGCCTTGTTAGCAGCCTGCACCTAACTTTCGCGGCTTGCCGCACTGGCAAACCCGAACAACGGCAAGCTGCTTTTAATTTAAAACTAAACCGGTTAACTGCGATACGGCGAGCCGACCGGAACCTGTAAAACTGTTAAGCGAAGCCAAGAAGAACAACGCTACCGCCACAACCGTTTGCAGCAAACCCACAAACTGGCGAACTAAACCTTTTGGCGCTGCCGCTAGGAAAACCAAACGCGAGCAATGCCGAAAAAAGCTACTGACTAAAACCGTTAAAACCCGAAAACCTGCTAACGCCCGGCTTTGGGGCGGACTTGTAGCCGCAAAGCGGCGGAAAGGCCGTCCCAGCCCCGAAGGGGCGACAACAGCCGTTTGTTAGGCACTTGAACGCTGCCAAAAATGGTACAAGCCTGCAATATCAGACGAGCACAAAAGAGGCATTGCTTCTTTAATTTGCTCCAACGGCCAATCCCACCACTTCATATCTAGCAACATTGAAATTTCCTGTTCTGAAAAGCGCTTCTTTATCTCTTTTGCAGGGTTGCCACCAACTATTGTGTATGGCTCTATATCTTTGGTAACCAAAGCCCGGCTGCCAATTACCGCTCCATGGCCAACCTTTACTCCAGGCATAATCATTGCTTCAGAGCCAATCCACACGTCGCTTCCTATGACGGTATCACCTGCCGCCTGGAAAGCATCAACTGATTCCGAAAATGCCGGTTCCTCATTCATATAGAAAAAAGGGAATGATGTAACCCAATCATATCGGTGACCTTGATTTCCAGCCATGATAAAAGATGCACCCGTCCCTATGGAGCAAAAGCTTCCAATTATCAATTTATCAACGTCATCACGATCAGGCAGGAGGTAGCGAGCGCAATCATCAAATGAATGCCCGTGGTAATAGCCTGAATAATAGCTATAACGGCCTACCTTGATATTTGGGTTCTTTACCTGTTCGACGAGAGGTTTTCCCTTAAACGGGCTCTCAAAATAGTTCTTCATATAATTCCGCACCAAAAATCTGCAACAACACCGTTGCCTAACACCTGAATTAAGCCGCGCCGCGAAGCGGCGTCGGCTTGAATGCTGTAATGGACTCTCCCTGCGCCACAGTTCTATACCGAGAACGGTGGTGGCTGAAATTGGGAGTGTTGTGATGAAGCGAATTGCGGTTGATCTGGCCAAGTCCGTTTACCAAGTTGCCGAGAGTGTCCGTTCCGGCCAAGTGGTGCAGCGCAAGCGGCTGAACCGAGAGGCGTTTAGGCGATATATACAGGAGCAAGCCGAGCCGGTCGAGTGGGTGATGGAGGCCTGCGGTACGGCCCATTACTGGGGGCGCGTGGCGCAGGCACTGGGCCATTCGGTAAAGCTGATCCACCCGCGCTATGTGCGCCCGTATCGCCGCCGCAACAAGACCGACCGCAACGACTGCGATGCGATGCTAGAAGCCGCGCGCTGCAAGGATATCCATCCCGTGCCTGTGAAAACCCATGAGCAGCAACAGGTGCAGCAACTGCATGGGCTGCGCGAAACCTGGAAGAAAAGCCGTACTCAGCGGATCAACCTACTGCGCGGCATCCTGCGCGAAGCGGGCATCGAAGCTCCAGCCTCTACCGCCGCTTTTATCCGTGCCGCCCATGAGTTAGTTGAGCGCCCAGAAATCGCGCCCTTGAGCCATCAACTGCATATCGTCCTGGCGGAAATAAACCTGCACGAACAGTGCATGGTCGAGTGCGAGCAGCAACTCAAACGCTGGCATGCCGACGATGAAGTCGTGCGCAAACTCGATGAAGTCAGCGGTATTGGCCTGTTGACCGCCAGCGCCCTGAAAACCGCAGTCGGCAAGCCCGAGCGCTTTGCCAATGGTCGCCAGCTCAGCGCTTGGCTGGGCATGACGCCGCGAGAGTTCAGCAGTGGTGAGCGGCGCAAACTGGGCCACATTAGCCGGCAAGGCAATGTATACGTGCGCACCCTGTTGATCCACGGCTCGCGCGCGGCCTTGTTGGCAGCGCAGCGCTGTCAGGCCCGGACACCCGAGAAACTGACCCAGTTACAGCGCTGGGCCGTCGAGACGGCGGCACGTGTTGGCCACAACAAAGCGGCCGTGGCCTTGGCCAACAAGCTGGTTAGGATTTGCTGGGCGGTGTGGTGTCATGAGCGGCGATTTAGTGGTGACTGGCAAAGCGTAAAGCCCGCCTGACGGCGGAGGTAATCAAGAAGGCGTGATGGTTTTCTTGTGGTTGTGGTGAGTAGCAGCACTGTCGGAACAGGCGAGTCCTGCAGCGGAATAAGGCCGATAACAATCATGATCTTCGTGATCGATTGAACGCTTGGCCCCCGCTGCGCGAACTACAGAATGGCCAGGGCGGTAGAGCCCAAAACAGGCCGGATATACGAATGCAACCGCGCTGACGACAAGTGCAAAAGAAAAGCTTTGCTCACTACTTGTGGGGAGAGTCCATATATGAGTTGTTAGGCAACACCGCGCTTTCTCTCGAAGGCTTGTCGTGTTTGAACCATGTAAACCGCCGGCCCGTCAGGCGTGGTGATGATCTTCTCCCGCACGAATCCTGCCTTCTCATAGCAGCGTATGGCTCGATGGTTGTTCGGAGTCGGGTCGGTCTGAATCTTCGTCACGGTGGGGTCCGAGAACAGTAGTTCAACGAGAGCGCGGACAAGCCTTGTTCCTAGGCCTTTGTTCAACTGTGTCGGGTCAGCCAGAGACTGGTCTATTCCTCGCACTCCTGGATCAGTTTCATCTTCCCACCAGCCATCACCGCTTCCGAGCGCGACGTACGACTGAGCATAGCCGATCGGTTCCTCGCCCAGCATTGCGATGTACGGTGTTACGGACTCTTCCGCCATCGCTCTGGGCAGGTAGTGTTCCAGCACTTCATCAAGAGTCGGTCGCTCTTCGTCACCACCCCACCACTCAACGATGTGCGGCCGGTTGAGCCAATCATGGAGCATCGGCAGGTCGCGCTCGGTCATGAGGCGAAGAGTTATGGGGGGGGTGCTCGCGGACATGAAATGGTCGCTCTGTGCTGCCTAACGCCGCGTTAAGTAGTGAGCAACATGCCACCCAACCTAAACCATTGTGCCGTAAACACTAAATTCAAAGCAAACCGAAAATGCCCAGCGTTGCGAATCTGTCTTAAACGCTTTGTTATGTGCGTAGCCGAATCTTGCGCTTAGTCAGGAACAATGATTACCCCTAATTGCTCCAGTAACTGCTCCTGTTGCCACGAGCATATTTTTACACCTGTAAGATCAATCTTTCGAGGATCTAAACCATAAAGCTCTGAATGACTTAAATCACAGCCTTGTACTCTAAACTGTTCCCAGCAGTCTTCTGAAAAAACGCCACGACTTAAATCTGATTCTTTAAATGAAGCGCCTCGAAGATTTGCACCAATCCATCTATTTTCGAACAGGTCACATTTTTCAATAAGCTGCTGCTCAAAATTGGCATAGGATAAGTTACAACCTGTTATGTATGCAGAGCAAAAGTACATTTTATTCGAAACCTGATTTACAAAACTAACTTGGCTAAAATTTGCCCCTTTAAGATCACAATCTCTCAGTTCAATACCAAAGCAATTTGCCCCCTTAAAATGGGACATTGAAAGCTGACAATCTTTAAATGAAGCATCTCGAAGATCAGCATAAGAAAAATCGCACCCTTCCAGTGCCCCCTGCTCTATGAAAGTACAGTTAATGAACTGTGTATCTCGAAGGTTTGAGCGCTTAAAATTACAATGTATAAAAGTACAATTGCTAAAGATATGTTCTTGCAAGTCCTGATGTGAGAAGTTCACTTGATTATATAATTGCTTTGATTTTTCCATGCTGTAGCTCCAAAAAACATTTGATTTGAAGACTACCATTTTACCTGAAAGTTCTCAACAAAAACAAAACCAATAAAAACAGACACTTAAAACACCCCGTTTTAGCCAAGATAAGGCATCAAAATGGCATTTTAAAGGGTGCTAATTCAAAATAAGCGATGCGGCCAGCTAGAAAAAAGTTTTGGTGAACCTGGTGAGTTTTAGAGAAAGCACATAACTTTGTTTTAGGGCGACTGCCCTGCTGCGTAACATCGTTGCTGCTCCATAACATCAAACATCGACCCACGGCGTAACGCGCTTGCTGCTTGGATGCCCGAGGCATAGACTGTACAAAAAAACAGTCATAACAAGCCATGAAAACCGCCACTGCGCCGTTACCACCGCTGCGTTCGGTCAAGGTTCTGGACCAGTTGCGTGAGCGCATACGCTACTTGCATTACAGCTTACCAACCGAACAGGCTTATGTCCACTGGGTTCGTGCCTTCATCCGTTTCCACGGTGTGCGTCACCCGGCAACCTTGGGCAGCAGCGAAGTCGAGGCATTTCTGTCCTGGCTGGCGAACGAGCGCAAGGTTTCGGTCTCCACGCATCGTCAGGCATTGGCGGCCTTGCTGTTCTTCTACGGCAAGGTGCTGTGCACGGATCTGCCCTGGCTTCAGGAGATCGGAAGACCTCGGCCGTCGCGGCGCTTGCCGGTGGTGCTGACCCCGGATGAAGTGGTTCGCATCCTCGGTTTTCTGGAAGGCGAGCATCGTTTGTTCGCCCAGCTTCTGTATGGAACGGGCATGCGGATCAGTGAGGGTTTGCAACTGCGGGTCAAGGATCTGGATTTCGATCACGGCACGATCATCGTGCGGGAGGGCAAGGGCTCCAAGGATCGGGCCTTGATGTTACCCGAGAGCTTGGCACCCAGCCTGCGCGAGCAGCTGTCGCGTGCACGGGCATGGTGGCTGAAGGACCAGGCCGAGGGCCGCAGCGGCGTTGCGCTTCCCGACGCCCTTGAGCGGAAGTATCCGCGCGCCGGGCATTCCTGGCCGTGGTTCTGGGTTTTTGCGCAGCACACGCATTCGACCGATCCACGGAGCGGTGTCGTGCGTCGCCATCACATGTATGACCAGACCTTTCAGCGCGCCTTCAAACGTGCCGTAGAAGGCACTGTTGCAAAGTTAGCGATGAGGCAGCCTTTTGTCTTATTCAAAGGCCTTACATTTCAAAAACTCTGCTTACCAGGCGCATTTCGCCCAGGGGATCACCATAATAAAATGCTGAGGCCTGGCCTTTGCGTAGTGCACGCATCACCTCAATACCTTTGATGGTGGCGTAAGCCGTCTTCATGGATTTAAATCCCAGCGTGGCGCCGATTATCCGTTTCAGTTTGCCATGATCGCATTCAATCACGTTGTTCCGGTACTTAATCTGTCGGTGTTCAACGTCAGACGGGCACCGGCCTTCGCGTTTGAGCAGAGCAAGCGCGCGACCATAGGCGGGCGCTTTATCCGTGTTGATGAATCGCGGGATCTGCCACTTCTTCACGTTGTTGAGGATTTTACCCAGAAACCGGTATGCAGCTTTGCTGTTACGACGGGAGGAGAGATAAAAATCGACAGTGCGGCCCCGGCTGTCGACGGCCCGGTACAGATACGCCCAGCGGCCATTGACCTTCACGTAGGTTTCATCCATGTGCCACGGGCAAAGATCGGAAGGGTTACGCCAGTACCAGCGCAGCCGTTTTTCCATTTCAGGCGCATAACGCTGAACCCAGCGGTAAATCGTGGAGTGATCGACATTCACTCCGCGTTCAGCCAGCATCTCCTGCAGCTCACGGTAACTGATGCCGTATTTGCAGTACCAGCGTACGGCCCACAGAATGATGTCACGCTGAAAATGCCGGCCTTTGAATGGGTTCATGTGCAGCTCCATCAGCAAAAGGGGATGATAAGTTTATCACCACCGACTATTTGCAACAGTGCCTCAGCAATCATATTTTTAAATTATATAACTCCCAACTGAGCTTTTGCTCCAACGATAAGGCTTTCATTTTGAGTTTCTAAGGCAAATAAACCATACATCAAAGGAGAGGCCGCTGCTCTTTCTAAAGTCTGTTCATATAGTTTATTCCAAACTTTACCCCCTAGTTTTTCATACTCGATGATTAGAGTTTTGAGGCTTTCTTCTCCAAACAAAGTTACATGCCCAGCAAAATCAATCGCTGGGTCATCTATATGGGCTGTTGACCAATCAATAACGCCTGAAACAGCTCCATCCTTTGAAGCTAGTACATGCCCAGCATATAAATCGCCATGTATAAATTGGGTGAAATCTGCCCATAGAACATCATTATCCAACCATTTTCTGTAGCGGGTTTCCAATTGCTCACTTATACCAATTTCAGATTTTACTAACTGCAAATTGTTTGCTATTTCAGGTCTTAAATCTGAAGGTTTCATAATTTTCAAATCATTTTCCCGAACTTCTTTTTCAGGAATACTATGGATTTCAAATAAGGTTTTTGCCAAAGATGTTATGTATTTCGGGCTATCTTTGTCCATATTCCAAATTATTTCATAGGTTTCAGCATCCAAATTTAAAACAGGATTATCTTTAAGTATGGGATAAGCCACTAATTCTGTAGATGAAATTCTCCAATCAGGAACCTCTACAGAAAGATGTTTTTTTACCAATTCTAAAATGCGTTTTTCTTTCTTGATTTGTTCCCTCATGCCATCACGACGAGGAATACGCAGCAACCATTGTTGCCCCTTTGTATCAAGAGCAAAAACGACCTTAAAATCAATGCCCATTTCATTGAAATTCATTTTGTCCGTAAGCAACAAGCCGTGTGCTTCAGCAAGTGATTGAATATCTTGAATTGTCATTTTTAATTTCCTTTAAAGAGTTCAATAATTAATGTTCGGATTAGATTGGCTATCATTAACAATCTCTCTCAAAAGTCTTGATGATTTTGTGGTCTTTGATCTCGTAGATAATGTCAGCAATATTATCGACCAATTGCTTGTCATGAGATACGAAGATAATAGTTCCTGCATAGGACTTCATCATTGTTTCTAATGCGGCAATACTTTTTAGGTCAAGATAGTTTCCTGGTTCATCCATAAGCAAAATATTATATTTTCCTAAAAGCATTTTGGATAAAAGCAGTTTGATGATTTCACCTCCCGATAAGTCGGATAAGTTTTTTTGAATATCATTCGCTCCGATCCCCATTGAAGCCAATACTGCACGAATTTCCGCAACTGTGTACTCGCACTCTTCCTGCATAAAGGAGAGCACAGATTTATGCGTGTTAAATTTATATCCTGTTTGTGTAAAGTAGCCAATTTCAGCTTTTGGAGATATGGTTAATCCATCAGCACGTTCTGATATCATTTTTAACAAGGACGTTTTCCCTGTTCCATTCGATCCAGTTATAGCGACTTTAGCGCCAAGCGGTATTATAAAGTTAGCGTCATCAAAGATAGTACGGCTACCAAATTTTAAGCTCAGACCATCTGCCGTAATCGGGAACTTATTGTGCAGTTCTAGGGCTGAACTTTGACGAAAACGAATAGAACGCAAATGCTCTGGTGCTTGAATATCTTCTAATGCAGCCAAACGCTTTTCCATACTCTTAGCTGCCTGATACAGTTTTCTTTGCTTGGTGCCAGTCATTTTTGCATGCCCAAGTCGTCCAGCACTTTCGGTAGAGTTTTTGGATTTTTCTCCTTTTTTCTTATTGTCTAATCGATTAGCTTGCTGGCGTTTTTCTTGCACAGCAGATTCTAATCGCTCCCGTTCCTTCATCATCAGCTCATATTCTACGGCTTGGTGTTGTCGCTCTTCTTCTTTTTGACGCAAGTAATCCGAGTAACCACCCCAATATTCCGTAATTTTACCGTCTTTTAACTCCCATATCTTGTCTACAACCATATCAAGAAAATATCGGTCATGACTGATAACAAGTAATGCTCCATCAAATGCTTTAAGTTGACCAATAAGTAGATCTATTCCATTGAGATCAAGGTGGCTGGTTGGTTCATCCGCTAGAATGCCATGTACTTGTTGGGAAAATGCGGCAGCAATTTTTGCACGAGTTTCCTCTCCGCCACTCATTGTGTCGTTTTGTACATTGGAAACACCAAGGCGAGATAACATTGCCCGGTCTTCGACCGTTTCTATTTCGATTCCGCCCAGTTGGCTGATATGTGCAAAATCACCAAAACGCTGTAATGTCGCTTCGGCTAAAACAATTTCGCCATTAAGTACTTTGAGTAAACTACTCTTTCCTGCTCCGTTATCACCCACAAGACCAATACGGTCATAAGAGTGAATTTCCAATTCATCAATATCCAAAACATCACGCCCAGCATAATCCAAGCGTATGTTTCTCGCTTTAATAATTAAACTCATTTTTATTTACTCCTGTTTAGCTCTTGAAATTTTTTATGCAGCAAACAGGATTTAGGTGAAAACAAAAGCTAGCATCACAGTGTCCTCCCAAAAAAAAAGCTATTCATCCACAGGGTGGACAAATAGCTAGTCAATTAAGTTATAACTGGAAACTATGCACTAAAAGCATACTTATAAATTAAGCATACTTTTACTTTATATATCCGCATATATTCTTAAAGACACAACAAAAGCCCACCATTATAAAATAGTGTCACTATGCAAATAGTTGTGTCTTAACGAATGCGGATAGAATGCATAAACTTACCTAAAAAATAAAATTCAGTTTTATGATAACTTTACTGTTAAAAGAAGTCTAGACAACCTTGTTTTATGCTTGGATATAAGGCTTATTTTAGGCACTGTTGCAAAGTTAGCGATGAGGCAGCCTTTTGTCTTATTCAAAGGCCTTACATTTCAAAAACTCTGCTTACCAGGCGCATTTCGCCCAGGGGATCACCATAATAAAATGCTGAGGCCTGGCCTTTGCGTAGTGCACGCATCACCTCAATACCTTTGATGGTGGCGTAAGCCGTCTTCATGGATTTAAATCCCAGCGTGGCGCCGATTATCCGTTTCAGTTTGCCATGATCGCATTCAATCACGTTGTTCCGGTACTTAATCTGTCGGTGTTCAACGTCAGACGGGCACCGGCCTTCGCGTTTGAGCAGAGCAAGCGCGCGACCATAGGCGGGCGCTTTATCCGTGTTGATGAATCGCGGGATCTGCCACTTCTTCACGTTGTTGAGGATTTTACCCAGAAACCGGTATGCAGCTTTGCTGTTACGACGGGAGGAGAGATAAAAATCGACAGTGCGGCCCCGGCTGTCGACGGCCCGGTACAGATACGCCCAGCGGCCATTGACCTTCACGTAGGTTTCATCCATGTGCCACGGGCAAAGATCGGAAGGGTTACGCCAGTACCAGCGCAGCCGTTTTTCCATTTCAGGCGCATAACGCTGAACCCAGCGGTAAATCGTGGAGTGATCGACATTCACTCCGCGTTCAGCCAGCATCTCCTGCAGCTCACGGTAACTGATGCCGTATTTGCAGTACCAGCGTACGGCCCACAGAATGATGTCACGCTGAAAATGCCGGCCTTTGAATGGGTTCATGTGCAGCTCCATCAGCAAAAGGGGATGATAAGTTTATCACCACCGACTATTTGCAACAGTGCCGCCTGTTCAGTTACAATCGCAACCAATAGTCCTCTAACAATGCGCATTGCGCAGTCGGGTGTTTTTCATGCCGTCACCAAATCGCTGGCTCGTACTGCTGATCGTATCGACAGCCCTTTTTCTCATCTGCATTGACGTTACAGTTCTATACACGGCACTGCCCCGGCTGACGCACGATCTTGGTGCGTCGAACGCTGAAAAGCTCTGGATCGTCAACGCCTATCCTCTCGTCATGGCGGGCCTTCTCATGAGCACTGGCACGCTTGGCGACAAGATCGGCCACAGGCGCATGTTCCTGATGGGTCTGATCGTCTTCGGGATTGCCTCGGTCATTGCCGCCTACTCGCCCACGCCAGGTATTCTGATCGCCTCGCGAGCGCTTCTCGCCGTTGGCGCAGCGATGATGATACCGGCAACGCTTTCGATCATCCGCATTACCTTCACCGACGACCGCGAGCGCAGCCTTGCGATTGGCGTATGGGCGGCGGTCGCCTCTGGCGGCGCAGCCTTCGGCACGGTGGTCGGCGGTATTCTGCTCGAATTCTTCTGGTGGGGATCGGTGTTCCTCATCAACGTGCCCGTCGTCATCCTGGCGCTGCTCCTGACACCGCGTCTTGTGCCCAACATTCCGGGCAATCCACAGCGGACATGGAAGTTTTCGGGCGCGATCATCGTCATGATCGGCCTTGTCGGCGTCATCTATGCGATCAAGGAGACGAGCAAGATCGACCCGTCGATCCTCATTGCAGTCGGGTCCGGCGTCATCGGTGCCGCGTTCCTATTCTGGTTTGTGCGCTCGCAGAGGGCAATGGCTGAACCCATGGTGGATTTCAGCCTCTTTCCGAACCCGGTCTTCCGGGGTGGTGCGCTCGCTGCGATGGTCTCCATGCTCGCCATGATAGGCGTGCTGCTGGTGCTCACCCAGCGTCTTCAGCTTGTCAGCGGCATGTCGCCGCTCGAGGCAGCATTCGCCTTGATGCCGCTATCGATCGCTTCCCTCGTCATCGGGCCGATTGCTGGCCTTTTGTCGAACCGGATCGGCAACGCGACGGTGATATGGGGAGCGCTGTTCGTTACCGCCGCGGGCCTCGCCGGGCTCGCACTCACCTACGATAGCAGCTTCATGATGCGGCTCGTGCCAATGGTAGCGATCGGCTTGGGAGTTGGCGGCACCATGACCGGCGCTTCGGGCGCCATCATGCTCAGTGCCCCGCCTGAAAAGGCCGGCATGGCCGCCTCGATCGAAGAAGTGTCGTACGAGTTCGGCAGCACCATCGGCGTCGCTCTCATCGGCACGATGCTATCGCTCTTCTACACACGCGCCTTCATCCTGCCAGACGGTTTTGAAGTGCCGCTTGCGGCGCGCGACAGCATCGATCAGGCGATCATCGCTGCCGAATCTTTGAACCCGAAAGGGGCCGAACAACTGATGACTATTGCGCGCAGCGCTTTCGATCAGGGGTTTGTCGCTTCGGTCTGGACCGCCGCTGCGCTCGTCTTCCTCGTTGCGATCTACATTGCGATCTCGACGCGCAATCAGCCCAAGCTAACGGGCAGCCATTGAAATCCGAATGATTGCCGCCCGGTCCTGGCAAGGGCCGGGCGGTTCGATTCCCGCAAAATTGGCCGTTGATAAGGAAATAGCTCATGTCCAGCACCCCCATACTCGTCACTGGCGCGACCGGCAAAACCGGACGCCGCGTTGCGGCACTTCTTACGGCACTGTTGCAAAGTTAGCGATGAGGCAGCCTTTTGTCTTATTCAAAGGCCTTACATTTCAAAAACTCTGCTTACCAGGCGCATTTCGCCCAGGGGATCACCATAATAAAATGCTGAGGCCTGGCCTTTGCGTAGTGCACGCATCACCTCAATACCTTTGATGGTGGCGTAAGCCGTCTTCATGGATTTAAATCCCAGCGTGGCGCCGATTATCCGTTTCAGTTTGCCATGATCGCATTCAATCACGTTGTTCCGGTACTTAATCTGTCGGTGTTCAACGTCAGACGGGCACCGGCCTTCGCGTTTGAGCAGAGCAAGCGCGCGACCATAGGCGGGCGCTTTATCCGTGTTGATGAATCGCGGGATCTGCCACTTCTTCACGTTGTTGAGGATTTTACCCAGAAACCGGTATGCAGCTTTGCTGTTACGACGGGAGGAGAGATAAAAATCGACAGTGCGGCCCCGGCTGTCGACGGCCCGGTACAGATACGCCCAGCGGCCATTGACCTTCACGTAGGTTTCATCCATGTGCCACGGGCAAAGATCGGAAGGGTTACGCCAGTACCAGCGCAGCCGTTTTTCCATTTCAGGCGCATAACGCTGAACCCAGCGGTAAATCGTGGAGTGATCGACATTCACTCCGCGTTCAGCCAGCATCTCCTGCAGCTCACGGTAACTGATGCCGTATTTGCAGTACCAGCGTACGGCCCACAGAATGATGTCACGCTGAAAATGCCGGCCTTTGAATGGGTTCATGTGCAGCTCCATCAGCAAAAGGGGATGATAAGTTTATCACCACCGACTATTTGCAACAGTGCCCTCGTGTGCGCTTGCCGACTACTTTGCTCCATGACTGTAACAGCGGATTGCGCTCGCTCTTGTAGAGCGCTGATCATGCTTTGAATATCCGTTGTCGATTGCTGTGTGCGAGCAGCAAGACTGCGAACCTCATCGGCGACAACAGCAAAACCACGCCCCTGCTCACCAGCACGCGCGGCCTCAATTGCTGCGTTGAGTGCCAACAAATTCGTTTGCTCGGCGATCCCTCGTATAACGTCAGAACTTTTGATATCTCGTTACTTTGACCTTCAAGCTCATGAATAACCTGAGTGGCTTGCCTAATTTCACCTTCAAGGGCAGTGATTGACTGGCTTGTGTGGGCTACCAGACGCTGGCCAGATGCCGTCTCAGTGTCTGCTCTTCCGGCCGCATCTGCAGCATGCTGTGCATTGCTCGCAACCTCTTGAATGCTTGCCACCATTTGGTTTACTGCCGTTGCTATTTGATCTGTCTCTGCCTGCTGCTCAACTGTAAGTACATTGCTTGACTCAATATCCTTTAGTAGGCCTCGGGTGTGTTCGCTAAGCCGATTTGATGCATCACCTATGCGACCTACTATGGCGCCTGTTTCAGCTTGCATCATTCGTAAAGCAAACTCTATTTGGCCAAACTCATCGGTGCGCCCAGTGTAGTGAATAGCCCCGGTTTTTCTAGAGACCGTCTTGCCTCAGAAAATAACGTCGTTCGAACTCTACCGGCGACAGCTTCTCGGCGAAACCATGTCGTCGTTTGGGGTTGTAAAACATCTCGATGTAATCGAACACATCGCTTCTCGCCTCATCTCGACTGCCGTAAATCCTGCGCTTGATCCGCTCACGCTTGAGCAACTGAAAGAAACTCTCAGCAACCGCGTTGTCATGGCAGTTGCCACGACGACTCATGCTGCCAACAAGATTGTTGGCCCTGAGAAAACTCTGCCAATCCGAGCTACTGAACTGACTGCCCTGGTCAGAGTGGATCATTACTTCCTGCTTCGGCTTGCGTCGCCAGACGGCCATCAGAAGCGCATCAATGGCCAGATCACTGCTCATGCGTGATTTCATCGACCAACCGATGACCTGACGAGAGAACAGATCGAGCACCACTGCCAAATACAGCCAACCTTCGTAGGTGCGGATGTAGGTGATATCGGTGACCCAAACCTTATTCGGCTCGCTGACATTGAACTGGCGTTCCAGCCGATTCGGCGCAGGTGTTGGCGGCTTGCCGCCATAGCGACCGGGGCGGCGACGATAGCCTGTTTGCGAACGCAGTCCTTCCGCACGCATCAGCCTAGCCACACGATGCCGCCCACAGCACTCACCTAGTTCGCGCAGATCTGCATGGATCTTGCGATAACCATAAACCCCGCCGCTCTCCAGCCAGGAATGCTTGATCAAACCCAGCAGGCGCTGATCGTCCTTGGCCCGTGCGGACTTGGGCTCAGCCAGCCAGGCGTAGTAACCGCTGGGATGCACTTTCAGAGCCTGGCAGAGGCGTTGAGTCGAGTAACTTGCCGCTAACTGGCGGATGAAGGCGTACCTCAGCCGGACTCCCTGGCAAAGTACGCGGCGGCCTTTTTTAGGATGTCTCGCTCTTCGGTCACCCGCTTGAGTTCAGCACGCAGACGACGAAGCTCCGCCTGCTGATCATCTTCTTGCTTACGCTGGGCTTCTGGCTTGCTGTAGCGCTTGATCCACGCATACAGGCTGTGCGCAGACATGCCCAAACGGGCCGCTACATCGGCAACAGGCAGGCCGCGCTCAGTCACTTGCCTGACTGCTTCGATCTTGAACTCTTCGGGGAAACGCTGGTTGCTCATGGCACCTCCTAGTGGCCTCATTATGAGGCTTGGAGGTCTCTAGGGAATCCGGGGCTATTCATAGAGGGATTGACTTAATGGGTTATTGGAAATATTCCTGGCTCTTTCAACCAGTCTTCCAAGAGGAGAGAGAATAGCCAAAACACTAACAGAGCTTAAGCTTCCTGACATTAAAGTGGCTAACAATAAGCTGCTTATTGATGTATCAGTAAGCATGCCGGCAGCCATTGCGCTTGATATAATACTACCCCATATGAGCAAGAGTATTTTCACGGAAAAGCTAGCAGCCAATTTCGGCCTCGCGGCCTTCCCGCTTCTCAATTGAGCATATAATTTTTCCGCAGCCAAAACCTGCTCAGGTTCAGGCTTGGTCCTTACAGACTGGTATTCAACAATCGAACCATTCTTAGCTATTGGCGTTACATAAGCACTTACCCAATAGTGGTCGCCATTTTTACAGCGATTTTTTACTAGCCCCATCCATGAGCGGCCAGATTTTAATGTACTCCACATATGCTCAAATGCAGCAGGCGGCATATCTGGGTGTCTTACGATGTTGTGAGGCTGGCCTAATAGTTCTTCCTCAGTGAAACCACTGATTTTAATGAAGTCAGGATTAACGTACGTGATATGGCTTTGAGGGGAGGTAGTCGAAAGAATATTGGCATCTTTTGGGAGTTCTAAGTTTCGACCCGTCACTGGTAAATTCTGGCGCATAAGAACCTCAAGGGTTGGCTGTTTTATTTTATTGTTTTCGGCATTAAGCCCAATTTCTTGAGCGTTACGATAAAGCTAGCATGGAAACGATAGGTGCAAGCAAGTTAAGGGTTGCATCGCGCATGTCAATCTAGGCTATACCCTAACTTGATGTCAGGCAGGGCCGCGCCGCTTCGTCAGAATAGAGTCTGCTTTCCCATTTTTTGACACATGCCCGCGAAGGTTATAGATTTCAGCCTGACAGAAATGGGCTTTGAGGCACAACGGAACAGAAAGTGCACTTAAGCCGCCTTCAACCAAGGAGACATCGTGCAGGGGCACCGCATCGGCTACGTCCGGGTCAGCAGCTTTGACCAGAACCCGGAACGCCAGCTGGAACAAACCCAGGTGAGCAAGGTGTTCACCGACAAGGCATCGGGCAAGGACACCCAGCGCCCCCAGCTCGAAGCGCTGCTGAGCTTCGTCCGCGAAGGCGATACAGTGGTGGTGCACAGCATGGATCGGCTGGCCCGCAACCTCGATGACCTGCGTCGCTTGGTACAGAAGCTGACTCAGCGCGGCGTGCGCATCGAGTTCCTGAAGGAGGGCCTGGTGTTCACTGGCGAGGACTCGCCGATGGCCAACCTGATGCTGTCGGTGATGGGGGCCTTCGCTGAGTTCGAGCGCGCCCTGATCCGCGAGCGGCAGCGTGAGGGCATCGCCTTGGCCAAGCAGCGTGGCGCGTACCGGGGCCGCAAGAAAGCCCTGTCCGATGAGCAGGCTGCTACCCTGCGGCAGCGAGCGACGGCCGGCGAGCCCAAGGCGCAGCTTGCCCGCGAGTTCAACATCAGCCGGGAAACCCTCTACCAGTACCTCCGCACGGACGACTGACACATGCCGCGTCGCTTGATCCTCTCGGCCACGGAGCGGGACACCCTGCTTGCGCTGCCGGAAAGCCAGGATGACCTGATCCGCTACTACACCTTCAACGACTCCGACCTGTCGCTGATCCGCCAGCGACGCGGCGACGCCAACCGCCTCGGCTTCGCCGTGCAGCTCTGCCTGCTGCGCTACCCCGGTTACGCGCTGGGAACCGACAGCGAGCTGCCCGAGCCGGTCATCCTGTGGGTGGCGAAGCAAGTCCAGGCCGAGCCGGCGAGCTGGGCAAAGTACGGCGAGCGCGACGTGACCCGTCGCGAGCATGCCCAGGAACTGCGCACCTACCTGCAACTGGCCCCGTTCGGCCTGTCCGACTTCCGCGCCCTGGTGCGCGAGCTAACCGAGCTGGCCCAGCAGACCGACAAAGGCTTGCTGCTGGCCGGTCAGGCCCTGGAGAGCCTACGGCAGAAACGACGCATCCTGCCGGCGCTGAGCGTGATTGACCGGGCCTGCTCGGAAGCCATTGCGCGAGCCAATCGGCGGGTCTACCGCGCCCTGGTCGAACCACTCACGGACTCGCATCGGGCCAAGCTGGACGAGCTGTTGAAGCTCAAGGCCGGCAGCAGCATCACCTGGTTGACCTGGCTGCGCCAGGCACCGCTGAAACCCAACTCTCGGCACATGCTGGAACACATCGAGCGGCTGAAGACATTTCAGTTGGTGGACTTGCCCGAAGGCCTGGGCCGGCACATCCACCAGAACCGCCTGCTCAAGCTGGCCCGCGAGGGTGGGCAGATGACGCCCAAAGACCTCGGTAAGTTCGAGCCGCAGCGCCGCTACGCGACCCTGGCCGCCGTGGTGCTGGAGAGCACCGCGACCGTGATCGATGAGCTGGTCGATCTGCATGACCGCATCCTGGTCAAGCTGTTCAGCGGCGCGAAGCACAAGCATCAGCAGCAGTTCCAGAAGCAGGGCAAGGCGATCAACGACAAGGTGCGCCTGTACTCCAGGATCGGCCAGGCGCTGCTGGAAGCGAAGGAAAGCGGCAGCGACCCCTATGCCGCCATCGAGGCGGTGATTCCCTGGGACGAGTTCACCGAGAGCGTCAGCGAGGCCGAGCTGCTGGCCCGGCCGGAAGGCTTCGACCACCTGCACCTGGTCGGCGAGAACTTCGCCACCCTGCGCCGTTACACGCCGGCCTTGCTGGAGGTGCTGGAACTGCGCGCCGCGCCGGCCGCGCAAGGCGTGCTGGCAGCCGTGCAGACCCTGCGTGAGATGAACGCCGACAACCTGCGCAAGGTGCCGGCCGATGCACCCACGGCCTTCATCAAGCCGCGCTGGAAGCCGCTGGTGATCACCCCGGAAGGCCTCGACCGGAAATTCTACGAAATCTGCGCCCTGTCCGAGCTGAAGAACGCCCTGCGCTCCGGCGACATCTGGGTCAAGGGCTCGCGGCAGTTCCGCGACTTCGACGACTACCTGCTGCCGGCCGAGAAGTTCGCCGCACTCAAGCGCGAGCAGGCCCTGCCCCTGGCGATCAACCCGAACAGCGACCAGTACCTGGAAGAGCGTTTGCAGCTGCTGGACGAGCAGTTGGCCACCGTCACCCGCCTGGCCAAGGACAACGAGCTGCCCGATGCCATCCTCACCGAGTCAGGGCTGAAAATCACCCCGCTGGATGCGGCGGTGCCGGATCGGGCGCAGGCGCTGATCGACCAAACCAGCCAGTTACTGCCGCGCATCAAGATCACCGAACTGCTGATGGACGTGGACGACTGGACGGGCTTCAGCCGCCACTTCACCCACTTGAAGGACGGGGCCGAGGCCAAAGACAGGACGTTGCTGCTGTCCGCAATCCTCGGTGATGCGATCAAC
Source organism: Pseudomonas triclosanedens (assembly GCF_026686735.1). Taxonomy (NCBI): domain Bacteria; kingdom Pseudomonadati; phylum Pseudomonadota; class Gammaproteobacteria; order Pseudomonadales; family Pseudomonadaceae; genus Pseudomonas; species Pseudomonas triclosanedens. The sequence continues at coordinate 3,066,473 of NZ_CP113432.1, read as the reverse complement.
CTCGGGCTGACCAAGATGGCCGAGTCGAGCCCCGGCCTGACCTACGCCAAGCTGTCCTGGCTGCAAGCCTGGCACATCCGCGACGAAACCTATTCGGCGGCCTTGGCCGAGCTGGTCAACCACCAGTATCGCCACGCCTTTGCCGCCCACTGGGGCGACGGCACGACCTCATCCTCCGATGGCCAGCGCTTCCGCGCGGGTGGCCGGGGCGAGAGCACCGGGCACGTCAACCCGAAGTACGGTAGCGAGCCGGGACGGCTGTTCTATACCCATATCTCCGACCAGTACGCGCCGTTCAGCACCCGCGTGGTGAATGTCGGCGTCCGCGATTCCACCTATGTGCTCGACGGCCTGCTGTACCACGAGTCCGACCTGCGGATCGAGGAGCACTACACCGACACGGCCGGCTTCACCGATCACGTCTTTGCCCTGATGCACCTGCTAGGCTTCCGCTTCGCGCCGCGCATCCGCGACCTCGGCGAAACCAAGCTGTACGTGCCGCAGGGCGTGCAAGCCTACCCGACGTTGCGCCCGCTGATCGGCGGCACCCTGAACATCAAGCACGTGCGTGCCCACTGGGACGACATCCTGCGCCTGGCCAGCTCGATCAAGCAGGGCACCGTCACCGCCTCGCTGATGCTGCGCAAGCTCGGCAGCTACCCGCGCCAGAACGGACTGGCCGTGGCCCTGCGCGAGCTGGGCCGGATCGAGCGCACGCTGTTCATCCTGGACTGGCTGCAAAGTGTTGAACTGCGCCGCCGCGTGCATGCCGGCCTGAACAAAGGTGAGGCGCGCAACTCGCTGGCCAGGGCGGTGTTCTTCAACCGCCTTGGGGAAATCAGGGATCGGAGCTTCGAGCAGCAGCGCTACCGGGCCAGCGGCCTCAACCTGGTGACGGCGGCTATCGTGCTGTGGAACACGGTGTACCTGGAACGCGCCACCCAGGGGTTGGTCGAGGCCGGCAAGCCGGTGGACGGCGAGCTGCTGCAATTCCTGTCGCCGCTGGGCTGGGAGCACATCAACCTAACCGGCGATTACGTCTGGCGGCAGAGCCGCAGACTGGAAGACGGGAAGTTTCGGCCCTTACGGATGCCCGGAAAACCTTAGCGTACGATTTTTTCCGAATTCTGCGGGCTCCCCAAGGTCTGCAACTCGATGCGCTTGAGGAACCAGTCGACGTTGTCTTCTTCCAGCGGGCCCTCCAGGGTCATCAGATCGCGGCGGATACGTTCGACCAGGTTGTTGAGGAGCACGTCGCTGGATTGTTCCTCCGGCTGGATCACGCGGACCATCAGCTTCTTGCCGGAGGCGTTGCGCAGGTTCATCAGCACGGCTCCGTCCGGACGGCTGTGGAACTGGGGCCGGTAGTCGGTGAAAAGGCTGGCCAGATGTGCAATTACGATATCGCGGCAGTTGTACATGTCGATCCCTCCCGGAGCATTGGCTTGGAGTGGGGACCGTTGCATCAGCCGTTCCAGGCCGGGGCCAGGTGTCTCATCGGCCTAACATCTTGTAAACGCTGGCAATAGCGCTGCCGGTAGTGGCGCTTGGATATGAGCAGAATGCACGGGTCGCCTCGGAGCGGGACGAAAAATGCACGGTGCGGGCAGCGCACCATCTGGCTCGCGGGCTGCAGGCCGCCGGCAAAAAACCTGAACTCCCGCGCCCGGGCCGGCTCAACCGAGCACTGCCCACGGGAGGAAAACGCCATGAATTCGGAAGTCTGCCAATGCCCCGGCTGTATCTGCGAGCTCGATGACTCCGCCGTACGCCGTGGCGATCAGTTTTTCTGCTGCCAGGCCTGCGCCGACGGCCATCACCAGGAGCGCGCCTGCCGCGATCCGGAGTGTCCCTGCACCGACCGGGCGCGACAGAACAGTTCGGACAGCCAGCTCGATCACTCGCTCGAAGAAACCTTCCCGGCCAGTGATCCCATTTCGCCCTGAGCGAGCCACTGGCGATCCACCCATTCGAACAGTGGAGGAAGCGACCATGAAGCGCCATCAGCCGAATGATATCGACGATACCGAAGACCGCATGGGCACCGTCCGCGAGCTGGATTTCGAGAAAGGCCCGGAAGGGCGCATCGGTGACGAGCGCTCGCCCGGCGAGGTGGAAAACGAATTCCCCGCTCGCCGCCGCCGGGAGATGGGCATGAGCGGCGGCGAAACGCAGAACGACAGCCAGGTGGAGGACAACGTGAGCATGGACGACCTGGCACCGGAAACCCTGATCGATGAGCAGGGCACCGAGTCGCCGCTCGATCCCTCCGATGAAACGCCTGCCGATGAAGAATTGCGCATCGCCGGAGCAGGCGAGATCGGTGGCGGCATCGGTCTGGACGAAGCGCAGGAGGGCCGGGTGAAGCCGCTGGACGGCAAACCCTGGGCGCGCACCCCCCGCGACGAGAAAGAATGAACCGGAGATCCGCCCCATGCCCGATGCCAACGCTCTGCAGGAATACGCGCGCAAGCGTGATTTCAGTGGCACACCTGAGCCACGCGGCGAGGCTGCGGCCCCCGCCGACGAATACATCTTCGTGGTGCAGAAGCACGATGCGAGTCACCTGCACTACGACTTCCGCCTGGAACTCGATGGCGTGCTGAAAAGCTGGGCAGTGCCCAAGGGGCCGTGCCTTGATCCTAGCGTCAAGCGCCTGGCCATCGAGGTCGAGGACCACCCGCTGGATTACGCACGCTTCGAGGGCCACATTCCCGAAGGCCACTATGGCGCGGGCGATGTGATCGTCTGGGATGAAGGCCGCTGGCAGCCGCTGGGCGATCCCCACGCCGGGCTGAAAAGCGGGCATCTGAAATTCCGCTTGCAAGGCCGCAAGCTGTCCGGCAGTTGGAACCTGGTACGCACGCGCATGCCTGGCCGCCAGCCGCAGTGGTTCATCATCAAGGGGCGCGATGGCGAGGCGCGCGATTTCCCGCGCTTCGACATTCTCGCCAAGGAGCCGCTCAGTGTGCTCAGCGGCCAGCCGCTGCCCAGCGAAATGACGGCGCCGGCCAGCAACCGTGGCTTGGCCGGGAAGCCCGCGAAGAAGCCAGCCGCAACCTCGGCGAAACCGGCCGCGCCGCGCAAGTCGGCCCGACAGCGGCTGCCCGAGCGCTTCGCGCCGCAACTGGCAACGCTGGTCGATGCGCCGCCCGCAGGCGACTGGCGCTACGAGATCAAGATCGACGGCTATCGCATCCTTGCACGCCTCGACCACGGCAACGTCCGGCTGCTGACCCGCAACGGCCATGACTGGTCGGCGAAGCTGCCCGAGCTGTGCAAGGCGCTGGCAGGGCTGGAAGTCGACTCGGCCTGGCTGGACGGCGAGATCCTGGTGGTGGACGAGGAGGGCCGGCCGGATTTCCAGCGCCTGCAGAATGCCTTCGATGCCGGTCTCTCCGAAGCGATTCGCTACACGCTGTTCGACCTGCTCTGGCTCGACGGCATGGATTACCGCGACAAGCCACTCGAAGAGCGCCGCGCAGCGTTGCAGGATCTGCTGCGTGAAAGCTCCAGCGACCGCCTGCGCTACTCCGAAGACTTCACCGATGACCCGCGCAGCATTCTCGACAGTGCCTGCCGGCTGGGGCTCGAAGGGCTGATCGGCAAGCGCGCCGGCAGCCGCTACGTCGAGCGCCGCTCCGGCGACTGGATCAAGCTCAAGTGCAAGCGCCGGCAGGAGTTCGTCATCGTCGGCTACAGCGAACCCAAAGGGTCGCGGACGCATTTCGGTGCACTGCTGCTCGGTTTGCACGACAAGGATGGCGAACTGCGATACGCCGGCAAAGTCGGTACCGGCTTCAGCGCCACCAGCCTGAAGGCCATCCATCAGCAACTCCAGCCGCTGGTGCGCCAACGCTGCCCGCTGAAGACGCTGCCCAAGGGGCAGGACGCCAGGGGAGTCACCTGGCTGCGTCCGCAACTGCTGGGTGAAGTGGCGTTTGCCGAGATTACCCGCGAAGGCCTGGTGCGCCAGGCGGTATTTCATGGTCTGCGCAGCGACAAGCCGGCCAGGGAAATCGTACGCGAGGAACCCAGGTCCACGCACAAGCGCTCACCCGGCGCTGCCGCCGGGCGTGGCAACGTTGTCGCCGGGATTGCCATTACCCATCCCGACCGGGTGGTCGATCCCGGCAGCGCGCTGCACAAGATCGACGTGGCGCGCTACTACGAACAGGCCGCCGAGCGCATATTGCCGTGGCTCGGCGACCGCCCGGTATCGCTGGTTCGGGCGCCGGATGGGGTTGGCGGCGAGCAATTCTTCCAGCGCCATGCCTCGCGCACCGAGCTTCCCGGTGTCGAGCAACTTGAACCGCGACTGGATCCCGGCCACGCGCCGCTGTTGCGTATCGCCAATACCCGTGGGTTGGTCGGTGCGGCCCAGATGGGCGTGCTGGAACTGCATACCTGGAATGCCAGCGTCGATGACCTGGAGAAACCGGACCGCTTCATCCTGGACCTCGATCCGGACCCGGCGCTGCCCTGGAAACGCATGATCGAGGCGACCCGACTGACACTCACCCTGCTCGACGAACTGGGTCTGAGCGCCTTCCTCAAGACCAGCGGCGGCAAGGGCATGCACATTCTGGTGCCGCTGCGCCGCGATTATGGATGGGATGAAGTGAAGGACTTCGCCCACGCCATTTCCCGGCACATGGCGAAGCTGATGCCGGATCGTTTCAGTGCCATTTCCGGACCGAAGAATCGTATCGGCAAGATCTTCATCGACTACCTGCGCAATACCCGTGGCGCCAGTACCGTTTGCGTCTGGTCAGTGCGCGCGCGCGATGGCCTGCCGGTGTCGGTACCGATCAGCCGTGATGAACTGGCCGACCTGAAGGGCGCCAATGCCTGGAATATCCAGAACGTTGCGCAGCGGCTGGGCGGCCCTGATCCCTGGAGCGCATGGCCTTCCGCCCGGCAGCAACGCCTCGGCCGCAAGATGTGGCAGCAACTGGAAGGCTAGGGTTTTTGCGAGGCTACCAGTTGATCGGCGATTTCCCGCTGGTGGTAGAGCATCGGTAACCAGAGGCGAGCGAAGCCCTGCAGTTCGGGGTCATCGGTGCGCTTGCTCATGCGATCGAAGGATTCCACAGCAGCCCTGGATGCCTTGAGCTGCGCCTCCGCGTAGTCCCGGTCGAAGCGCTGGCTGCTCGCCAGATCCGCTTGCGCCTGGTCGCTCTGTTGTTTCTGCGCCGGTTCGCTGCTGACCTGCAGGCCGTGTTTCTCCGCCAGCGCCTTCAACTCGGCAAGCATCTTGCCGTGCTCATCCAGAACGCCTTGTGCCTGGTCGCGCACCGCCAGCGTATGCCCGTGGAGCAGCGCCTGCCGGGCGCGGGCGATCTGCTGCTGGCTGTTGCTCATTGTCTCGGCGATGAAGCCGTTGGCGGCGCTGCGCTCGTCGGCGGGGGTCATGTCGCTCAGCAGCAGGCCGCCCAGCACGGCGGCACCGGCAATCGACAGGGCGCGGAAATACGCAGAGATCGGGCGCGTGCTCATGGGCCTTCTCCTTGGGGTATGTGCCGCAGTGGACGCAGTGATGCCGCCAAGGTTCAGAAAAGCAGGCCGATGACCGCGCCGCTGGTGAAAAACCCTGAACTCCGGTTTGGCCTTCCGGCCGAATCCAATGAAGGGCGGGCGTACCGCCCATTGGCTCAGGAGGCTCAGATGAACGACCAACGCTGCGCATGTCCCGGCTGCTCTTGCAGCCTTGGCCCCAACGCCGTCTACCACGAAGGCCGCGCCTATTGCTGCCAGGCCTGCGCCGACGGCCATCCGGACGGCGAACGGCACTGCCTGGACCCGCTCTGCCATTGCGCCGAAGCGAGCGCAACCCGCGCCTGATGACCGATGCCTGCGCATCGAAGGAGAACAGCATGAACGAAACCCTACCGCCGCAGCACCAGGACCGCCGGCCTGGCCGCGAGGACGAGATGCTGCCACACCCTGAATTCGTCTCCAGCCACTACCGGGCGGCGGCCAAGCTCACCGGCAAGGTGGCCATCGTCACCGGCGGCGACAGTGGCATCGGCCGCGCGGTGGCGGTGACCTTCGCCCGCGAGCGCGCCGACGTGGTGCTGCTGTATCTGGAGGAATCCGAGGACGCCCTGAAAACCTGCCAGATCATCGAATCGCTCGGCCAGCAGTGCCTGGAAATGGCCGGCGACGTCGCCGACCGCGAATTCTGCGCGGATGTCGCGCGTCGTGTCGAAGAGCGCTGGGGCAGGGTGGACATACTGGTCAACAATGCCGGCGAACAGCATCCGCAGGAGTCACTTGAAGACATCAGCGAGGAACAGTGGGAACGCACCTTCCGCACCAACATCTTCGGCATGTTCCAACTGACCAAGGCCGTACTGCCGCTGATGGGCGAGGGCGGGGCGATCATCAATACCACCTCCATCACCGCCTACAAGGGCAATCCGAAACTGATCGACTATTCCTCGAGCAAGGGCGCCATCACCTCGTTCACCCGTTCGCTGGCGATGAATCTGGCCGGGCGCGGCATCCGCGTCAACGCCGTCGCGCCCGGGCCGATCTGGACGCCGCTGATTCCGTCGACCTTCAGCGCCGAGGAAGTCGCGCATTTCGGCGCCAATACGCCAATGGCCAGGCCGGGGCAACCCGAAGAAGTCGCCCCGGCCTACGTATACCTGGCCAGCACGGATTCGTCCTACGTCAGCGGGCAGGTGCTGCACGTCAACGGCGGAACGGTGGTCAACGGCTGAACCGGCATCAGTGATGCCGGCTCATCACACAGGCGGCAAGGACGCCGCAAGTGACCGCCAGGACCAGGGTGGTCTGCCAGGGATGTTCGCCAACGTACTCGCCACCGGCCCGCAGGGCACGACGGCTTTGGCGGAGCAGCCGCTCACTGTTGTCGCGGCTTTCGGAAACCAGCTCCTGCAGCCTGGCCTTGAAAGCCGGAAGTTCATCGGCGGCCAGGTCACGGCCGCTTTCCAGCAGCGACTCGAGATCGCTGACCAGTGACTGCAGTTGCTGGGTGCTGCTGCTGCGCTGCAAGGGGGACCATGTGGAATGTGCCATCGGGTTGTCTCCTGCGTTGTGTCGGCTGAGTGAATGCCTTGCGCGGCTTCAGGCCGCGTGGCGGAGCGCGTTGATCAACTCCTGCTTGCGCATGGTCGAGCGGCCGGGAATGTGCCGGGTGCGTGCGCGATTGAGCAGTTCGGCCTTGGTCATCGACTCCAGCGACTGGTCCGGGCGCGGCACGCCATGCTTGGTCGCCACCGCACGGCGAGCGGAGGACTTTCGCGAAGCGGACTTGGCCTGCGGGCTTTTCTTCTGCCCGGAGCCACCTTTCTTCTCACCGCCGCCGGATTGTTTGTTGACCGTGGCCCAGGCGCGGGCTTGCGCTTCGTCCGTGGATACGCCGCGACTCTCGTAGCTCTCCTCGATGTGCTCGGCCTTGCGCTTCTGTTTGTCGGTGTACTTGTCTTTGCTGCCGCGTGGCATGGCTGTTCTCCTTTGATCGTCAGGTGCGTGAAACACACTCGTCCGGAACGCCGGACTTAGTTCGGGAGAGGACAGCCAGACGCGACGGTTCAGCGATTCGGATGAACGGAGGATGCCGGCCGGTGAAACGCTCTGAACTCATCGACTCGCCAGCGGACAGATGCACTAGGGGGCCGCTGCGCTTGCGTCGTCGTGGCTCTGCGGAGCAACCGGCATCCATAGGAGACGGCAATGGCCCTGGACAGCATTCCCGATCAGTCGGAAGTCGAAACGTTCAAGCACGCAGTACTCACCCGCTTGCGCTACGCCGTGGGCAAGGATCCGGCCGATGCCTACGACCACGACTGGTTCGAGGCAGTAGCGCTGGCCGCGCGCAAGTACCAGGTGGACGGCTGGGAGGAAACCACCCGCACCATCGACCGCAGCCAGCGCAAGCGCGTCTATTACCTGTCGCTGGAGTTCCTTATCGGCCGCTTGCTGATCGACAATCTGAGCAATCTCGGCCTGCTGGAAGTGGCACGCCAGGCGCTCTCGGAACTGGGCGTCGATCTTGAACGCATCCGCTTGCTGGAGCCTGACGCGGCACTGGGCAACGGCGGTCTCGGGCGGCTGGCGGCCTGTTTCATGGAAAGCATGGCGACCCTCGACATACCCGCCCACGGCTACGGCATTCGTTATGAACACGGCCTGTTCAAGCAGACGGTCGCCGATGGTTGGCAGCAGGAACACACCGAAACCTGGCTGGATTTCGGTAACCCGTGGGAGTTCGAGCGCCCCGAATGCAGCTACACCATCGGCTTTGGCGGCAGCGTCCTGAGCGAGGACGACGGCAGCGGTGGCCAGCGCTTGTGTTGGGAGCCGCTGGAACGCGTGCGTGCGGTGGCCTATGACATGCCCATCGTCGGTTGGCGCAATGCCAGCGTGAACACCCTGCGTCTGTGGCGTGCGCGTGCCGAGGAGACCCTGCGGCTGGATCGCTTCAACGCCGGCGACTACCTCGGCGCGGTGGCCGACACGGTGCGCGCGGAAAGCATCTCGCGGGTGCTGTATCCGGCTGACAGCACCGAGGCCGGTCAGGAACTGCGGTTGCGCCAGGAGTACTTCTTCGTCTGCGCATCGCTGCAGGACCTCATGCAACGGCACCTGGGGCATGGCGAAGAGGTGCACAGCCTGCCGCGTCAGGCTGCGATCCAGCTCAACGACACCCACCCGGCCATCGCGGTAGCCGAATTGATGCGCCTTTTGGTGGATGAGCGCGGGCTGGAGTGGGACGAAGCCTGGGGACTGACGGTAGCGACCCTGTCCTATACCAACCACACGTTGCTGCCCGAGGCCCTGGAGTCCTGGCCGGTGGGGCTGATGGAGCGCCTGCTGCCGCGGCACATGCAGATCATCTACCTGATCAACGCCTTCCACATCGACGCCTTGCGCGCCAAGGACATCCATGATTTCGACCTGCTGCGCGCGGTGTCGCTGATCGAGGAAGGCCACGGTCGCCGGGTGCGCATGGGCAACCTGGCGTTCCTTGGCTGCCACAGCGTGAATGGCGTCTCCGCGCTGCACACCGAGCTGATGCGTGAGACGGTGTTCCGCGAACTGCACCGGCTGTACCCCAACCGCATCAGCAACAAGACCAATGGCGTGACCTTCCGCCGCTGGCTGTTCCAGGCCAATCCGGAACTCACCGCGCTGCTGGTGGATACCCTCGGCGAAGAGGTGCTGGACGACCCGGAGAATCGCCTGCGCGACTTTGCCGCCCACGCCGAGAAGTCCTCGGTGCGGCAGCGTTTCGCCCAGCAGCGCCGCAATGCCAAGGAGCGGCTGGCGCAGTTGATCGAGGAAAACCTGGCGATCAGGGTCGATCCGGACGCGCTGTTCGACGTACACATCAAACGTATCCACGAATACAAAAGGCAGTTGCTCAACCTGCTGCACACCGTGGCGCTGTACCAGGACATCCGCAACGACCCGGCCACCCACCGCGTGCCACGGGTCAAAATCTTCGCCGGCAAGGCCGCGCCGAGCTACCAGCAGGCCAAGCTGATCATCAAGCTGGCCAACGACATCAGCCGCATGGTCAACGGCGACCCGACGGTGCGCGGGCTGCTCAAGGTGGTGTTCATCCCCAACTACAACGTAAGCCTGGCGGAGTCGATCATCCCCGCGGCGGACCTTTCCGAGCAGATTTCCACCGCAGGTCTCGAAGCCTCGGGCACCAGCAACATGAAGTTCGCGCTCAATGGCGCGCTGACCATCGGCACCCTGGACGGCGCCAATGTCGAGATGTGCGAACGCATCGGTCCGGACAATATGTTCATCTTCGGTCTCAAGGCGCAGCAGGTGGAAGCGCGCAAGCGTGCCGGCGAACTGTCGATGCAGCATGAGATCGCTGCATCGCCGCGCCTGGAGGAAGCGCTCATCGCACTGGGGACAGGCGTTTTCTCGCCCGATGACCCTCAGCGCTACGTCGCTCTGGTAGACAGCCTGCGTTATGACGACCGCTTCATGGTCTGCACCGACTTCGATGCCTACTGGGACGCCCAGGAACGTGTGGAACAGCTCTGGCAGAAGCCGGCGCGCTGGTGGAAGGCCTCGATGCTCAATACATCGCGGGTCGGCTGGTTCTCTTCCGACCGCACCATTCGCGAGTACGCGGAGGAAATCTGGAAGGTGCCGCCGGGCGAAGAGTGACCTACCAGAAGCCGCCGGCGTGACGGCTGGCGGCATAGTCCAGGCGCAGCGCGAAGGCACTCTGAAAGAATTCCATGAGGCGGGTATCGAGCACCATCTCGTTGAGCGAGGCCAGCGAGCCGATCAACCGCTGGGCACCGTGGCCGGCGCAGCGGTTCTCATGGCACAGGCGATGGGTACGCGGATCGGCGCTGATCCGGCACACGCACTCTGGGGCATGGCAGGAGCCGCGCGCACGCAGGCACAGCTCGGGCAGCTCGCGATGGCCCTCGACCAGCTCGACGCTGCATTCCAGGCCATGCTCGCGGGCGAACTCCCCGGCACGCGCGAAAGCCGGCAAGGCCACCTCGACCAGGGCACTGCGGTAGTCCTCGTTGAAACTATCGTGGGCATCGCTCATGTCAGTCTTCCTGCGAATCATCGATGGCCGGCGCACCGGAGATGCAGGAATGGACAACGTTCAACGGCATTGGAGCCGGTTTTCCGTCGAACGGCAGCATGACCGTCCGCGAGATTTAGCAAACCAATCGGCGCCGCTGCCGGTCTGCACTGCTAACAGGGGTGGCAGGGTTCATCGTCATGGGTACCTTCGAGCGTATCTGGCTGACGCTGGTGGATGAGTTTTCCGACCTCAGCGAGATCGAACAGATCACCCGCACCGGCCTGCGCCTGTGCCTGGCCGTGCTGTTGGGTGGCGTGCTGGGTTACGAGCGCGAGAACCAGGGCAAGGCCGCCGGCTTGCGTACGCACATGTTGGTAACGCTGGGCGCGGCGATGTTCGTGATGGCTATCCGCGAGGGCAGCGCGCAGGCCGACGCGGTCAGCCGGGTTATCCAGGGCATCGCGGCCGGCATCGGCTTTCTCTGCGCCGGCACCATCCTGAAGGGCAGCCGCACCTCAGAGGTCAAGGGCCTTACCACCGCCGCCGGGCTCTGGCTCAGCACCGCCATCGGCATCAGTGTGGGGTTGGGGCATTCCGCCACCGCCATGCTCGGCACGCTGCTCGCCCTACTGGTGCTGCACTGGTTGCCGGGGCTGGCAGAGCGCAACCACAACACCGCGGATAGCCAGGGGGATGACCGTCATGTTCCGTGAATTTTCCCAGGCCTGTGCATGGACCGACGCCATGTGCGAACAGGGCCAGTGCATCGGGCTGATCGAATACCAGGTCGCCCGGGAAGGCGCAGCGGTTGAAGTGCTTTGGGTATTCGCACCCGGCAGCAGAAACGCCGCCGAGGCCGAGGCGGCGGCAGACCGCATGCTGCAGCGCGTCCGCGAGATCGGCGCGGATGGCCGCGTGCACTTCGACGATGGCGTCACCCTGCAGGAGGAACTGACATGGCCCGTGTGATCTGGAAAGGCGCTATCAGCTTCGGGTTGGTGCACATCCCGGTGTCGCTCAACAGTGCCAGCCGTTCCACCGGTACCGATTTCGACTGGCTGGACGAGCACAGCCTGGAGCCGGTCGGCTACAAGCGGGTGAACAAAATCACCGGCAAGGAAGTACCCAAGGAGCACATCGTCAAGGGTGTGGAGCTGGAGAAAGGCCGCTACGTGGTGATCAGCGAGGAGGAAATCCGCACAGCACGCCCCGAGGCAACCCAGACCATCGACATCCTGAGCTTCATCGAGCGCAGCGAGATCCCTGTGCCGTTCTACGACTCACCGTACTACCTGACGCCGGAGCGCCGCGGCGAGAAGGTCTACGTGCTGCTGCGAGAAACCCTGCGCAAGTCCGGCAAGGCGGCGGTCTGCCAATTGGTCATGCACAGCCGGCAGCACCTGGCGATGCTGCGCGAGGAGGGTGAGGCGATCCTGCTGATGACCCTGCGCTGGCCCGCCCAGGTACGCGAGGTCGATGAACTGGCGCTGAGCCTGGACAAGGTGAAGCTGGACAAGCGCGAGATGGAGATGGCCGAGCGCCTGGTCAAGGACATGAGCGGGAAATGGACGCCGGCGGACTACGAGGACTCGTTCAGCGAGGAAATCCACCGTCTGGTCGAGCAGAAGGCCGCCGAAGGCAAATTGGCCAACGTTCCGCAGGCAGAAGAGCAGGGCACGGGCGAGGGCGCCGACATCATCGACCTCACCGAACTGCTCAAGCGCAGCCTCAAGGGGGACCGCAGGAAAACCCGCACGCCGGCCGCGCGTTCCGGTTCGGCGAAACGCAAGACCTCCTGATGCGTACCGCCTGTGCAATTGGCCTGAACTTGCGCGGTGGCTGTGGTTCGGAACCCATGTATCGCCAACCGCAGCGAGGAGGGCGCCGCGATGGAACAGGAGAATCAGGCCACTCGGGCAGAGGCTGCCGCCAATCAGCCGCGTATCGCCATCGAAGATGTCGGCCCCCAGCTCGACGGCGGGCGGTTCGCCGCCAAGGCCATCTGCAACCGCAGCGTGCACGTCCATGCACGCATCTTCAGCGATGGCCATGACTGCCTCGCCGGCGAGGTCGCCTGGCGCGAAGGCGGCTGTGCCGATTGGCGGAAGGTGCCGCTGACTCCAGAGGGCAATGATCACTGGAAAGCCGTGATCACGCCGACTCGGATCGGGCGTTGCGAGTTCATCGTGCTGGCCTGGATCGACGGCTATGCCAGCTTCCGCCACGACCTGGAGAAGAAGTACGCCGCCGGGCAGGCGATCGACCTGGAGCTGCGCGAAGGCAGCGAACTGCTGGAGCAGGTACTGAGCAACGCGCCGGATGACTGCGGGGCGGAACTGGCGGACCTGCTGCTGAGCCTGCGGGAATGCGACGACCGGGGGGAGCGCCTGGGCATTCTCATGGCGCCGCGCACGCTGACGCTGATGCAGCGCGCCGAGCACCGCCTGCATCTGGCCCGTAGCCAGACTTTCGCGCTCGATGTGGAGCGGCAACTGGCGGAGTTCGCCAGTTGGTATGAACTGTTTCCGCGCTCGGAAAGTTTGCAACCCGGCCAGCATGGCACCTTCGCCGATGTCCATAGGCGGCTGGCGGAAATCGCCGCGATGGGCTTCGACGTGCTGTATTTCCCGCCGATCCACCCAATCGGCCATACCCATCGCAAGGGCCGCAACAACAGTTTGCAGGCATCCGCGGACGATCCGGGCAGCCCTTATGCGATCGGCAGCGAGGCGGGTGGCCACGATGCGGTGCATCCGCAACTGGGCAGCCTGGAAGACTTCCGCGCGCTGGTCGGGGCCGCCCGCGAACACGGCCTGGAAATTGCCCTCGATTTTGCCATCCAGTGTTCACCCGACCATCCGTGGCTGCGCGAGCATCCCGGCTGGTTCAGTTGGCGGGCCGACGGCAGCATCCGCCACGCGGAGAATCCGCCGAAGAAATACGAAGATATCGTCAATGTCGACTTCTACGCACCGGATGCCGTACCCGAACTCTGGCTCGCCCTGCTGAAAGTGGTGCTGGGCTGGGTAGAGCAGGGGGTGACACTTTTCCGCGTCGATAACCCGCACACCAAGCCCCTGCCGTTCTGGGAATGGCTGATCGCCGAAGTGCGCAGTGCGCACCCGCAGGTGATTTTCCTCGCCGAAGCCTTCACCCGCCCGGCGATGATGGCGCGGCTGGGCAAGCTCGGCTTCAGCCAGAGCTACACCTACTTCACCTGGCGCGACACCAAGCAGGAACTGCTCGACTACTTCGACGAGCTCAACCGTCCGCCGCTGCGCGATTGCTACCGGCCAAACTTCTTCGTCAACACGCCGGATATCAACCCGTACTTCCTGCAGCGCTCCGGGCGCCCTGGATTTCTCATCCGGGCGGCGCTGGCGACCATGGGCTCCGGACTGTGGGGCATGTATTCGGGTTTCGAACTGTGCGAGGCGGCGGCGGTGCCGGGCAAGGAGGAATACCTGGACTCCGAGAAGTACCAACTGCGCCAGCGCGACTATCACTCGCCGGTCAATATCGTCGGCGAGATCAGCCGGCTCAACCGCATCCGCCGGGAGAATCCGGCATTGCACAGCCATCTCGGCTTCCACGCCTACAACGCCTGGAACGACAACATCCTGTTGTTCGGCAAGCGCACCGAGGACCTCTCCAATTTCATCCTGGTGGCGGTGTGCCTGGATCCGCATAACGCCCAGGAAGCCGATTTCGAGCTGCCGCTGTGGGAGTTCGGCCTGCCGGACGACGCCGTCATGGGGGGCGAGGACCTGATGAATGGCAAGCGCTGGGAGTGGCACGGCAAGCGCCAATGGATGCGTATCGAGCCCTGGCACCTGCCGTTCGGCATCTGGCGTCTGCATCCCCACCCGTCATGAACAGGAGCGCGACCATGGCCAAGCGCAAGACACGCCCCTTCCTCGATGATCTTCTCTGGTACAAGGACGCCATCATCTATCAACTGCACGTGAAATCCTTCTTCGATGCCAACAACGACGGCATCGGTGACTTCCGCGGGTTGATGGAGAAGCTCGACTACATCGCCGACCTGGGCGTCAACACGCTCTGGCTGCTGCCGTTCTACCCCTCGCCACGGCGCGACGACGGCTACGACATCGCCATGTACAAGGGGGTGCACCCGGATTACGGCACCCTGGCCGATGTCCGGCGTTTCATCGAAGCGGCGCACCAGCGCGGGCTGCGGGTGATCACCGAACTGGTCATCAACCACACTTCCGACCAGCACGCCTGGTTCCAGCGCGCCCGGCACGCGAAGAAGGGTTCGCAGGCGCGCAACTGGTACGTCTGGTCCGACGACGACAGCCGCTACGCAGGCACCCGGATCATCTTCACCGACAGCGAGAAGTCCAACTGGACCTGGGACCCGGTGGCCGAACAGTACTTCTGGCATCGCTTCTACTCGCACCAGCCGGACCTGAACTTCGATAACCCGCAGGTGCTGCGCGCCGTGCTGGGCGTGATGCGCTACTGGCTGGACATGGGCGTCGACGGCCTGCGCCTGGATGCGATTCCCTACCTGATCGAACGTGAAGGCACCAGCAGCGAGAACCTGCCGGAGACTCACATGGTGCTCAAGCGCATTCGCGCCGAGCTGGATGCACGCTACCCCGATCGCATGTTGCTGGCCGAGGCCAATCAGTGGCCGGAAGACACCCGGCCGTATTTCGGCGGTGCGGACGGCAGCGCCAAGGGGGCGGGCGATGAATGCCACATGGCCTTCCATTTCCCACTGATGCCTCGCATGTACATGGCAATCGCCCAGGAAGATCGCTTCCCGATCACCGATATCCTGCGCCAGACCCCACCGATTCCAGACAATTGCCAGTGGGCGATCTTCCTGCGCAACCACGATGAGCTGACCCTGGAAATGGTCACCGACGACGAGCGCGACTACCTCTGGAACTACTACGCGGCCGACCGGCGCGCGCGCATCAATCTGGGCATTCGCCGGCGCCTGGCGCCGCTGGTGGAGCGCGACCGCCGGCGTATCGAACTGCTCAACAGCCTGCTGCTGTCGATGCCCGGCACGCCGACGCTGTACTACGGCGATGAGATCGGCATGGGCGACAACATCTACCTGGGCGATCGCGACGGAGTGCGTACGCCGATGCAGTGGTCGGTGGACCGCAACGGCGGTTTCTCCCGCGCGGACCCGGCCAGCCTGGTGTTGCCGCCGATCCTCGACTCGCTCTACGGCTACCAGAGCATTAACGTCGAAGCCCAGGCGCGCGACCCACATTCACTGCTCAACTGGATGCGCCGCATGCTCAGCGTGCGCAAGCAGCAGAAGGCCTTTGGCCGTGGCAGCCTGACGCTGTTGTCGCCAGCCAATCGGCGCATCCTCGCCTATCTGCGGCAATACCGCGCCGAGGGCTGTGGCGAGACGAGCGAGGACAGCATCCTCTGCGTAGTCAACCTGTCCGGCGCCGCCCAGGCGGTAGAGCTGGACCTGGCGGCGTTCGACGGCCGTGTTCCGGTGGAAATGCTCGGCGGCGCCTCATTCCCGCCCATCGGCCGGCTGACCTACCTGCTGACGCTGCCGCCCTATGGCTTCTACTGGTTCTACCTGGCCGACAGCCAGCAGATGCCAGGCTGGCACGTGCAGCCGGTGGAACGCATGCCCGAGCTGCCGACTCTGGTGTTGGCCCAGTGCCTGGAAGAGGTGATGCGCGGTGCGCCGCGCGAGTTGCTGGAAAGCGATTCACTGCCACGCTACCTGCCCAAGCACCGCTGGTTCCCCGCCGAGCAGGTGTCTGCCGGCAGTGTGCGTCTGAGGTATGCGATGCCACTCGACGAAGGCGATGCGGCACCTCTGCTGGCGGAAGTGGAAGTGAACGGCGCGGACGGCGCCGAGCACTACCAACTGCCACTGGCGGCCGTACCGGAGAAGGGCAGCGCCGGCAACGATCTGCCGCAGCAACTGGCCCTGGCCCGGCTGCGGCGCGGACGACGGGTCGGCCTGCTGACCGATGCGTTCTCCTTGCCACGTTTCAGCCGGCTGATCCTGCGCCTGCTGCGCGAGAACACCACACTGGAAGGTCCGGCCGGCGAAGTGCAGTTCCTGGCTCTGCCGGGCCTGGCTGAGCACGCGGATATCGGCGAGGACAGCGAAGTGCGGGTGCTCGGCACCGATCAGTCCAACAGTTCGGCGCTGATCGGCGGGCGGCTGATGCTCAAACTGCTGCGCCGGGTTTCGCCGGGCATCCACCCGGAAGCGGAAATGGGAGGCTACCTGAGCCGGCACGGTTTCGCCAACATCGCGCCATTGCTGGGCGAAGTGCGGCGCATCGACGCCCAGGGCCAGCCTTGCACGTTAATGCTGCTGCAAGGCTACCTGAGCAACCAGGGTGATGCCTGGAGCTGGACGCTGAACCAGTTGGGGCGCGCGATGCGTGTCGCTCCGCTGGCCAGCGGCGAGTTGCCGGAACCCGAACTCGATGCCATGGAGGACCTGCGCCTGTTCGCCATGCGACTCGGCCAGCGGCTGGGCGAGATGCACCTGCTGCTGTCGCGGGCCACCGAGGAGCCGGATTTCTCTGTGCACCGCAGTTCCGCCGTCGACAGCGAAACCTGGACCAGCAGCATCACCGCCCAGGTCGAGCAGGCCCTTTCTGCGCTGGAACGTGCTCACGAAAGCCTGGATCAGCGCAGCCGGGTAATGGTCGACTGGCTGCTGGAAAACCGCCATGCGCTGCTGCTGACCATCGGCAATCTTGCACGGCTGGCCGAGGGCGGTGTGATGATCCGCGTCCACGGCGACCTGCATCTGGGCCAGGTACTGGTAGTGCAGGGTGACGCTTACATGATCGACTTCGAAGGCGAGCCGAACCGCCCGCTGGCCGAGCGCCGCCAGCGCCACAGCCCCCTGAAGGACGTCACCGGGGTGCTGCGCTCCTTCGACTACGCCGCCGTCATGGCGCTGCGCAACGCCCAGGCCGCCGATGGATCGCAGGAAATGCAGAACGGACGGGCCGAGCTCGCGCTGCGCTATCGGCGCGAATCCCGCGATGCCTTCCTTGAGGCCTATAGATTCGCTGCGGCCGACTTGCCGCACGAGTGGCACGGCCGCGAAGGCGAGGGCGCGGCGCTGGCCCTGTTCAGCCTGGAGAAAGCCGCCTACGAAGTGCTCTACGAAGCCGGTCACCGCCCGGATTGGCTGGACGTGCCGCTGCAAGGTCTGTTCGATCTGGCCCGCCACCTGCAGGGAGGACGCTCATGAATGATCTGGAACACCTGCAGCGCGCCGACCATGCCGACCCGTTCGCCTTCCTCGGGCCACATGGCGGAGAGGTACGCGTCTGGCTACCCGGTGCGCTGGCGGTCGAATTGCTCTCAGCGCAGGACGAAGTACTCGCGGCCATGAATGTCGTGGATGCCAGCGGGCTATTCGTCGCGCAACTGCCCAGCGGCACCCGCTACCGCCTGCGCATCCATTGGCCGCAAGCCGAACAGGTCAGCGAAGACCCGTATGCCTTCGGGCTGTTGCTGAGTGACCTGGACCTCTATCTGTTCTCCGAGGGCAATCACCGCCGGTTGGGCAAGTGCCTGGGGGCACAGGCGATGGAGATCGACGGCGTACCCGGCGTGCGTTTCGCCGTCTGGGCACCCAATGCGAGACGGGTCTCGGTTGTCGGCAACTTCAACGGCTGGGACGGTCGCCGGCACCCGATGCGCTTGCGCTATCCCTCCGGCGTCTGGGAACTGTTCATTCCCCGGTTGCAGCCCGGCGAAGTGTACAAGTACGAACTGCTGGGCGCCGCCGGCACGTTGCCACTGAAGGCCGACCCGCTGGCCCTGGCCACCGAAGCGCCGCCGGCCACCGGCTCGCGAGTTGCCGATCCGGCGCCGTTCGACTGGCAGGATCACGATTGGATGAGCCGCCGCGCCGAGCGCCAGGCCCCCGCACAGCCGCTGTCGATCTACGAACTGCACGCCGGTTCCTGGCAATGGGTGGAGGACCGCCCGCCCAGTTGGGATGAACTGGCCGAGCGGCTGATTCCCTATATCCGCGAGCAGGGTTTCAGCCACATCGAACTGATGCCGGTGATGGAGCACCCGTTCGGTGGCTCCTGGGGTTACCAAACGTTGTCGATGTTCGCACCCACCGCGCGCTACGGCAGCCCGGCGGACTTCGCCCGCTTCGTCGATCGTTGCCACCAGGCGCAAATCGGCGTGATCCTGGATTGGGTGCCGGCGCATTTCCCCACGGATGAGCACGGCCTTGCTCACTTCGACGGCACCTCGTTGTACGAGTACGCGCACCCGTTCGAAGGCTTCCACCAGGATTGGGATACCTACATCTACAACCTGGGCCGCAGCGAAGTGCACGGTTTCATGCTGGCTTCGGCGCTGCACTGGCTGCGCGAATACCACGTCGATGGGCTGCGCGTGGACGCCGTCGCCTCGATGCTCTACCGGGACTATTCGCGCAAGGAAGGCGAATGGATCCCCAACCGTCACGGTGGCCGCGAGAACCTTGAGGCCATCGAGTTCCTCAGTCATCTCAACACTGTGGTCGCCAGCGAAGCGCCCGGTGCGCTGGTCATCGCCGAAGAGTCCACCGCCTGGCCAGGCGTCAGCCGACCGGCCGAGGAAGGTGGGCTGGGCTTCTCCTACAAGTGGAACATGGGCTGGATGCACGACAGCCTGTCCTACATCCGGGAAGATCCGGTGTACCGCAGCTACCACCATCACAAGATGACCTTCGGCCTGCTCTACGCCTTCTCCGAACGCTTCATCCTGCCGATTTCTCACGACGAGGTGGTGCACGGCAAGGGCTCATTGCTGGGCAAGATGCCGGGTGACCGCTGGCAGCAGTTCGCCAACCTGCGCCTGTACCTGTCGCTGATGTGGACTCATCCGGGCAAGAAGCTGCTGTTCATGGGCTGCGAATTCGGCCAATGGCGGGAGTGGGATCACGACAGCCAGCTCGACTGGTACCTGCTGCGCTACCCCGAACACCTCGGCGTACAGATGCTGGTGCGCGAGCTAAACCGGCTGCTGCATGAACTGCCGGCGCTGCACGCCATGGACGACCGCGCAGAGGGCTTCCACTGGCTGATCGGCGATGACCAGCGCAACAGCGTCTTCGCCTGGTTGCGCCTGGCCGACCGCGAACCGCTGCTGGTGGTGCACAACTTCACTCCGGTACCGCGCCCCGGCTACAGCGTCGGCGTACCGCTCAAAGGCCATTGGCGGGTGCTGCTCAACAGCGATGCGCAACACTTCGCCGGTTCCGCCGCGGGCAGCCAGGGCATCATCGAAACCCAGCCGCTGGCCGCCCACGGCCAGCCGCAGTCGCTGCCCCTGGATCTGCCGCCGCTGGGCTGCCTGATCCTCATCCCCGAAGGCGATGCGCGGGTTTCATGAGGTTCGGGCCTCCTCGCGCCGTTCCGCTCTTCGCTTGAGCTTCTTCGCATGGCGCTCCAGCCACAGGTACACCAGACAGGCGAGCAACAGCGGGATGAGGAAGTACAACACCCGGTAACCGATGATCGCGGCCAGCAATTCGCCACGGGAGAAATGGTCGCGCAGTACCGTGAGGAACACCGTCTCCAGTACGCCCAGTCCGGCCGGCACGTGCAGCACCACGCCGGCGATGCTGCTGATGAGCAGCGTGGCCAGTACTTCGGGATAGCTCGCGGTATCCGGCAGCAAGCTGTAGATCAGTAACGCCATCATTGACCAGTTGCCGGCTCCCGCGATGCCTTGCAGGGCGGCCAGCCGCCAACCGGGCAACCTCAGCCGGTAGCGCTTCCAGCCCCAGGCGCGCCGCCGGGCGAAGCCGCAGGCCAGCAGATACGCGGCGCCCACTGCGAGCAACAGCAAACCGATCAGACGCAGGCCGCTCTGGCCCAGGCTCCAGTCATCCGGCAGGTTGGGAAAACCACAGACGAACAGTCCGCCGGCCAGCAGCAGATAGCCGTACCAGTTGGTGATCAGGCTGAAGGTGAGAATCCGCGTGATGTCGCCTGTGGTCATGCCCAGTCGGCCATACAGTCGATAGCGCAAGGCGACGGCGCCGACCCAGGAACTGAGGTTGAGGTTGAAGGCATTGCACACGAAGGCCACCGTCAGTACGCGCCGCACCGGCAGCGGGTGGCCGATGTAGAAGCGGCTGAGAACATCGAAGCTGCTGAAGATCGCATAGCTGCACAGGCTGAGCAGCATGCCTGCCAGCAGCGTCATGGCCTTGTATTCGCGGAGCAGGTGGAACACCTCGTTCCAGTCGGTGGCGCGTAGCAGGAGGAACAGCAGGATCGGCAATGCGACCAGCAGGACGAGGTTGAAGGTACGGTTGATGAGCTTCCAGAACTGCCGGCGGTTCATGGCTGGACCTGCGACTCGTGTTGCGGGTCGGCGGGGATGGCCTGCGGATGGAGCGTTTGCCGGTGCGCGGGCAGTTGTCCGGCGATGGCGGGGAAATGACGCAGGAAGTGAAAGCTGAGAAACACCAGCGGCGCCCGCCACCAGTAGCCGCGTCGCGCAGCCTTGCGGGTGACGCGCCGGCAACTGTCGGTGGAGAGCTGCAGCAGGTGCGCGTCCAGTTCGCTGGCGAAGTCTTCATCCTCGATCATCAGGTTGCCTTCCAGGTTCAGCGACAAGCTGAGCGGATCGAGGTTGCTGGAGCCCACCGTGGCCCAGCGCAAGTCCGCCACAGCGACCTTGGCGTGCAGCGGTCGGTCGCAGTATTCGTAGATTTCCACGCCGTCGCGCAGCAGAGTGTCGTAGAGCAATTTGCTGCACAGGCGCACCAGCGGCATGTCCGGCAACCCCTGCAGAATCAGGCGTACCTCCACACCGCGGCGGGCGGCGTCGCGCAGGGCGCGCAACAGCCGGTAGCCGGGGAAGAAGTAGGCGTTGGCGATCACCAGCCGATAGCGCGCCGCATGGATGGCTCGCAGATAGTGCTGTTCGATGTCGTTGCGGCGGCGCTGATTGTCACGTACCGCCAGACAACTACGGCAGGGGCCGGCGGGCGAGGGCGGCCGGACGCTGTCCGGCGGCGGCACGTCGCCATACTGGCGCAGCAGTTCCAGGCATGCCTGGCGGATATCCGCGACGCTCGGCCCTTCGACACGTACCGCATAGTCCTGCTTGGCCATCAGGCCGAAGTCGGCGAGGTGGTCGGCGCTGAAATTGATGCCGCCGACGAATGCGACCCGGTTGTCAATCACCAGCAGCTTGCGGTGCAGGCGGCGGAACAGGTTGGTACGCATGCCCAGCAGGCGCGGGCGTGGATCGAACAGGTGCAGCCGGGCACCGGAGGCGAGCAGCGGCTGCAGGTAGTCCACGCCCAGGTGTGGCGTGCCATAGCCATCGGCAACCAGCTCGACCCGCACGCCGCGCTGCGCCGCGCCGATCAGCGCCTGACGTAGCGCGCGCCCGACCTTGTCGTCGAAGACGATGAAGGTTTCCACCAGAACTTCCCGACGCGCCGTGCCGATGGCCTGGATCACCGAAGGGAAGAAGGCCTCGCCATTGATCAGCAGTTCGATCCGGTTGCCGCCGCGCCAGCGGTCATTCATGGCACCACCTCGGCGAGCAGCGGCAGATGGTCGGAAAGGTGCGGCCAGGGCCGGCGGTTCAGCACCTGGCTGCTGTTGACCCGCAGATTGCGCACGTAGATGCGATCCAGACGCAGGACCGGCCAGCGCGCAGGGAAGCTGCGCGGCTCGCCGCCACCGCGGAAGGCGGGAAGCAACCCGCAGTCGGCGAGGATCGCGCCGGCCCGGCAACGCCAGTCATTGAAGTCGCCGGCGACCACCAGTGGAGCATCGGGCGGCACTCCGGCAACCAGCTTGCAAAGCAGTTGCAACTGGCTCTGCCGCTGGCGTTCACGCAGGCCCAGGTGCACGCAGATGGCGTGCAGCGCGCGCGGCCCGGGCAGATCGATGCGGGCATGCAGCAGACCGCGCTGCTCGTTGCCGGCGATGGAAATGTCATGGTTGTCGTAACTGCTGATCGGCAGGCGCGAGATCAACGCATTGCCGTGGTGTCCCTCGGGATACACGGCGTTGCGTCCGTAGGCGAACGCCGGCCACATGCTGTCGGCGAGGAATTCGTACTGCGGGGCGGTGGGCCAGTTCACATTGCGCTCGGCGTGCAACTGATGTTCGCCGTGGACTTCCTGGAGGAACACCAGGTCCGCCGAGGTGGCGCGCACCGCATCGCGCAGTTCATGCAGGATGAAACGCCGGTTGAAGGCATTGAATCCCTTGTGCGTGTTGACCGTCAGCACCCGCAGGATGATCTCCTGCTGCGTTGAGTCGACGTCGGCCGGGCCTGCTTCGGCGAAGGTCATGACCAGTCCCCCGCAGGTTGCCCCGGCTCCTGGCGGTCATCCAGTTTCAGGTCGAGCAATTGCATCAGCCGGCTGGCATCGTATGGCGCGCGCACCTTCATATCGTTGTCGAAGTAGCAGAACACCTGACGTGGATGCCGGTCACCAGCTATCGAGTCGTCGAACAGCTCGGCATCCCGGGGCTGCGATCCGCGCCGCCAGTGCTCGATGCGCCTGCTCCAGCGCCTGAGCGCGGCTTCACCGTAACCGCTGGCGTAGAGTTCTTTGTCGCCATGCAGGCGCAGGTAGACGAAATCCCTGGCCGTCAGGTCCTCGGCGTAGGGCCATTTGCGCGGGGCGTCGGCGATTACCAGGGCGACGCCGTACTGGCGCAGCAACCGGACGAAACGTGGCGTGGCGAAGCTTTGATGGCGCACCTCCAAGGCATGCCGCAGCGGCTGGGCGCCAAGGGCTTCGGGCCAATGCCCGGGCTTGCGCGTGGCGCTGTCCCTGGCCAGCTTCAGGGCTGCCTGGCTGTCGCGTGGCAACTGGGCAAGAAACTGCTCGACCACTTCTTCGTCGAAACCCAGGCTCGGCGGCACCTGCCAGAGTATCGGCCCGAGCTTCTCGCCCAGCTCCAGCGGGCCGGAGGCGAAGAAATTGGCCAGGCCCTCGCGGGCGTCTCGCAGACGCTTGATGTGGCTGATGTAGCGCGGTCCCTTGATGCTGAAGCAGAACCGCGTCGGTGTATCGCCGGCCCACTGCCGGTAGCGCTCCGGCGTTTGCAGGGCGTAGAACGACCCATTCAGCTCGATGCTGTTGAACGCCCGCGAGGCGTAGCGCAATTCATCCCGCTGACGCAGGCCCCTGGGGTAGAAGTCGCCGCGCCAGGGGGCATACCGCCAGCCGGAAATGCCGATGTGCAGGTCCTTCATGGGGCGCTGCCTCAGTGCGCATGGGCCGCTCCGGGCCGGTGCACGGTTTCTTCGTCGCCGACGCGGGCTTCCTGCCGCTGCGGTTGCAGTTCGACTTTCACCCAGCCGGTTTCGCGCTGGTCGAAGGCCTCGAAGGCTGCGATGGCATCGCTCATCGGCTTGACCTGAGTGAGGATCGCCGCCGGATCGAAGCGTTCGGTCAGGACCAGTTCGATCAGGTGCGGGATGTAGCGCCGGTGATGGCAATTGCCCATTTTCAGGGTGAGGTTCTTGTTCATCGCCTCGCCAATCGGGAAGGTGCGCACATCCGGGCCATAGACGCCAATGATGCCCAGGCTGCCGGCCTTGGCCAGCCCGGAGACGGCCCATTCCAGTGCCTGGGCCGGGGCGTTGCCGGGTACCCATTCGGGTTTGTGCTCTTGCGCCGGCGCCACCGTCACCCCGCCCTGGCTGTGCTCGGCGTCCACGCCTACCGCGTCGATGGCGCGGTCGACACCGATGCCGTCGGTGAGCCAGAGCAGCGCCTGGACCGGGTCCTCACGTTCGAAATCGATGACTTCGGCGCCTTGCTGGCGGGCCATATGCAGGCGGTCCGGGTGACGGTCGATGGCGAACACACGGGCGGCGCCCTTCAGCAGGGCACTGGCGATGGCGAACTGGCCGACCGGGCCGCAGCCGAACACCGCGACGGTGTCACCTATGCCGACTTCCGCAAGTTCCGCGCCGAACCAACCGGTGGGAAAGATATCCGACAACAGGATCGCCTGGTCATCGCTGATCTGCGGCGGCAGCCGGACCAGGCCGATGTTGGCGTAGGGGATGCGGGCCTTCTCGGCCTGCAGTCCGTGGAACGCGCCATTGCCTTCGGGGCCACCGAAGAACGCTGTGCCGCCGCGCTTGCCGTTGGGGTTGGCGTTGTCGCACTGGGCATAGTAGCCGGCACGGCAGTAGGAACAGTTGCCGCAGGCGATGGTCGAGGGAATCACTACCCGGTCGCCGACCTGCAGGTTGCGCACTTCGTCGCCCAGCTCTTCGATGATGCCGACGCCTTCGTGGCCGAGGATCGTACCTTTCTTCATGCCGCCGACACTGCCGCGCACGAAGTGCAGGTCGGTGCCGCAGATGGCCGAGGCGGTGAGACGCACGATGGCGTCGTTGGGGTGTTTGAGTTCGGGCTCCGGAACATCCTCCAGGCGGATGTTGCCGACGTCATGGAATACGACTGCTTTCATGGCGTCCTCCTGTGGGGCGCCGACTGCGCGCTCAGCGTGGCAGCCGGGCTGGGATGTATGTCAGTGTGCCTGGGCGACACCGCGCAGCACGGTGTCGCTGGCTTGCTCGCTGCGGCAACTGGCGATATTGCCCAGGGATACCACGCCAACCAGACGTTTCTGCCGGGTCAACACCGGCAGACGGCGCATCTGGATGTCTGCCATGTTCTGCGCGACGTGCTGCACGTCTTCGTCTTCGAAGCAGTAGTGCACGTTGCCGCTCATTACGCGCTTGACCGGAGTTTCCGGGCCGAGCCCGGCGGCAACCGCGCGCACCGCGATATCGCGGTCGGTGACCATGCCCACCAGCAGATCGCCTTCGTTGACCAGCAAGGCACCGCTGTCGATGCGCGCCATCAGAGCGGCGGCTTCCTTGAGCGTGGTTTCCGGAACGACCCTCTGTACGTCGCGGGTCATGATTTCGCCGATCTTCATGCTGTCCTCCTTCCTGTTCTGGTGATTGCAGGAACTCCTTTATCGGAGCGCCTATCGGTTCCGACTAGGCTCGCCGGGCACCGTTCAGAGAGATTTTCCCCGCTCGTCAGACCACCTCAGTCCTCGCTGCGGCGCAGGGTGAACAGCGCAACGGCGCGGCTTCCCAGGGGGTATGGCGTGTCGAACTCCCAGAACGGCCCATGCCCCTCGGCTGGCTCCGCGGTATCCAGCAGGAGTTGCCAGTCTCCGCCCTGGGCCACGGGCGGCAGGTAGAAATCGATGCCTTCGTGGGAGGCATTGAGCAGTAGAAGCAGGGTCGCGTCGCCACCGCTGCGACGGATGCCGCTGGGTTGGGCGCGGCCATCCATAAGCATGCCGAGACTGCGGCGCTGCGGGTCGTGCCAGAAGCTTTCGCACATTTCGCCACCCTCGGGCGCGAGCCAGATGACGTCGCGCACGCCCAGCTCCTCGTTGTATTCGCCGACCAGGAAGCGGCGGCGGCGCAGGATCGGATAGGCATGGCGCAAGCGAATCAGGCGGCGGACGAAGGCCAGCAGTTCGCGGCCTTCGTCGTCGAGGTTCCAGTCCACCCAGCTCAGTTCGTTGTCCTGGCAATAGACGTTGTTGTTGCCGTGCTGGGTGCGGCTGAATTCGTCGCCCGCCACCAGCATCGGCGTGCCCTGGGAGAGCAGCAGGGTGGACAGCAGATTCTTCATCTGCCGCAGGCGCAGCTCGCGGATTTGCGCATCATCGGTCGGCCCTTCGACACCGTGGTTCCATGAGCGGTTGTCGTCGTGGCCGTCGCGGTTGTCCTCGCCGTTGGCCTGGTTGTGCTTGTCGTTGTAAGTAACCACATCGCGCAGGGTGAAACCGTCGTGGGCGGTGATGAAGTTCACCGAGGCGTATGGACGCCGGCCACGCTGGTCATAGAGATCGCCGGAAGCGGTCAGGCGTCGAGCCAGCTCCGGCAGTTGGCCTTCATCGCCGCGCCAGAAGCTGCGCACGGTGTCGCGGAAGCGGTCGTTCCACTCCACCCAGCCCGGCGGAAAGCGCCCGACCTGGTAGCCGCCGGGACCGCAATCCCAAGGCTCGGCAATCAGCTTGCGATGGCTCAGTACCGGGTCCTGGCGGCAGGCGACGAGAAAGCTGTGGCGCTCATCGAAGCCATCGGCGTAACGGCCCAGGATGGAGGCCAGATCGAAACGGAAGCCGTCCACGCGCATCTCGGTCGCCCAGTAGCGCAGCGAGTCAGTGACCATCTGCAGTACGCAGGGATGGCTGAGATCAAGGGTGTTGCCCGTGCCGGAGTCGTTGACGTAGTAGCGTCGGTCGTCGGCGTGCAGACGGTAGTAGGAGACGTTGTCGATGCCGCGCATGCACAGTGTCGGGCCGAGCTCGTTACCCTCGGCCGTGTGGTTGTAGACCACGTCGAGGATCAGTTCGATGCCGGCGTCATGCAGGTGCGCGACCATTTCCTTGAATTCGTTGATGTGGCCGCTGGCCAGATAGCGCGAATGGGGCGCGAAGAAGGCGATGCTGTTGTAGCCCCAGTAATTGTTCATGCCCCTTTCGAGCAGATGCTTGTCATCCACGAAGCCATGCACCGGCAGCAGTTCCAGGCTGGTGATACCCAGGTTGCGCAGGTGTTTGAGCAGCTCGCTGTTCATCAGCCCGGCGCACGTACCGCGTACGCGGTCGGCTACATCGGGATGACGGATGCTCAGCCCGCGCAGGTGCGCCTCGTAGATGACCGTTTCGTCCCAGGGCACGCGAATCGGCGGCTGCTCACCCCAGGTGAAGGCCGGATCGATGACTTTCGACTTCGGCACGAAGGGCGCACTGTCGCGCTCATCGAAGCTGAGGTCCGCGTCTGGCGAGCCGATGCTGTAGCCGAACAGCGATTCCGACCAGCGCAGTTCACCCACCAACTGGCGCGCGTAGGGGTCGATCAGCAGTTTGTTGGGGTTGAACCGATGACCGGCTTCCGGCTCGAACGGCCCGTGCACGCGATAGCCGTAGATCTGCCCGGGGTGCGCATCGGGCAGATAGCCGTGCCAGATTTCATCGCTGTACTCGGGGAGCTCGATGCGCTCCACCTCGCGCTTGCCGCTTGCGTCGAACAGGCACAGTTCTACCTTGGTGGCATGGGCGGAAAACAGGGCGAAGTTGACGCCCAGACCATCCCAGGTCGCTCCCAGGGGAAAGGGACGGCCTTCCGTCACGCGGGAATGGGTTCGTCGGGTCATTGCGCTCTCCTGGCATCAACTGCTCTTGGGCGCCCTGGATGGCTTGGGCGTTGCGGGTTTGGCCGTCTTCGGCCTGGTCTTCGTCGCTTTCTCGCCCGGGGTAGCGGCGGCACTTGCCTTGTTGCGCGGCTCGAGGGCGGGCTTCGAGGGTTCTTCAGGGGTAGCGGCGGGCAGCTTGCCGCGGCGTCGCGGCGGTTTCTGCAGGATGGCCGGCGGCTCCGGCTCTTCCCGGCCTTCGAAGCGCGGTTCCACGTCTTCGGCCGGTGCCTCCTGGCCATTGGCGATTTCACCCTCGGCGAGGCTCAGGGCCATGCGCCAATGGCGTTCTTGCTGGCCTTCGGGACGACCTTCGGATTCCCAGATCTGATAGGCCAGTTCGCGAACGCGCTGTTCCGAGACTTTCATCGTTCACCTCCAGCACAGGGCATCAGGAGATTCACAGGGCTATCGCCCAGCACGTCGGCCAGGCGTAGCCCGCCGTTCTGCACTCGGTGGCAGCCGGTCAAGCCTTGCCAGCGCCCGGCGCCCAGGTGCGAAGGCAGTTGCAGATGGGTATCGCCCCAGGCGGCGGGCGGCACGTGCGGTCGTGGCGATGTGCCCAGCAGCGAGGCGCAGCAGCGGGGCACCACCACCAGCAGGTGCTGCCCGGCGTAGCTGCGCGCGAAAGCGAGCACCCGCCGGGCCTGCTCGCCACGGACCACCAGGGGCAGGTAGTCCCCCTGGCTGAACAACGTCGGCCATTGCCTGCGCAGGCCAAGGGTATGGGCCAACAGCGCCTGTTTGATGCGCCCGTCGCGCCAGGTGCGCAGCAGCTCTGGCCAGTCCGGATCGCGGGTCAGCGTTGCCTCGCGCGCGGCATAGTCGGGAACGCGGCGGTTATCGGGATCCACCAGGCTGAAGTCCCAGAACTCGCACCCCTGGTAAAGATCGGGCACGCCCGGCACGCTGTTGCGTAACACGCCTTGCGCCAGTGCGTTCAGCGCACCGGCGGGCATCAGCCGCTGTGCGGCATCGGCGATGGCCTGCAACAGTGGCCGGCCGGTGTCGTCGAGCAGGATGCCGGCGAGAAACTCCGCGCAGGCCTGTTCATAGGCCTGCGCTGGAGCGCTCCAGTCGCTTTCCAGCTTGGCTTCGCGGATAGCCTTGCGCTGCCATTGCTGCAGCCGCTGGTAGTAGTCCTGCAGCCCCAGGGTATCGTCCGGCACCAGTTCCAGCGGCCAGGCGCCGAGCAGGCACTGATAGAGAATCAGCTCGTCGCCACCACTGGGTGCTACGCCTTGCCCCACGTGTTTGCGCAGCGGCGCGGCGAGCTTCCACCATTCCCAGGCGCAGGCGGCAAACCAGTCCGCGGATTCGCTCAACACCGCCAGGCGCGCGCGGCAGTCTTCGCCGCGCTTGTGATCATGGGTGGCGGTGGTCAGCAGCGCCTGGGGGAAGCTGCGCAACCGCTCCTGGCAGGCCTGGTGAAATTCTTCCGGTTCGCAGCCGAGGCGGCCTGGGTCGAAGCCGACGTCGTTGCGTCCCAGCGCCACCGCCGAGCGGTAGCAGGCAGTGTCTTCCAGGGCCTTGGCGGCAATCGGCGACGTCAATTGCTGGAAACGCGCCAGCACGTGCTGCCGCAGCCGCCGCAACGGGCCGGGGGGGAGCGCGCAGAGTGGCTCGCCGCCCAGTACCCGCTCCAGCCAGTGCAGGGTGCGCAAATCCACCGGTTCCAGGTGACGCTCGGCTTCGGCAATGGCTTGGGTCATGAAGCGCCGGTCCTGTTCCGAGCGTCCCAGCGCGCCGGCATAGGTGCGGTACACCGGGAAGGCGCAGAGCAACTGGTACAGCGCGCGGCGTATCGATCCGAGCGGCATATCGCGGCTGGCCAGGTCATGTCGGGCGATGCGCCAGAGCTGCTGGGCCAGACCTTCGACATCCCCGGCGAACAGTGAGCTGAGGACCCGCTCACGGGCCAGGCGGAGTTCGCCGGCGAAGCTGTCACGCCGATTGCTGATCTCCTGCCAGAGGTTGCGCAAGAGCGGCTCGCCCAACGCATCGTGCTGCAGCAGTGACACCTGGTTCATGAAGTCATAGCCGGTGCTGCCTTGTACCCGCCAGTCGCCGGGCAGCGCTTCGCTGGGGCCGAGAATCTTTTCCACGTACAGCGGCGCGCCATTCGTGGCCCGTGATAGGCGTCGGCAATAGCCGCGTGGGTCGGCGAGGCCATCGACATGGTCGATACGCAGCCCGTCGATCAGCCCTTGCTCCATCAGACCGAGCAGGTAGGCGTGGCTGGCCCGGAACACATCAGGCCGTTCGGCGCGCAGGCCGACCAGCTCGTTGATATCGAAGAAACGGCGCCAGTTGATGTCGTCCGCCGCCACCCGCCAGTTCGCCAGCCGGTAGTGCTGCTGTTCGAGCAGCCGGTGCAGGGCATGCCAGTCGTCGCGGTAAGTGTCTAGCAGGATGCCGCGGATGGCCGGATCGCCAAGCAGTGCGACCAGTTGCCGGCACAGTGCCTGGGCCAGATGACGAGCCTGCGGGTGGCGATGCAACTCGGCGAAGCGCGGCGACAGTTCGCGCAGCGCCGCCAAGGGCGAATGGGAGAGGATCATGCCGAAGCTTGCCGGGCAGACCGGGAAACGGTGTTCGCCATAGCGCAACAGGAAGCGCCCGTCCTCGGCCTGGTAGTCGAGCCGGATGCTGCCTGCCGCCAGTTCGTCGGCATAGTCCCCGCCAAGGCAAGGCAGCAGCACTTGCTGGTCCAGTAGCGGGTCGTCGCTATGCCAGCGGATATCGAAGAAGTGCGCGTAAGGGCTGTCCAGTCCCCATTCGAGTACATCCTGCCACCAGGGATTGGCATCGCCGATGCGCATGTGGTTGGCCACTGTATCGACGATCAACCCCATCCCGTGCAGCCGCAGGCCACCAACCAGCCGGCGCAGCGCCGCTTCGCCGCCCAGCTCGTCGCTGATGCGCGTCGGGTCGACGGTGTCGTAGCCGTGGCTGGAACCAGGCTGTGCTGCCAGCAGCGGCGAGGCGTAGAGGTGACTGATGCCCAGGCGCGAGAAGTAGTCGAGCCAGGGCAGGGCGTCATCCAGGGTGAACCCGCGGTTGAATTGCAGGCGCAGGGTGGCGCGGATATCAGCCATGTTCGCGCCCTCGATCACGGGCCCGGCGCAGCCGCTCCAGACGCGCGCTGACTTCCGGCGCATCGAGCATGTCCCGCGCCGGCCGGGCGAAGCGTCGTCGCCAGTTGGGGTGGGCGTCTCCAGGCCCCGGCAGGTTCGGCTGCTCGACGCAGGCCATGACATCTTCCATCGGCAGCAACACTAGCTGTGCCGGGGTCGTGCCGAGGAATTCAATGGCTCCGTCCAACAGTGAATGACCACCGACGCCATGTTCGTTCAGCGCGCGCTGCAAAGCCGCGGTTTCTCGTTCACGGCCACCGCGATCATCCGTCGAAGCGGCGCTGGAGCGCTGGCCAAGACGCTCGCGCCAGTCGATGTCACGCCCTTGCCGCCAGCCCTCCAGGGTCGGCAGGTCGTGAGTGGTGGTGGTCGCCAGCACATCGGCCGGCCACTGCCGGGGAGCGATGAAATGGCCGTGCTGCTGCTCGAACAGCAGTACACGCGTACCGAGGATGCCTCTGGCAGAGAGCATTTCGCGCATGCCCTCGGGAACGGTGCCAAGGTCTTCGCCGATAATCAGCGCATTGGCCCGCTCAGCCTCCAGGCAGAGCAGCCGCAACAGGTCGTCGAATGGATAGTCGAGATAGGCGCCAGCCTCCGGCGGAGCGCCAGTGGGTATCAGCCACAGGCGGCGCAGGCCAAGGATATGGTCGATACGCAGTCCGCCAACGTAGCGCAGGTTGGCCCGCAGCATTTCGATGAAGGCGCGGAAGCCCTGGCGCCGCAGGCCATCGGGGGAAAAGGCACAGAGCCCCCAGTCCTGGCCGCTACGGTTGAGGGTGTCCGGCGGGCAGCCGATGCTGACGCCGCCGAGCAGCTCGCTCTGGCGCATCCAGGCCTGGCTCCCTGAGGGATCCACTCCGACGGCCAGGTCGGCGATCAGTCCGATCCCCATGCCGCCGTCCTGCGCGGTGCGTTGTACCTGCTGCAGGCCACGGGCGATCAGCCACTGGCCGAACGCCTGCTGGCTGATCGCTTGTTCTTCGTCGATCATGAAATGCCCCAGCTCGGCGCTGGCGGCATTGCGGTAGGAGTGCGGCCAGAAGCGCCAGTCCATGCCGTCGCCAGACTCGGCGCGGCGCAACTGCAAGACCTGGAAGCAACAGTGCTGCAGCAGTTCGGCGCCGCCCTGGGCGCGGAAGGCGAGGAAGTCCTCGTGCAACTCTCCATCGCTCTGCTGGAACTGGCGATAGAGCTGGCCCAGCAGGCGGTCGCGAGCGTGGGCGACGCCCAGCCAGTCGATCAGTGGCAGTCGCTCCAGACGCCCCCACTCCTGGTCCAGGCCGGTTGCGGCAATCGCCTGGCGCACCGTTTCATCGCCCAGCAGCAAGCCCGGGGCGGCATAGAGTTCGTTGAACAGCAAGCGGCTGGATGGCGAGTAAGGGCTGTAGATATGCCGCGCGGCGGGAAACATCGCATGCACCGGGCTGATCGCCAGCGCGTCGGCGCCGTGCCGTGCGGCGCTGCGCGCCAGGTCTTGCAGCGCCGCGATGTCGCCAATGCCGCCATCGTGCTCGCGGCGTAATGAGTACAACTGCGTGGCCAGGCCCCAGGCACGGTGCTTGCCCGTGCACAACTGCTGCACCGATGGGCAGCGCGGCGGCGCCACGGCCAGCAGGATTTCATGGTCGCCCAGGTGCAGGCTGTAGTAGCCGCTACGGTCCGGCGCCTGCAGTCGCCCGTGCTCGTCGAGATGGCCATGACGATGATCGGCACCATCTTCATCCAGCAGGCGGTACGCGGTGCCCGCCGGGGCGGAGATCGATACCGGCTTGCCGCGCTCTGCGGTGATCAATGCCGATGGCACGGCGCTGCGTTGCTGCAGAACTTCCAGGCTCTGCAGAATCTGCTCCGGGCTCCGGGCGGGAAATCCCAAGGCTTCCAGAACGCTGCGCTGCACTTCCGGGGTCAGCCGTTGCGCGCGGTTGTCGGCATCGATCCATTCGATCTTCAGCCCTGCGCGGGTTGCCAGCCGTTCCAATTGCGCATCGCTCATCAGGATATCTCCAGGCTGAGGACCAGCCCGGCGGGGCCGAGCCAGCCATGTCGATAGTGAGCGGCGCTCTGTCCGCTGCAGAACAGCAGTTGGGCGCTTTCGCCAGGCGGTTCGACGTTCACGTCTTGCTCGCCCAGGTTCAGGTCGATGCGCCACAGGCTGCCATCGCCCAGCCGCCACCTGGCGGTGAGCGCCCGCTCGCCCAACGGTCGGGCATCCACCGCGCGACTGCCGGGCAAACGTGGAGTCAACCAGCGATGGCGCAGTTCGAGCAGTTGCCGATAGTGCTCCCGCCACTGTGGATCGCCCTGGTCCGGTTGCGGTCGCGAACTGTCGAAGGTGTGCTCAGCGTTTGGATCGGGAATGCCTTGCGCGGCATCCGGCTCGCGAAAACGGCTGAACTGAATGAACTCCGCGCGCCGCCCGGCGGTGACGGCGCTGGCCAGCTCGCCCTGGTAATCGGTGAAGTAGAGGAATGGCCGGCGCTCGCCCCATTCCTCGCCCATGAAGAGCATCGGCACCATGGGCAGGAGCAGCACCAGGGCAATGGCGGCGCGTAACTGCTCGGGGTGGCAGAGGGTGATCAGTCGCTCGCCGAAGGCGCGATTGCCTACCTGATCATGGTTCTGCAGAAAGGCTACGAAGGCGTGCGGTGGCAGGTCGCCGCTCGGTTCGCCCCGCGTCAGGCCGCGATAGTCAGTCTCGCCCTGAAAGGCGAAGCCCTCGCGCAGGCAGCGGCAAAGATGCTCGATCGGGCGCGCAGCGAAGTCGCTGTAATAGCCCTCGCTTTCACCGCTCAGCAGCACGTGCAGCGCATGATGCAGGTCATCGTTCCACTGGGCGTCAAAGGCGTTCCGCAGCAGGCTCGCTTCGTTGTGCTCGTTCTCCAGCACCAGGTGCAGGTGGCGCCCTGCGGCCGCTGTGCGGGCACGCTCGGCCAGCTCGCGCAGAAAACTCTTGTCCGGGATGGCATGTACCGCGTCGATCCGCAGGCCATCGACCCGGTACTCCCGGATCCACATCTCGGCATTGCCGATGAAGAATTCGCGTACCGCAGGACGGCGGAAGTCGATGGCCGTCCCCCAAGGGGTTCGAAGGTCGTCGCGGAAGAAGGCGCTGGCATACTGGCCCAGATAGTTTCCCTGGGGACCGAAGTGGTTGTAGACCACGTCGATGAAGACCATCAGGCCCAGGCCGTGGGCGCTGTCGATCAGCCGCCGCAGGTCGTCCGGCCCACCGTAGGCGTCAGCCGGCGCGTAGGGCAGCACTCCGTCGTAGCCCCAGTTGCGCTGGCCGGGAAAGGTGTTGAGGGGCATCAGCTCGATGGCGGTGATCCCCAGCCGCGCCAGTTCCGGCAACTTCGCCTGGATGCCGGCAAAACCGCCAAGCAGCCCGGCATGTGCCTCGTACAACACCACTTCATGCCGGGGACGGCCGCGCCATTCGCGATGCTTCCAGGGGTAGCCCGTGTAGTCCACCACCAGGCTCGCGCCCTCGACGCCGCCGGCCTGCGCCCGGGAGGCAGGATCGGCGACGCTCAGGCGCTGGTCGATCCGAAACCGGTAGGCAGTGCCGGCGGGGCAGGGCAGTTCTTCGCTGAACCAGCCCTCGGCATGCTTCGATAGCTGGTACTGGCCGCCATTGCCAAGCTCCACGGTGACCCGGCGGGCATCCGGCGCCCACAGCGAAAAGCGCGTGATGCCGCTGCCTTGCGGCAACGCTCCTGCCTTGAACGCCTGGCTCATCGGAACGCTCGCGCCGGCGCCTGCTGCAACAGCCGCTGATACAGGGAGGTGTACGGGCGCGCGGCGTCTTCCCAGCGTAGAGGCGATTTCATGGCCTTGCGGCGCATGGCATCGAGCAGGTCAGGATAGCGGTAGATGTTCAATGCGCGGCTTATGGCGTCGAAGTAGCTCTCGGGAGTTTCGTCGCGGAACAGCAGGCCGGTGACGCCATCGACGATGGTGTCGGCCAACCCGCCCGTGTGCCGGGCAATGGGTAGCGAGCCGAAGCGCTGCGCATACATCTGGCTGAGTCCGCAGGGCTCATAGCGCGAGGGCATCAGCAGGAAGTCGCTGGCGGCGAAGATGCGCCGCGCCTCGGTTTCGTCGAAACCGATGTGTACGCCGACGCGACCGGGATAGTTCTCTGCCAGCCGCTTCATCGCTTGCTCGAGCTCCGGTTCGCCACGGCCAATGACGACCAGCCGGCCGCCGGCGGCGATCATTTCGTCGGCGATGGCCAGCGTCAGGTCGATACCTTTCTGATGCACCAGGCGCGACACCACCGCAAACAGGGGACCGCGCCCCGGCAGCAGACCGAACTGCCGCTCGACATGCTCGGCGTTACGCCGCTTGCCGGCCAGATGGGTGGCATCGAAGCGCTCGACCAGATGAGGGTCGAGATTTGGCGTCCAACTGCCGTCGATACCGTGGGTGATGCCGCTTAGCTGGCCGCGCCGGCGCCGTTGGGTGAGTACGCCGTGCATGCCGCAGCCGAATTTTTCGCCAGTGATTTCGCGCGCATAGGTTTCGCTGACGGTGGTGATATGGCTGGCATGGCTGATGCCCGCCTTGAGGAACGACAGCTTGCCGTAGAACTCCATGCTTTCCGGCAGGCCGGCGGTATCCGGCAGGCCCAGTTCCGCGCAGCAGCCAAGCGGGCAGGAGCCCTGATAGCCAAGGTTATGGATGGTCAGCACGCTGGGCGTAGCTTGTTCGCGCCAGGCCATGTAAGCCGGTGCGAGAGCGGCGGGCCAGTCATTCACGTGCAGCAGGTCCGGGCACCAGCTCAATTCGGATCGCCCCGCGGCGATATCCGCCGCCGCCAGGCTCAGACGGGCGAAACGGATGTGGTTGTCCGGCCACTCCTGGCCCTGGTCATCGCCGTAGGGAGTGCCGTGACGGTCGTAAAGCTCCGGGCAGATCAGCGCGTAGACCACCAGTCCGTCGGCCAGCCGCAATTCGCCGATGTCACAGGCCGGCAGTGCGGCCATACCGGGAAGGTGGCCGACCACCTTGCAGGCCACCGCGCTTTGCAGGACCTGCGGATAACCTGGCAGCAGCACTCGGATGTCGTGCTCGGCGAGCAGCGCCCTTGGCAGGGCCGCGGAGACGTCACCCAGGCCGCCGGCCTTGACGAAGTCGGTGAACTCGGACGTCACGAAGAGGATGCGTTTGTGCCTTTTCGGCATGCCTTCGGCCGGAAAGATCGGCGGCAGGTTGGATGGGCAGGGCTCTTCCAGGCGCACATCGGCCAACTGGTCAGGCATTGTCGTGTTCCTCGCTTCTTGTCGGTGAGGGCCGGCGATTCCTGCAAGCCCTTGGGTGTCTCCGTGGTTTTCCGGGTTGTCCTTCGGAGGGACTGGCCCTGCGCGGACGAAGTTTCGATTTTTCCGCCAGCGGTCGTGATCACACTGGCGGCTGGCGTTCGGGTACTCGCGCCGCCTGGTCGTTGCCAGGCGCCTGCGGCCAGTCGCTGAGCATCGCCGCGCGCACCAGCGGCAGGCTCTGCGGATAGCGGGTGGTAATGAACAGCAGCAGGTGCTCGCGCAGGAAACAGCGCAGGTCCCAGTTGCGCGATGAGTCTGCGGCGCTGACCAGCACCCGCAGTTGCACCGCTGTTTCGCTGCATTCGATGGCTTGCAGCACGGAAACCCGTCCGTCCCACAGCGAGGTGCTCTTGCACAGGCGGTCGAGTTCCTGGCGCAGCGGCTCGAGCGGGGTGCGGTAGTCGACCCAGAGGATGAGCGCGCCGGTGATGTTGGAGGTGGCGCGGGTCCAGTTCTGGAAGGGGTTCTCGATGAACCACTGCAGCGGCACTACCAATCGCCGGTCGTCCCAGATGCGCACAACGACGAAGGTGCCGGTGATTTCTTCGATGCGCCCCCATTCGCCCTGCACGATAACGACGTCGTCGAGGCGGATCGGCTGGGTGAGGGCGATCTGCAGCCCGGCGATGAGATTGCCCAGCACCGGCTTCGCGGCAAAGCCCACGGCGAGGCCTGCAAGCCCGGCTGAGGCCAGCAGGCTGGCGCCGAACTGGCTGGCGGCGGGAAAGGTCATCAGCATCGCGGCGATGCCAAGGATCAGCACCAGGCCACTGAGCAATCGCTCGAGGACCATCACCTGGGTATGTACGCGCCTCGCCCGCAGGTTATCGCTCACGGTGACCGGGTGCAGGCGCAGGATCGAGGTGCGCAGGGAGCGCACCAGGCGCAGGCCCAGCCAGGTCAGTACGGCGATAATCAGCAATCGGCTGACATGGCGCGGCAACTCCAGGTTGGGCAGCGCGGACGAATCCCACAGAGTGTGGATCACCAGCAAGGGCGCGAGGAACAGCAGCGGAGTACGCGACTGCACCAGCAGTTCGTGGACGAAGGGCATTCGACACGTCAGGCGCTCCGCCAGCGGCAGCAGCATGCGCAGGCCCAGGATGACGGCGGCACAGAGAGTCGCGACATTCAGGAAGACCTGAACGCTGGTCCAACGGTCGAATGGCGTCCACAGATCCAGCATGGCTGCTCTCGCGTGAGATGGATTGTTCATCGAAGTCACAAGCACGCCGTGAGCGAACGGGCCCGGGCGTCGAGAGTGCTGCAAGCAGGGGGCGTACCAGTCTTCGGGGTTGGTCCAACTATCTGATCGAGCAGAAGAAATGCGCCGGTGGATGGCGCCGTGCAATCAGCAAACTGCACGATGGTCAGCGCCACGGGTTGCATTTTGCCTGCCTTACGCCTCGCGGCGCGGGTGCTCCTTGCCCTTGTATTCAATGTCCTGGGCGCGCTCGACCGGCAGGGTGCTATCCAGGCTTTCCTCGGCCATTTTCCAGTGGCGGATTTCCTGTCCGCGAGGTTTACCTTCGGCAACCCAGATGTCATGGGCCTTCTGGCGGATCTGCGCTTCGCGATCGGGATTCATGTGCGCTCCACTGTTCGTCATGTGCTTAGAACCCCTGACTGCATCGACAGTCGAGTGTTCATACATCCTGCCCGAGGGAGGCAATCCATGATCACTGCCGACAGCTCACGTCTGGTCGTCGCCTGCTCGCTGGAACCCGACGCGCACCCTGCGGATGTGCAGACCAACCAGGCGCTGGCCCGTTGGCTGGCGGATATCCAGGGGCTGGAGTTCAGTGCCGAGCTTCCCGGGCAGGGCAGTGCGGGACGATCGATCTACTGGGTGCCGGACGCCACGGTCGCCGGCCGCGCCCAGGCGGCAAGGCTGGGTGTTCACGGCCCGCTTGACCTGTTCGGTGGCTACGTCGAGCGCGAATTCCAGGGCGGAAAGGCCATCGTGCATCCGCTGTTCGAGCGCCCGACCCTGACACCCAAGGGTTGGAACGACACCTTCGCGCGGCGTGTGCAGCCCCTGGTGCTGGATGGCAACAGCGTGTTCTGCCACAACGACGCGGTGCGCTGTGCCAGCGCGCGTCTGAAGCGCGGGCCGCAACGCCTGAAGCCCGCAGGTGGACGGGGAGGAATGGGTCAGCAGGTCATCAGCGATATCGATGAGCTGGCCGATGCGTTGCGGCACCTGGAAGAGCCGGATTACCGCCTGGGCCTGGTCATCGAGGACGATCTGCAGGAGGTGCGGACACACAGCGTCGGCCAGGTGATGATCACTGGTGTGCTGCTCAGCTACCACGGCATCCAGCAACAGACCCGCAACCCCCGCGGCGAGCTGGTGTATGGCGGCAGCGACTTGCTGGTGGTGCGCGGGGACTTCGACGGATTGCTGTCCCTGGACCTGGTCGCCCCGGTAAGGGAGACGATCCAGCAAGCGCTATTGTTCGATCGCGCGGCACATCAGTCGTTTCCGCAGTTCTACGCGTCTCGCCGCAATTACGACCTGGTCCAGGGCACGGATATCCGGGGTCGACCGTGTTCAGGCGTGCTGGAGCAGTCCTGGCGTATTGGCGGCGCCAGCGGTGCCGAACTGGCAGCGCTGGAAGCTTTCGTCGCCGAACCCGCCCTGTGCGTGATCCGCGCCGCGTCCTTCGAAATCTTCGAAGACAAGCCGCTACCTGACAACGCGCACGTCCTGTAC
Organism: Pseudomonas triclosanedens; assembly: GCF_026686735.1. Lineage (NCBI taxonomy): Bacteria > Pseudomonadati > Pseudomonadota > Gammaproteobacteria > Pseudomonadales > Pseudomonadaceae > Pseudomonas > Pseudomonas triclosanedens. Next base: position 3,027,523 of record NZ_CP113432.1, on the reverse strand, counting down.
CGAGGCCCCGACCCCCACGGCGATCTCGTGCTGAAGTACGCAATGGTGGAACCTCATGAACTCCAACGATGAAAACATCGACATCGATGTTGGCCCGCAACACCTGCAGGGCAATTTCCTCAGTCCCATCACTCATGTGCCGGGCGTTCTGTTCGTGCACGGCTGGGGCGGCAGCCAGCAACGCGATCTCAAGCGGGCCCGGGGCATCGCCGGGCTCGGCTGCGTGTGCCTGACCTTCGACCTGCGGGGCCACGGGGCAGGGGAGGCGCAGCAGGCCCGGATCACGCGGGAAGACAACCTCAATGACCTGCTGGCGGCCTATGATCGTCTGGCGGCGCATCCGCGGATCGACCCCTCGGCCATCGCGGTGGTCGGCACCAGCTACGGCGGCTATCTCGCCTCTATTCTCACCGAGCTGCGCGCCGTGCGTTGGCTGGCTCTACGCGTACCGGCCATCTATCGCGACGAGGACTGGTCGCTGCCCAAGCGTGATCTGCCACGCGACGATCTGATGATCTATCGCGCCTCTCATATACCGGCGGCCAGCAACCGGGCGCTGAAGGCCTGTGCCGCGTTCACCGGCGATGTGCTGCTGGTGCAGTCGGAGCACGATGACTTCATTCCTCACGCCACCATCATGAGCTATCGGGCCGCCTTCCAGCACACGCACTCATTGACTCACCGGATCATCGACCGGGCCGATCATGCGCTGAGCAGCGAGCAGTCGCAGGACGACTACACGCAGATCCTGGTGCGCTGGATCACCGAGATGGTGGTCGGCGAGCGTGCCGGCCGGCTGGTGAGGGGCTGAACGCAGCGAAACCCCCGGCGGCTGACTGATGTACCGGCCGTCTTCGATCGACAGCACTGGAGGAATCCCAAGATGATGAGCGATAGCGACAAGGCGACGGTCTCCATCCTCAACGACCTGATCGAGACATGCCGTGATGGCCAGAAAGGCTTTCTTGCCTGCGCCGACAACGTGACGCCGCCGCCGTTGAAGGAACTATTCCAACGGCGCTCCGGCGAGTGCGAGCTGGCGGCGGAACAATTGGAGAAACAGGTTCTGGAGCTGGGCGGCCGTCCGGAGCATGGCACCAGCGTCGGGGCGGACCTGCACAGGCGCTGGATCGACCTGCGCGCCTGGGTCAGCGGCAAGGATGAAGCTGCGGTGCTCAGCGAGTGCGAGCGCGGCGAGGGTGTGGCCCTGCAGCACTATACGGACGCGCTGAAGCAGGCGTTGCCGATGGACATTCGCGAGATGGTGGAAAGACAGTACGCCGGAGTGATCCGCAACCTGGATCAGATCCGCGCGCTACGCCAGCAGATGGGAGGCTGAGCTCAGGACGGACCGGAGTGCGGACTCGCGCTCCGGCCTTCATCCAGCCTCATTCCGAAGGGTGCGCCTTGACCAGGTCCTGCGCCATTTCCAGGTGTTGCTGGAGCACTGGCAGGGTGTCCTGGGCGAACTTCCTGATGTCGGTGTCGCTGGCGTTGTTTGCCGCGTCGGTGAAGAGCTTCACCGCTTCCTCGTGGGCGCCGACCTGATTGTTGGCGTATGCCGCATCGAAGGACTCCTCGCGCACATCGAGTACCTTGGCCTTCGCCTGGTTGGTCAGGCTGGCACTTTCTGCAAGCTGCAGCCGATGCTTCTCGGCGAGCGTCTTCAAGGTCGCGTTGGCCTTGCTGTGGTCATCGATGATGTGCTGCGCGAAGGTCTTCACGTCGGGGGACTGGCTCTTCTTCAGGGCCAGTTTGGCAGCGTCGATTTCCGCCATCCCGGCAGCCGAAGCCTCGGTGACGAAGTGTTGGTCCTTTGCCGAATCCTGGTCCGCCGCCAGCAGCGGCCCGGCCGGGAGGATGAAAGCACACAGCAGTGCGCCGCGTAGAAGAGCTGTCGTGTTCATGATGATTCTCCGTATCGGATGGAATGCCCTCGCGGTACGAGGTGTAGCGGTTGACGGAGCTCAAGTGCGGGGGTTCAGAGTTTCCCGCAGGTGGCGTGCAACGACGCACTACGGCAAGAAAAATCGAACGATCCTGCTGCCAGATATCCAACGACAGACCGGCGGTTCTTGCCGCAGCTTTGGTTGGAGGTAAGCGTCATGTCACTGACCGTTCGCTCACAGCGCCCCGAACCCCAGGAGGCTCCGCCGGATCGCGAGAGCCAGATTCCCGAGGACTTTCCCGAAGAAGTCCCCATGCAGCAACCACCGGAAGAGCCCGTGCCGCAGCCGGAGCGCTGAGGCTGGCTATTGCTGCAGGTACTCGCCGCTGCCAAGCAGCGTCTGGCCCCATAATTCGAGGAAGGCGAATGCGGTGGTAAGCAGTGCGAGAAAGCCGAAAGCCAGGATGCAGGCGCCGTAGAACGCGGTCTGCCGTTGGCTCAAGCGCATGTAGATCGGCAGCCCGATGAACAGTAGCCAGCCCGAATAGGCCGTGGCCAGAGCCGCGGCGAGGATCATCAACCAGCGCGAAGGCATCAGTGCGGCCAGCCCGGCAATCATCAGCGGAAGCGCCACTGCGGTAGAGAAACCCATGCTGTAACCCACCGCTGGCCGGCTCTGCGTGCGAAACAGAACCCAGCGCACCAGGTAGGCAATGACCACGATACCCGCCACCAGGCCTGCATAGCACCAGAAGGCGAGGAGGGCGCCGCTTGCAAGACTCAGCACCTGGGTTTCTTCGTTGCCGGGCAATCTCCAGCCAACCTGCGTCGTGCCGATCAGCAGGCAGACGGCGGGGATCAATGGCATCAACAGCCAGAATGGCATGAATGACTTGGGATGGCGGCTGACGTTCTGGCGCAGATCACGCCAGGCCTGCTCGGGACGAGTGAAAAAGGCGATCAGCGGGAAGGTCATGGCAGACTCCTGGCCCTGACATGCAAGGCGGTCATAGCGAAACCGGACTCTCAGCGCCGGGGTGTGGCGCCTTCGTTGACATCGAGCTCAATCAGCGAGCCGGGATCTTCATTGCCAGGATCGTTGATCTGCATGTCCAGGCGCTGCTCGGTTTCCGTCTCGAGCGTGGGCTCCATCAGCGGCAGCAACTCTTCACGGAATTGTTTCTGCTGCTCCTCAGAAAGCGCAGCAAAGCCGTGATCGAGCAAGTAGCGGGCGAGGATCTCCTGGCGGCTATCGGCCTCCAGGACCTGCGCGGCGAGCAACTGGCGTAACTGCTGTATGAGCGCCACGTCTTGATGATCGTTCCAGCCCATGTCGTGTCCTCCATATCGCTGTACCGGAGAAGTTGGCGGCTGGTGACATCGCCGCCGCGAGGTGTTACGACCGGATGACTGGTCCAGTTCGCGGGCGTTCAGCGTTGGGGATGAACGGTGGCGCCAAACCGATAGGTGCTGCTGTCGCTCATCCGGAAACAGCTACCGCTCGCACCAACCGAGACTTGATCTCGCCCCACCCTGTGGGGGAGGCAGAAAAAGGTTCCGAACGGTCTTCATTACTTCGGTTCTGCGGCCGATAGATCCTGCATGAATCGAAGCAACAATTAGAACAACACAGGGAACATGTGCCTTGAAGTGCAATAACGCTGCGTTCGCTCGTCGCCACACACTCGCCCTTGCAATAGCGGCTTCAATTTTCAGCTTGGATGCTACTCGACTGGCCTTGGCCCAGAGTGTAACCGCTACAGGTAGCATCACTCCCTGGCCCCCCAACTCGCCCAACTGGACCGTCGTCGGTGACCTTTATGTAGGGGATGGTGCCGCTGGTTCTCTGCTGATAGATGCGGGGGCGAGCGTGGAAAACGACTCTGGCGTTGTCGGTAGCCTCGCCAATGGTAGCGTTACTGTGCAAGGTACCGACGGCAGCGGAACCGCCTCGCGCTGGATCAATAATGGCGATACCTATATCGGCTTGGACGGTAACGGAGCGCTCATAATCATCAACGGCGGCAATGTGCGCAGTGTCGGGACCGCCGTCGTCGCCAGGGAGCCAGGCTCCACCGGTACCGTCATCGTTTCAGGGCCCAATTCGCTCTGGGATGCCAGCGCTGGCCCCGGTCTATTGCCTACCTTCCAGATCGGCATGAAGGGAGCCGGGATGCTCCAAGTCAACAATGGTGGCGAGGTGCGCAGCGAGCAAGCATTGCTAGGAACGGAGCTGGGCGGGATGGGACAGGTCACCGTCACCGATGCCGGCTCTAGCTGGACCCCTCTCAACAATATCTACGTGGGGTTCGAGGGGGTGGGCGACCTCAGTGTACGGGAGGGTGGCTCGGTCGCAACCGAGCAGACCGGGGGCGGCGCCGCCACCGTCTATGTCGGATACCGTCCAGGCGCCGTCGGCAGCGTCACTGTGTCGAGCACCACTGGCAACGTATCGCGGCTGAGTGCCACCGACGACCTGCAGGTCGGGGTTGAAGGCGTCGGAATCGTTACTGTCGAGAAGGGCGGGCTTGTGCACACGGGTGACGAGGTGCGAATCGGCACCGCCGCAGGTGGAGTTGGGACCGTGCACTTGAAGGGGGATGCGAGCGGGCGGGGCGTTATTGAAACGGCGGCTGTAGAAGCGGGTCCCGGTGCCGCGACGCTCGATCTGGATGGCGGCATTCTGCGGGCGAACAAGGACGAAGCCGATTTCCTGAAAAACATCCCGGCGCTGATCATTGGCAGCGAAGGCGCCTGGTTCGACAGCAACTCCCATGACATCGGTATCGCCACCGCTTTTAGCGGGAACTCGGCATTCAACAAACTGGGAGCGGGCACCCTCACTCTGAGCGGCAACAGTACGAACTTTACGGGCGATGCCCAGGTGCAGGCTGGAACATTGCAGGTGGACGGCACCTTGGGAGGCACCATGAACGTCCTGTCCGGAGCGCGTCTGACCGGCATCGGCCAGGTTGGGACCACGACCAGCAGCGGGATCATCGCCCCTGGCCATCCCGGCAGCCTGGGTACGCTGACTATTGCCGGGGACTACGCTCCTTCGGGCGGCGCGATTGAGATCCGGACCCAACTGAAGGGCGATGACTCCCCCACCGACCGCCTGGTCATCACTGGCTCGACGTCTGGCACCACGCCCGTCCGGGTTACCAATTTCGGCGGAGCAGGCGCCCAGACGGCGGAGGGCATCCGGATCATCGAAGTCGGGGGCGCTTCCAGCGGCGTGTTCACCCTGCTCGGCAACTACACCTACCAAGGGCAGCCTGCCGTCGTGGCCGGTGCCTACGCCTATCGCCTGTACCAGGGCAGCACGAGCGCGTCCAATGACGGCAACTGGTACTTGCGTTCCTCGCTGGACAACCCGGTCGTTGCGCCCCCTGTGAACCCGCCCGTCACGCCGCCGTCCGGCCCGCTGCTGGCGCCGACCGTGCCGCTCTACGAGAGCTACGCCAGCGTGCTGCAGCGCGTGAACGAACTGGGCACGATGCAGCAGCGCGTCGGCAACCGATACTGGCAGCCGGATGCGGAGCTGCAAAGCGAGGCGAAGAGCGGCAGGCCGGCCATCGGCCGTGGAGCGTGGGTGAGGGCGGAGGGCACGGACTCGCAGATCGATCCGTCTTCCAGCACCAGCAAGGCCGACTACGATGTGCACCTGTGGAAGTTCGAAGCGGGATTCGATGCGCCGGTCTATGAAAGCGACGCCGGCACTCTGGTCGTCGGCCCGACCATGCACTATGGCACTGCCAATTCCAGCGTCTCCTCGATGTATGGCGACGGCTCCATCGATGTAACTGGCTATGGCTTCGGCGGCACCGCCACCTGGTACGGCAACGACGGTACCTATGTGGACGGTCAGGCAACACTGAGCTGGTACGACAGCGACCTGCGCTCCTCGCAACTGGGCAAGAAGCTGGAGAAGGGCAACCGGGGCAACGGGGCGGCCGCCAGCGTCGAAGTGGGTCGTCGGGTGGCGCTGGACGACATCTGGTCGGTTACCCCGCAGGCTCAACTGAGCTGGTCGCAGGTGCGCTTCGATTCGTTCACCGACGATTACGGCGCCAAGGTCTCCGACGACAACGGCGACAGCGTGATTTCCCGTCTGGGCGTTTCCCTAGACCGCGAAACCCAGTGGATCTCCAGCAACGCAAAGACCAGCCGCTCGCACATCTACGGTATTGCCAATCTCTATTACGACTTCGCCAACGGTACCTCGGCGGACGTTGACGAGCTGCATGTGAAGAGCGAAGAGCAAGCCCTCTGGGGCGGTCTCGGCGTAGGTGGATCGCTGGACTGGGATAACGGCCGATCCATGCTGTTCGGCGAGCTGCTCGGGCGTACCAGCCTGCAGGGCTTCGGAGACAGCCACTCGGTGGGGGCCAAGGTTGGCGTGCGGGTGATGTGGTAATTGCGCGGTAGCGAAAATGAACGGCCTGCGGAAGATCTGGAACCTCGCAGGTCGCTCATTTCTCTGGCTGTTCTGGCGCTGGATTCAACCGGCGAGAGCCCCTGTGCGGGCAGAAGGAGCAGACGAGGCAAAGGCCTGGGTTCAACTACGCCCAAAGCCAGACGGCATTGATGAGGCCGGCGAGTCGAATGTCGAGACTGTTTCAGCGAGGATTGTCGTGACTTCGAAAGTTCTCACTGCGGTGATCGCCTGGATGGAACCTTGGACTGCTCTGCATGCCCACCGCATACACCTGCAGTTCGGAGGTATCCGATGTCGACTTTTCTGTCCCTCACATTCATTGGTGTTGCGGTGATCATTGTCTTGCTCGACCTGTGGGCCATCGTCAGTGTTTTCCGCAGCGATAAGGACGTAAACGCAAAGGCTCTCTGGGCCTTGCTAATCGCGATTTTCCCGATAGTCGGATTGGCCATCTGGGGTATCGCCGGCCCTCGCGGTCTCGCTGAACCGCCACCCTGATGCCGCGCACGGCTAGGCGAAGTCGACCAGATACTGGGTCAATGTCCTGGCGCAGGCGCCAATGCCTTCTGCGAGGATCATCTCGTAACCGTGAGTGTTCTCCGTGGGTATCGCAATGCAGCCGCTCTGCGGACAGACCCCGGCAGCCAGCACGGCGCTGGCGTCGGAAGCAAAATCAAGCAATAGAGCAAACTGAGGCTGATAGCCACAGCGCACCCCGGCGCGATGAAGCTGCTCCGCGATCGCACGGGTGTAATAGGCCTTCTGGTCCCCGGTGCTGATGATCGGATCAATGCTCAATCGAGTCGCGTACTCAGGCATCACCGGGCCGACCTCCACTGCGACGGCAACGTCCCCGGGCAGCGTGCGTGCCGCGAACATCGCCCCGGAGTTGGATTCCTCTTCCATTGTGGTGAACACCAGGTAGGCATCGCAGCCCAGCTCCGCCTTGCGCGCGGCCAGCAGAGCAGCCGCTTCAATGCAGGCAGCCAGGGGCGCACGATCATCCAGAAAATGAGCAGCGATGGCGTCGCCAACCCGCCAGGGCTGCCGCCAGTGCTGAGACAGCACCACACGTGTTCCTGGACGTACGCCGGCATCACGAAGCTGTTCCCGGCTCATACGGGTCACGACGTGCACATCTTCCCAATGCACCGCCCCCGTCTGCACATCCTTACCCTGGGGCGACTCATTGGTGATGTGCATGGAGCCGTAAGAAAGCACGCCAGGCAGCACTGCTTTCTCCGCGAGGATGTCGACCGGGCACACCCCGAAACTCACCGGGTTGGCGCCGCCCAGCGCTACTACCCTCAGCGCTCCATCGTCCTCCACGCGCTTCACGATCATCGCGATCTCATCCAGGTGCGCCATGACTTTTACCGCAGGACCTTTCTCTGCGTTGCCGGCGATGAGACCTATCAGATTTCCAGCAGCATCTGTCCAGACACGGTCGCAGTACTTGATTAGTTCTCTATGGCAAACGGCGCGGACTTCGTTTTCCTGACCACCGGGACCGCGCGCCAGAAGAAGTTCGTCCAGTAGCCGATTCCCGCTTCCAGCGCGCTCCTGCATGAAGTCAGTCATGAGTGTCCTGCTCCTGAAGGTGTTCCATGCCGATCGCTTGGACCGGTCCCGGTTCAACGGAAGAGGCCCGCCTGACGCCCGCTGCCTGCACGGTCCCGCTCACGATCTGCAAGGTTTCAAAAGCGTGGAAGGATACAACGTACACAAGTGCCGAACGGACCGGCTCGATCAAGGCCACCAGCTCCCCGGTAGATATCGAGCCGGTCGGCAAATGCGCCACGCCTGGTCAGTTCATCGCTTGGCTGCGTCGGCATCCACCTTGTCGCGGGCCAAATAGGCGCCTGTTATTTCGGGCAAATGCTCGCGTAGCCATTCCGCCATCGCTACTTCCTGGGGAAGGATCTGCTTGAGCGCCGACTCCGTGGCCGCGTCTCCAACTTCCTGAGCCGCGGCAATCAGCACGGTGTAGGCGGCAATCTCCATGTTCTCGAAGACATAGCCGCTCATGGCGCCTTTGACCACTTCATCGCTGACCGTCATGCCACTGACAGCCTGACCGAACGCCATGAGTTTTGCGCCCATGTCCTTGAAGGTGGAGGGGCTGCTGTCGAGACGCTTCAGGCACTCTTCGAGCAGACGTTGCTGGCCGCGTGTCTCATCCAGATGCTGCAGGATGCGCGATTTCAACTCAGGGTAATGTTCGAGCCTGCCGGCCTGGGCCTCGAGCATCTTCTCCGCCTGTTGTTCCATGGCATGGGCATCGCGCAGCCAATCCAGCAGGTTGTCTTGTTTTGCGGTCATGGGTAATCCTCCCGAAGGTGTGTGTTCCATTTGAAAGGGCAGGAGGGCCGCTGTTCAGATTTATTTCCTTGCGGCGTCGAGACGCGTGGCGCGCGCGAGTGCTCAACCGGCCTCGCGAATGATCGATATCTTCCCGTTCTTCTCCAGGATGGCGAAGCGAATCTGCTCCATGCGCTCCACCCCTTGCGATTGCCGCGCCTCGAGCAGGATGTCCTCTTCGCGCAGTCGCGCTTCGGCAAGCCGGTTCTTGAGTGGACGGCCATGTTCGACGATCAGGATCGATGCACCCTCGATGATCCGGTCCATACGTGGAAAGCGCAGCTTCATGAGCGAGAAAACAACATCCATCACCACCAGAGTGATGATTACCAGCAGAGCATTGGTCGTGGAGAAATCGTCACCGAGCATGGCCTGCTGGGTTGCCTCGCTGATGATCATCAGAAACAGCAGATCGAAAGTGCTGACGTCCGCCAAAGCGCGCTTGCCCACCAGGCGGAACAGTATGATCAGGAAAAGGTAGATGCTTACGGCGCGCAGGACGGAATCCATGACAGGCTCCTCAGGGGTAGACCAGTTGCTGGAACTCGAGCTGCGCATCGGCGTAGAAAATCCGATGCGTTAGCAGCCCCGGCTGCGTGGCCAGCAATGCCAGGTACAGATGCAGCTCGCCGCGCTCGTCCAATCTGCCCAGCAGCTCCAGGCCACCCTCCCAACTGCGAGCTGGTAGCTCTGGCTGCAGGCTTTGCACATCGTGACCGGAGAGCAGGTCGCCGTTCAGGCGTAGCCGAGCCTCGGCACCGGGGTTGCCGCGTAACTTGATGTGCAATCGGCTACTGGCGCCCAAGCGTTCGAATCGTTCGTACTCGACCTCGAGGCGACCTCCATCGCTGGCCTGTTTTGCGCTGCTCAAGGGGCCGCTGGAGAACACGCCTGCCACCGCCAGTAGAACAATCGCGACCAGCCCGTAGAGCGAAATGCGCTCCAGCCGCCAGGCGCGACGCTGGCCTTCTATCTGCTCGGGAAAGGGATACTCGCGCGCACCGAAATCATCGTCGGCGGCGCTGCGTGCTTGCTTGCCCATGCTCGGTTCCTCGCTCCGCTATTGCTTGCGACCGGTCCGGTTGGAATTGGTGCCAAGGATTTTTTATCTGCCGTTTCGTTCGGGCGAAATGCACCGGCAACTTCTGCCGATCGTGCGCATTGCTGATTGCACGCTGCGACTATCCACGCCTGGAGGCGGTCTGGGGCGAGGGTGTTCGAAAGAGCGCTCCAGGCGCGGAACTTGCTCGGTTCGCTTCCAGGAGAAGGGAGCCAGCCCATCGGGCTGCGAGCAACATCGAGGCAGTCCCTGGAGGAGCAACCGAAGACCTCCTGCCTACTCAAACCCATTTGCCTGGACGAACCGGAGCGGGCCATCGAATGGACGCTTTTCCGCCCCCGCCGCAACGCCCCGGCCGGAGTTTTTGATCATGTTCGAAGCCGAACTGCGCGAATCGGCCCAAAGGGTCGTGGATTACCTGGAGCGGCAACGCCTGCGCCTGCTCACCGCCGAGTCATGCACCGGAGGTCATATCTCTGCAGTACTGTCTTCAATACCTGGAAGTGGACAAGTAATGGAAGGAGGCATCGTGGTCTATTCGCCTACAGCCAAGCGCGAGCTTCTGGGTGTGGAAGCGATGTGGCTGGAGGACTTCAACCTGACCAGTGTCGAGGTGGCAAAGGCAATGGCGGAGGCAGCGTTTCGCTACAAGCCAGCGACCGCCGTGCTCGCCGTCACCGGGCTGCTGGATGCGGAGGGCAAGGATGGCATCGCACCAGGGACGGTCTGCCTGGCCTGGGGGTTTCGCATGCACGAGGGGTTGGCCCTGTTCACCCGCCGCATGCGCTTCAACGGCGAGCCGCAGTGGATGCGGCATCAGACGATTCGACATGGGCTTGAACTGATTCCCGAATTCCATCGCAGAGCGCTGCAGGGCGAAAGATGCTGAGCGCCCGGCAATGACGACGGCACGCATAGAGCGATGAAACCACGGAGCGATCCATGCCCGCCCATCGATAGATAGGCAATCAAGTTGAACATCGTTCCGGGCAATTTTTCAGACCCGGTGTAAGGCATCGATTTCTCGACCTTGCATCTTCATTCACTGCCCAGCGAGGTAATCACCATGACTACCAACAAGAACCCCGGCAATTTCGCCAACGACAAACAGAAGGCCAGCGAAGCAGGGAAGAAAGGCGGCCAGCACAGCGGCGGCAACTTCGCCAACGACCCGCAAAAAGCATCTGAAGCAGGCCGTAAAGGTGGCCAGCACAGCCATGGCGGCCATAGCTGATGGCCTAAAGGTTCAGTCCTCGTGACTGAACACGCTTTCCCGCAAGCCGCATGGTTTGCGGGAAAGTCTTAGGCTCTAATTCGCTCGACGGCCCCAACGAAGCAGATGACTCCTTCCGTGTGCCGGCGGCCTGGCTGTCTACGAAACCACGAGCCATGTTTCGTGAGGACAGGAAGAGCCGTACTTGTCGTCGCCAGGGGAAAATTGTGGAAGACGCAGATCTCATTGATGCAGCGGTGGCTGCATTTCTGCTGCTTGTGCCCGCGCTGGCCGAAGAAATCGAACGCAGCATTCCGCCCGATACATCCGACGTCAACAGACAGTATCTGCGCAGGCAAAAGGGATGGGCTGAGCTTTGTCTTGCAGCTCAACAAAGATGTATCGAGCCCGCAGACTTCGCTCGCCAGGTGCTCAAACTGAAAGCAGAGGAAAAGAGTTGAGACGACAGGAAGCGTAATGACTCGAACGGATCATCATCTGTGAAAGAGGAGGGTGGGCAAGGGCCACAGCCATGTGCTTGCACCGGCCAGCCCAAGAACGTCCTGCCGCTGGCCGTCGACCGGATCTCCGCGATCATCGAAGTCATCAGCGCGAAGCCTTCCAGCTCACGATCCAGGCTGGCAATGCTTTAGAATTTCGCATGAGCCAACCCGGCATGCGCTGGGGCCTGCATGGGTTATTCGACGTTGGTGCCCACAGCCAGCTACTCGGTAATGGTCTGGAAAGCGAAGCCGACGAGCAGCGCTGCCCACGCGGATATCGTGACGCCCCTCGATAGAGGCTGTGGCTGGCCCAACATGACCGGGCAGATGAAGCTCAGTGGTCAAGATTTGCGCCGTTTTCCACGAGATGCTGTTTTGGGGCGGTGACGAGGCGCGAGGTTTGAAGATCTTGTTCAGCGCAAGGTGCATCCTGAGAGTGACATTCAAAGCCTACATGTAATTTAACATAATATACATTATGCGAAGCCTAGGGTATTTGCGGCTGAGCCCAGGATGCACAAAACCCCGCAGATCGCTCTACGGGGTTTCCTTCGTTTCCAGGCTGGCGATCGCCAGATTATCCGGCTCGGTCCTTCAGCACTCGCAAGGTGCGAATGTCCGACCAGAACATCTCATCAGGATAGGTTTGCGGTCTGGTCAGGCTGAACACCATGAAGTGCGGATGCTCGTAAACGCCTTCCAGGGCCAGAACCGCTCCAGCGATGTTGCCGACTATCTTTTCAGCAACACTCAATCAACAACACTGTTGCCAGACCAACAGTTCGCCATGCGTTGACTGCGCGGTGCCTCGCCTGGAGCGCTGGCACAGGGATTGCGTTACCGGCATGGGCCCCATTCCTTGCATTCAAGCAAGTCTCGCCGACAAGCACCGGCAACGGGCCACGAATTCCAATGAGTTTTGCCACGCGTGCACCGACGGGGCTTTTGCCCCAAACCGACGATGGCAACGAGGACACCCTATGAGTCTCGATATTTTCTGGTTTCTGCCCACTTCCGGGGATACCCGCTATCTGGGCCATTCCAGCAGCGGCCGACCGGCCACCAACCAATACATGCGCCAGATCGCCGTGGCCGCCGATCAACTGGGTTACGACGGCCTGCTGATCCCCACCGGCAGCAGTTGCCTCGACCCCTGGGTTACTGCCGCCAGCCTGGTGCCTGTGACCCAGCGAATCAAACTGCTGGTGGCGCTACGCACGTCGCTGGGCAACCCGACGGCTTCCGCGCGCCAGGCGGCGTCGCTCGACCAGGCGAGCAATGGTCGGCTGCTGCTCAATGTCGTGCCCGGAGGCGACAGCACCGAGCTTGAAGCCGATGGCGTGTTTCTAAGCCACGATCAGCGTTATGCGGCATCCGACGAATTCTTGACGATCTGGCGCCGGCTGATGGCTGGTGAAACCGTGGATTTCGATGGCGATCACCTCAAGGTGAAGGGCGCGCAGAACTTCTTCCCTCCGATCCAGAAGCCCCACCCTCCTCTCTATTTCGGCGGCTCGTCGCCCGCCGCCCATGAGCTGGCCGCCACACATGTCGATGCCTACCTGACCTGGGGCGAACCGCCGGCTGCGGTCGCGGAGAAGATCGCCGATGTGCGCGAACGAGCAGCCCGCCACGGACGCACGGTTCGCTTTGGCGTGCGTCTGCATGTGATCGTGCGCGAGACCAGCGAGAAAGCCTGGGCCGCCGCTAACGAACTGATCAGTCACCTGGACGACGCAACCATTGCAGCAGCCCAGGCGAATTACGCGAAGATGGATTCGGTGGGCCAGCAACGTATGGCGGCACTGCACGGTGGTGACCGTAATCGCCTGGAAGTCAGTCCCAACCTGTGGGCCGGTGTGGGGTTGGTTCGCGGCGGCGCGGGCACCGCGCTGGTGGGCGATCCGCAGACAGTCGCCGCCCGCCTGCTCGAATACGCGGAGCTGGGGGTGGACAGCTTCGTGCTGTCGGGATATCCGCACCTGGAGGAAGCCTATCGCTTCGCCGAGCTGGTGTTCCCGCTGCTGCCCGGCAAGGGGCGCATCACCGTGGATGGCGTGCTCACCGGCGGCGCTTTCGATGTGCGTGCAGGCCGCGAGCGCGAACACGCGGCATAGAGCCAGCGAGCTGATCGTCCAGCAGGCTCCCGTGGTGAGAACCGCCGGAGCCTCGCCCATGATCGACAGGCAACACTTGCGGAGCTGATGCACGAGTGCGTGACATCGCCCTCCCGCATGCGCTGTCTGGCAGTCGCTACGCAGTCGTTAAGCCAGCGCTAAGCCAAGTTCGCGATACTGCTCCCGCGTCCGGCTCGCAGGCTTGACGCTGCCAGCCTCGCGGCATACGTTTCGCCGCGTTTTTGTCCCTACACAGGAGTCCTGCCTTGGACAGTTGCCCCAGTCGATTGCGACAGGTCTGAACAGCGAGTACGTCCGGCAGCATTTTCTGCCGCTGTCTCGCTGAACCCAGCGGACAGTGGCGATCCGCATCCCGCCCCGGGATGACGCATCCCCATTCTCCCCTCCCGCCCCACCGGCTCGATCCGGCGCGGCGGCGCGACCTTTTGCAATCCATCCCCCCGAACCCGCGCCGGACCGCATCCGGCGCTCTTGCCGGCCCACGGCCGGAGTACGAGGTGAATCATGGATTGGAAAATCTTCCTGCTGCGCGTTGCCGTGGCACTCATTCTCGGTGCATTGATCGGCGCCGAACGCCAACTGCGTCAGCGTCTCACCGGCCTGCGCACCAATGCCCTGGTCAGCACTGGCGCCTGCCTGTTCGTGCTGATGACCCAGGGTGTTCCCGGCCTGGCCGGAGATGCCTCGCGCATCGCTGCCTACGTGGTTTCCGGCATCGGGTTCCTCGGTGGCGGCGTGATCATGCGCGACGGGCTCAATGTGCGTGGCCTGAACACCGCCGCCACCCTCTGGTGCACGGCGGCCATCGGTGTGCTGTGCAGCATGGGCCTGCTGCTGGAAGCCGGACTCGGCACCCTGGTCGTGCTATGCGCCAATATCCTGCTGCGCGACATTGCCCACCGCCTGAATCACCAGGACATGGTGCCGGCCACGGAGATGGAACTGCGCTACGGCGTGGAAATCGTCTGCCGCGCCGAGGATGAAATCCAGGTTCGCAGCCTGATGCTGCACAGCCTCGACAGTTCTACCCTGCGCCTGCAGTCACTGCACAGCGAGGACCAGCCCAACCCCGCGAAACTGGAAGTACGCGCCGAGCTGCTCGGCAACCACGGCGCTACTTCTCAGTTGGAGCGGCTGGTCGCCCGCATCAGCCTGGAAAAAGGCGTCAGCTCGGTGCGCTGGCAGGTCCAGGAGCTGGCCGGCGATTGACGCCCTGACATCAGTCGCCCCCAATGAACCAGCGATAGTACGGGTTGTCACCGTCCTCCCGGGCAACCTGCCGTACGTCGCGCGCCCAGGCGGCACGGTCACCACGGTAGGCGCTCAGGCTAACACCGTAGAAGTGCAGCAGGCGCTGCCACTGGTCATCCACTGCGCCGCGGAACGATGGCTCCGCGTTCTCCAGCGGCGGAGCCGTGCGCAGGGCCAGCAGGGCCGGCAATACCCGGGTGATCTCCCTGGAGCGCACCCACGGCGCATACTCGATGCGCGGCTGGTCGTCGGTGACCGGATCGGCGTCGCCGGCGTAGACCTCCAGCCCCTGGCGGTCGGTGATCCAGGTAGCGAGCAGCGCCTGGGCGGAATCGACACCCACTTCACCCAGCGCCGCCGCCACCTCCGGCTGGGCGAAGCGCTGGCGGATGCGCGGCACGTCCAGTTGCAGCGGCTGCAACGAACCCACCAAGAGCATTTCGTGGAACTCGGTGGTCCACAGAGACGCATGGGGGAATACATCGATGAAGCTGCGTACCAGCGAACGGCTGTCTTCATCGTTCTGCGTGGGCAACGGCAGCCATTGGGCGACCACGCCGTTTTCCCGCAGCCGGCTGGCGGCGAGCTGGTAGAAGTCACGCGAATAGAGGTTCACCACCCCGGCGGCGGATGGCGGCGGCGGTTCCAGGGTGATCATGTCGTAACGCTGTTCGCTGCGCAGCAGCTCGCGCCGGCCATCACGCAGGCGGATATCCAGGCGCGGGTCGCGGATGGCATCGAAGGTGCCGCGGAACTGCGGTGCCGCCGCCAGCACTTCCGGCAGCAGCTCCGCCACAACCGGATGCTCCAGGTCGCGATAGCGCAGCATCGCGCCGGCGGTGATGCCGGTGCCGAAGCCGATCACCAGCGACGAGCGCGGCTCACCGCGGTGGATCAGCAATGGCAGCAACGCCTGAAGGCGCATGTAGCGCAGCGATGGCATGGCGTCGCCGGTATTGGAAACACCCTGGATATACAGGCGGCTGAAGCGACGCCCCTCCCTGCCCTGCTCCACCACCGCCACGGTGCCGCCACGGCCCTCCTCATAGAAAGTGATCTGCCCGTTGCGCGCTCCCGGCATCAGCTCGGCCAGGTGGCGCGGCGAGGTCAGCACGGCGCTGGCCAGGGTGGCGACGGCGATCACTCCCACGGCGATACGCGCGGGCTTGCTCACCGACGCTCCGCGCCAGGCGGCCAACAAACCGATGGCCGCCGCGAGCATCGCCAGTGCCGCCAAGGTGCGCACCAGGCCCAGAGCCGGCACCAGCACAAAACCGGTGAGCCCCACACCGACGATGCCGCCGAGCGTATTCAATGCCACCACACGGCCCACGTCGCGGCCGACATGGGCGCTGTCCACGGCAAGGCGCAATGCCAGGGGGAAGGCCGCGCCGAGCAGCGTGGTCGGCAGGAACACCACGCTCGCCGCCGCCACCACGAAGCGCGCGGACATGCCCACCAGTTCGCTGCCGCCCAGACTCAACGCCAGCGCCTCGGCACGGGTCTGGGCGATCACCAGCCATTGCCCAAGGCCGGCGATCTGCAGGATCGCCAGTAACCCGGCTGCCCCGATGAGCACTGCGAAAGCTCCCCACGGATCACCGATACGGTCGGCGCGACGGGCGTACAGTGCGCTGCCCAGCACCAGGCCGAGCAGATAGGTGGCCAGCACCACCGCGAAGGCAAAGGCGCGGGTGCTCATGAATTGCACGATGGATTGCGTCCACACCACCTCGTAACCCAGCGCCACACCGCCGGCCAGGCAGTACAGGACAGTCGCCAGGCTGCGCGTCCCCGCCGTGACGGCAGGCGGCTCCACCGGCTCGGCACGCCCACGCTGGGCGAGCACCGCGCCCAGTGCAGCCAGCAGGTTCAGGCCGGCGGCGGCATAGGCGCTGCCCAGCACACCCAGCCCCGGCAGCAACAGGAACGCCGCCAGCAAGCTGCCAGCGATGGCGCCGGCGGTATTCGCCGCGTACAGGCCGCCGCCTGCCCTACCCATCTGCCCCTCCTGCGGGCGCACGGCGCGCACCAGCACCGGGAGCGTGCCCCCCATGAAGAACGCTGGCAAACCGACCAACAGGAACGGCAGCAGCCAGGCCAGCACCCCGACGCTGTCTTCGAGGCGGGCAAAGAGCCCGGCGGAAGCCGACAGCCCCAGTGTGGCGGCGACACCGAGCACCGCCACCAGCAGTTCCAGGCCCGCGTAGAGCAATACCGGGCGCTGCAGGCGATCGGCTCGGCGTCCGAAAGCCAGCCCGCCCAGGGCGAGCCCGGCGAAGAACGCACTGATTGCCGTGGTGACAGCGAAGACTTCGACGCCCACGACAATGGATAGTTGTTTGACCCACAGCACCTGGTAGACGAGCGCCGCTCCGCCGGAAACGAACATCAGCAGTGCGGGGACCAGCAAGCGCAACTGGCGGCCTTGCATATGGATACGGTCGGCACTGCGGGTGGAATTCATGCGGGACGAACTGGCGGCTGAAGACATCGAGTACGCCTTGTCAGACAGAGGAAAGCCCGCGACGGACAAGTCGTCGCGGGCGTATGGAACGAGTGCCGGCGCAATCCCGGCACTACGCCCGGGCTCACTGTTTCATCTGCTTCATCTTCTCTTCGATCTGCTTGTCCACGCTCTCGCGGACCTGGTCGAGGCTGAAGCTCGCCGGGCGCTGGCTCGGCGGGTAGTCAACGAAGGTCTGCAGGAAGGCCGCGGCCTTGCGCTCGCCCTGGAAGGCCAGGTAGACGTTCTTGGTCGTCCAGTCGTAGTACTGATCGGAGACCACGTCAGCCCGCTCGTAGGGGTCCATGCGCAGGTTGAACAGCTTTGGCACCCGCAGGCAGACGAAGGGCTCGCTCCATACCTTGAAGCCGCCCGGCGCACGCTGCTCACAGAACACCAGCTTCCAGTTGTCGAAGCGCATGGCGACCAGTTCGCCGTCGTCGTTGAAGTAGTAGAACTCGTGGCGTGCGCCCTTGTCGGTCTTGCCAGTCAGCAGATCGAGCTGGTTGAAGCCGTCGAGGTGGACCTTGAAGTTCTTGCCACCGATGTCAGCGCCCTTGAGCAGGCGCTCCTTGATGTCGGTGTCACCCACGGCGGCGAGCAGGGTCGGGAACCAGTCCAGTCCCGAGAACATCTCGTTGGACACTTCGCCTGGCTTGATGTGGTTCGGCCAGCGGATCATCGCCGGTACGCGATAGGCGCCCTCCCAGTTGGAGTTCTTCTCGTTGCGGAACGGGGTGGTCGCCGAATCCGGCCAGGAGAACTGGTTCGGGCCGTTGTCGGTGGTGTAGATGACGATGGTGTTATCGCCGATCTTCAGGTCGTCCACCGCCTTGAGCAGTTTGCCGACGTCGGCGTCGTGCTCAAGCATGCCGTCGGCGTACTCGTTGCCCGGCATGCCGCTCTGGCCCTGCATCGACTCGCGCACGTGGGTGAACAGGTGCATGCGGGTGGTGTTCATCCAGACGAAGAACGGCTTGTCGGCCTTGACCTGTTTGTCCATGAAGTTGATGGCGGCCTGGGTCGTCTCGTCATCGATGGTTTCCATGCGCTTCTTGTTCAGCGGGCCGGTGTCCTCGATCTTGCCGTCGGCGAAGGAGTGGATCACCCCGCGCGGCGAAGCGGCCTTGACGAAGGCGGCGTCGTCCTTCGGCCAGTACGGACGCTCCGGCTCTTCCTCGGCGTTGAGGTGGTAGAGGTTGCCGAAGAACTCGTCGAAGCCGTGGTTGGTCGGCAGGTACTCGTCCTTGTCGCCCAGGTGGTTCTTGCCGAACTGGCCGGTGGCGTAGCCCTTGGCCTTAAGTGCCTGGGCAATGGTGATGTCGCGCGCCTGCAGGCCGACGGGCACGCCCGGCATTCCGACCTTCGACAGGCCGGTACGCAATACCGACTGGCCGGTGATGAAGGTGGAACGGCCGGCGGTACAACTGTTCTCGGCATAGTAGTCGGTGAACATCATCCCTTCATGGGCGATGCGGTCGATGTTCGGCGTCTTGTAGCCGACCACGCCGAAGGAATAGGCGCTGATATTGGTCTGGCCAACGTCGTCGCCGAAGATCACCAGGATATTCGGCTTATCCGCGGCATGTGCAATCGAAATTCCCGCTATCGCCGTCGCCGCCAGGACGAACCGCGATAGCCATCTTCCCGTGCGCTTCATTGATGTTTCTCCATTCCAGTCACTTTGTCGTATTCCACGACTGCGTTCACTGGCGATGCCGACTATCCGGCTGGCGATCTCCTGTGCCCCTGCGGCTGTCTTCGGTTGCGTTGCTTACTGATCGAACGGATAGATCCGCTTCCATTCCGTGGCCATGTCCACGACCACCCAGCCCTTGGCCCTGGCCTCATCGAGTGCCTTGTCCAGGCGCCCGACCGTGCTTTCCCTGTCATACGCCCACTCGCGCTCGCCGTCGGTGTGGTGCACCAGCGCGGCGAGGCGCTTGCCTTTTCCGGCCACGGTCCATTGCAGCATCTGCAGGTCGCCGTCGGAGTTGCCGAAGGCGAGGATCGGCCGGCGGCCGATGATGCTGTCGATGCTCTCCGGCTTGCCCGGGCCATCGTCGTTGTGAACCAGTTTCGGCAGGCGCTGGATCGACAACTGGCCATCGCGATCCTCGAAGCGGCTACCCAGGGTAGTGCCGATCACCTGCTCCGGCACAATGCCGTAGACCTCCTCGGCGAAGGCGCGCATGAACGCCACTTCGCCACCGGAGACGATGTAGGTCTTGAAGCCGTGCGCACGCAGGTAGTCGAGCAACTCCAGCATTGGCTGGAACACCATTTCGGTGTACGGCTTCTGGCTGCGCGGATGCCGCGCGCTGGCCAGCCAGCGGCGGGCATTGCCGATGAACTCGTCGGTACTCATGCCAGAGTGGGTGGCGGCGACGATTTCCAGAATGCCCTTCACGCCGCTCTCGGCCAGGGTCTTGCGGTCGTTTTCCAGTACCGCCTTGAACGGTTGCCGGTCCTTCCATTCGGGATGCTGTGGCGCCAGGCGCCTGACTTCCTCAAGGGCGAACAGCACCTGGAAGTACATCGGCTGCTCGCTCCACAGGGTGCCGTCGTTGTCGAACACCGCGATACGCTCGGCGGGCGCCACGTAATCCGGGCTGCCTTCGGTGGTCACCGCTTCGACGAAGGCCATGATGGCCTGGCGCGAAGAGCCGTCATTCCAGGAGGACAGTGCTTCCTCGGCCTGCCCCAGCAGCGGCAGCATCAGCAGTACGGCGAACAACCAGCGAGAAGCAACGTATCGGCGCATGGAGCTTCCTTGATGTGTGCACTCGGTGACTCACGGGTTGAGCGGCTTGAGGCCCCCTTTCCCGACTTTGGCGCCGGCCTGCCGGCTGGCCGCTTCCTGCAGCGAGGGCAAGGTGCTGACCAGTTCATTGGTCTTTCCTTCGCCATACCCGCGTCCATAACGGGTCCTGAAGAACGCTAGCAAAGGTTTGTCCAGAGTGACGGGGCGATTGCGCAAATAGCTGCGCATTTCACGACAACCGCTGGTCCGGCGAATCCACAGGTACAGCGCGCCCAGCTCAGGCGGCGTGCCCTCAAGCTGGCCGCGGACCTGTCGCCAGGCGTACTCCGGCGATTCCAGCCAGGCCTGGCGCCGGGTACGCCGCCAGCGCTTCCAGACATCGATCCATCCCGGCCCCCAGAAACGCCCGGCACAGCCCAGCACACCCAACACCAGCAGCCCGACCAGCAATACGAGCCAATGCCGGGCGATGCGCAACTGAGTTTTCTGGCCCAGCGCCCGCAGGTCATCGGTGATGGAGAATGGCGCGCGGTAACCAGCGTCCGCGCTGGCCTGCAAATCCAGCGCGGCAACCTTGCTGATGCGCGGCTCGCCACTGGCGGCGTCCCACCAGTGCAATTCGACCGACGGCAGGGTGAACTCGCCGGGCTCGGTCACCACGTAGGTGACGCTGTCGTCGCGCATGCCGCCATCGACGCTCCCCCGGCCATCGCCCAGCGGCGCGACCACCGGCGTCTGTACATAGCGCTTCAGGCCCTCCACCTCGACGAATGCCGGTGGCGGGATAAGCATGGCCTGGGCGCCCTGCGCTTTGATGTGCAGGAGGCGGACCACGCTGTCACCGACCCGCAGCGGCTGGTGGGAAGGCTTCAGTTCCTGGGTGAACTCGACCTGTCGCGCCACCAGGTGTTGCTCACCGTCGTCACTGGCGCCGGTGGGCTGCCGGGCGACGAAGCTCAGCGCACTGCTGTGCACGGTGACTGGTCCACTGCCCTGCGCCGGCTCCACCTGTAAGTCCAGCGGTGGAATTTCGAAGGCCCGCGACTGCTGGGGGGTGATCTGGTAAGTGAAGCGCAGGCCGAAGAAGGGCTTGCCGTCGATCCGCTCGTTCAGATGGGTGGCCTCGCCGCCGGGTTCCGACACCACCGCGCCATCCAGGCCCAGCCGTGGCAGGCGCGGTGCGGCGCTGAACCAGGTGTCCACCAGCACGTCCACCTGCAGGCTCAGTGTGCCGCCGACCAGAACTGAATCCGCCGGCAGGAGCTGGCTGCGAACCTTCACCTCGGGCAGGTCGGCCCGCGCGAGCAGCGGCAGCAGGAGCAGGCAGACAACGATCCACTTCATGGCGCGGGCTCCTTGCTGGCGTCCTGCAACTGGAACTTGCGTTTGAGGAACTGTGCCGGCGAGGTGGTCAGGTTGTTCAACCACAGCTCATCGGAGTTCGCCCGCGGTCCCTTGCGCGTCACCGTCTTGCCCTTGCCGGAGTTGTTGTCGAACACTTCCTTGTCGGCCTTCTCTCCCGGCGGCCCCGCGTCCTGCTGGTCATCCCGGTCTTTTTGCAAGGCTTCGGCCAGTGCCAGGTTGGCCTTGGCTTCGGGAAAGTCGGCGCGCAGGCGCAGGGCCCGGCGGTAAGCGGCGATGGCCTGTTCGAACTTCGACAGGCGCACATAGGTATTGCCCAGGTAGAAATAGCCCGGCGCGGTATCCAGGCGGGCGAAGCTGGCCAGCGCAACATCGAACTCGGCGGCGCGATAGGCCGCCAGGCCCTTCCAGTAGCTGTCGTCGAAATGCGCGGCGGCTTGCGGGTAGTGCTCGTGTTCGAAGGCCCAGCGCCCCTGCTGGTCGCGAGTGAAGAAGGCATCTGCCAGAGCGCCGGCATGTGCCGGCTGCGACGGCAGGCCCAGCCCCAGCGCCAACAGCACGGCGCCCAGCCAGTTCACCCGCCAGCCACGGCGGATAGTCAGCAGCGCGAGCAGCAGCAGCGGCCAGCACAGCCAGTAGCCGGCATCCTTCCAGTGCACCTGCTGCTCGTCGTCATGCACCGCCTGGAAGTGCTGCTGGGCATGCAGTTCGATCCAGTCGAGGTCATCGTCGTTGAGCGTCAGGCTGCCGAGCGGCGCATCCGCCGCATCGGCCAGCCCCTTCAGGCCCTGGGCATCGAAGCGGCCAAGTTGAGGCCGGCCCTGCTCGTCGAGCCGTGGCGCTGCGCCGCTGTCAGGCAGCAGCCCGCCATCCTGGCTGCCCACCGCCAGCACCAGTACCTGCAGGTCGCTGCCCTGCAACTGTTTGCCGATGGCGTCGAACTGGCTGGCGTCCGCGCCGTCGGTGAGCAGCACCAGGGTGCCGGGAGATTCCTCGGCAGCCAGCAGGCGCTTGGCCACGACAATTGCACCCAGGGCGTCCTTCCCGCCGCGCTCGATAAGGTGGGTGGACAGCGCCTGCAGAAAGCTGTCGAGCAGCGCCGGGTCGTCAGTGGCGGGCAGCACCAGGTGCGCGCTGCCGGCATAGGCGATCAGCGCCACGCGACTGCCGGCGCGGCGCTGGATCAGGTCGTGCAGTTTGTGGCGAACGGCTGCAAGCCGCGATGGCGGCACGTCGTCGGCATCCATCGAGGCGGAAAGGTCCACGGCAAGAATCAGCGGCGCGCGGTTGTCGAGGAAGTCCGGGCGGTCCTGCTCCCAGGTCGGCCCGGCGGCGGCCACGCCGCCGAGGATCAGCAAACCGGCCAGTAAATGCACCGGCCGCACGCGATGGTTGTCCTGCGGGGTGATGATCAGGTGTTGCAGCAGGTGAGCCGCGATCACCCCTTCGAGGCGCCGCGCAAGGTCGTGCCGACGCACCCAGGCCAGCGGCAGGAGCACGCCGGGGATCAGCACGAGCAGCCATAGCGGCCGCAGGAAGTGGAAGGCGGACAGGTCGATTTCCATCTCAGCCCTCCTCCATCGCTTCGCGCCGCCGAGGGGCATGCAGCCGGGACCCGAGCGCGGCTGTCAGGTGGGCCAGCAGCAGGCCGAGCAGCGCGGTACCCAACGGCCACCAGAACAGGTCGCGCTTGGGCTGGTGGCTGAGTGTCTTCACCATGTGGGGGGTGATCCGGTCGAGGGTGGCGTAGACCTCCTGCAAGGCGTCACGGTCTCCGGCGCGGAAGAAGCGCCCGCCGGTGGTGCTGGCGATCTCCCGCAGGGCATCCAGGTCCACCTTGGCCTCGCCGCTGGCCTCGGGGTCGCCGATGCCGATGGTGTGTACCACCACGCCATGGTCGCGGGCGATGGCAGCCGCATGCTGCGGTGTGATGGCACTGCCGGTGTCATTGCCGTCGGTGAGCAGGATCAGCACCTTTTCCTGTTCCTTGGCATTGTCCAGCAGTTTGACGGTAAGGCCGATAGCATCGCCCAGCGCGGTATTCGGCCCGGCCATGCCGGCGCCAACTTCATCCAGCAGAATGCCCAGGCTGGCGTGGTCCTGGGTCAGCGGCGCCTGCGGGAAGGCGCCGCTGCCGAAGACGATCAGACCGATACGGTCGTCCTTGCGTCTGGCGATGAAGTCGCGCACTACGCTCTTCACTGCGCTCAGGCGATCCTGCCGGCTACCGTCGGGTGCGCTGTAGTCGGTGGTCTCCATCGACTGGGAGATGTCGATGGCCAGCATCAGGTCGCGGGTCGGTTGCTCCCGTTCGATGGGCTTTTCCACCAGCACCGGGCGTGCGCAGGCGGCGAGGATGAGTACCCACACCAGCAGGTTCAGCGGCAGTTGCCAACGCCCGCCGCTAGCGGCGGCGCTGCCGGGAGTCTGCCCGGCGGCCTGGCTCATGGCGGCGAAGAACGGCACGCGCAGCGCGCTGCGGGTCTCGGTGTAGGTGCCGAGGTAGCGGTAGGCAAGCCACGGCAGCGGTAGCAGGAACAGCATCCAGGGATAGTCAAACTGCCACATGGTGCGCCTCGATCCAGCGCCGGCTCGCGCTCAGCAATGTATGCAGCTCATCGGCATCCAGCGCCCGGAGCTGCTGCTCCGGCGCATAGGCCAGCAGTGCCAGGCGCTTTGCGAAATCCTCGGGCAGTGGCGTGGCGCTATGGCGTTGCAGGAACGCCTGCCAGTCATCGCCACCCAGGCGGGCCGCCGCTTCGCCGGCGGGCATCGACAGTGCTACGCGCTTGATCAGTTGCGGCAGTTCGCGCAGCGCGGCAATGCGGCGCCCGCCGTCGTCCAGCGACTGTACCAGCTCGTCATGCAGAGCCAGCGCCTCGCGCCGGTAGCGGTCACGTCGCCAGCGCAGGTAGCGCCACAGGCCCCATGCGCAGGCCAGGGCCAGCGCGGCGGCCGCCAGCAGCAGCCAACCCCAGGTTTGCGGCCAGTAGCTGGCCGGTGGCGGCGGCAGGGGCAGTTCGCGCAATTGATCGATGCTGGGGATCACCGGCGTGCTCATCGTTGCAGCGCCGTCAGGTGGCCCAGTTCACCGCGCAACTGTTCGAGGCTGTCCTGTCCGCTGCTGAACATCATCAGCGGCACCTGGCTACGCCGCAGCAAGGTGGCGACATCCTTCAATCGCCCGGAGAGAAATTCGCCCAGTGGCCGGTACACCTGGCGGCGCTCCACTTCCAGCTCGACCTGCAACTCGCCCTGGGTCACGGTCACCCGGCCACGGTCAGGCAGCTTGAGCGCGATGGGGTCGAATACCTGCAAGGCCAGCACATCGTTGTGGCGGTTCAACTGGCGCAGCAACTGCAGGGTTTGCGCGGAGACGCCGGCGAAATCGCTGACGATCACGATCAGGTGGTCATGCCCGGCGATCCCCAGGCATTCGCGCAATACGCGGTCCAGTTGTCCCGGTGCGGCGTCTTCGGTGCGCTTGGCATGCAGCGCTTGGTTGAAGCGCACGACGGTCGAACACAGCGCCTCGACCCGGGCCCGGCTGCGCAGCGGGCGCACATGCTCGACGCGGTGATCGTCGAACACCAGACCTCCAACCCGGTCGCCGGCATGGAAGGCCATCCAGGCGCCGATGGCCGCCAGTTCGGCAGCGGTCACCGATTTGAAGTTGCGCCGCGAGCCGAAATACATGCTCATGCGCTGGTCCACCAGCAGCAGGGTCGGCCGGTCGCGTTCCTCGGTATAGCTGCGCACGAATGGCTTGCCGTAGCGCAGCGAGGCGCGCCAGTCGAGGTGGCGCAGGTCGTCGCCGGGATTGTACTGGCGCAGCTCGTCAAAGCTCAGGCCACGGCCTCTCAGGCGCGCAGCATGATTGCCGGAGAGCACGCTGGATAACGGCTGGCGCGACAGGAAACTCAGGTCGCGCACCCGATGTTCCAGCAGCATCAATTGCTCCAGCGAGGCGTAGACGAAGCCGTCGGCCACGGGACGTTGGTCCTGCATGCCCCCTCCCCTATGCCGGAACCGCCACTTTGTCGAGCAGACGATCCAGCACCTGGTCGGCGCTCACGCCATCGGCTACCGCATCGTAGGAGAGCAGCAGGCGGTGGCGCAGAACCGGGTGCAGCACCGCACGCACATCGTCCGGGGACACGTAGTCGTTGCCCTCGATCCACGCATGGGCGCGCGCCACGCGATCCAGGCTGATGCCGCCACGAGGGCTGGCGCCGACCTTGATCCAGCGCGCCAGGTCGTTGTCGTAGTCGGCCGGATGGCGCGTGGCGTTGACCAGATCCATCAGGTAGCGGTCCAGCGGTTCGGACACATGGACCCGGCCGACATGGCGCCGCGCCTCGAAGATCGCCTCCTGGGCGAGCGGCTCGGACCGCACGTCGGCGGCGCCGGCCTGCTGCCGCTGCTCCTCCTCGCGTACCAGGCGCAGCACCTGGGTTTCGTCCTCGACCTTGGGATAGTCGATGAGCAACTTCATCAGGAAGCGGTCCATCTGCGCCTCGGGCAGCGGATAGGTGCCCTCCTGCTCGATGGGGTTCTGCGTCGCCAGCACCATGAACAGGCCGGGCATGACATGGGTTTGCCCGGCCACGGTGATCTGCCGCTCTTCCATCGCTTCCAGCAGCGCCGCCTGGACCTTGGCCGGGGCGCGGTTGATTTCGTCGGCGAGGATGACGTTACCGAACAGCGGGCCGGGCTGGAACTTCAACTGATTGCCAGATTCGGTCTGCTGGAGAATTTCGCCGCCAGTGATATCTGATGGCAGCAAGTCCGGGGTGAACTGTATGCGGCTCATGCGCGCATCGAGATTCTTCGAAAGTGCCTTCACCGTGCGCGTCTTGGCCAGGCCCGGCAGGCTCTCCAGCAGTACATGACCATTAGCCAGCAAGCCGAGCAGGATGTGCCGGATGGTTTCCTGCTGCCCCAGCACCTGGGCGCTCACGCTGGCTTCGAGGTTTGCGATCAGGTCGCGTGCGGTCGTTGTCATTGTCCTTTCCCAACCGTCGTTCTTATATGAGCCGGCCCTGGGCCGACGGCGCTTTGGCGTGGACTTTCCGTCCCGCCAGCGGGTTGGCTGACACTGTAGCCGTTGTAACCGGTCCAGTCATACACATCACGCAATGGGCACTGTCGTGAAATGAACATCTTCGCCCTCTAACTTTCTGTTGCTGGCGGCGCGTACTTTGGCGGTTTCTGAACTAGATTCAGTCTCCGTGCGAACTCGCTTTCCGCAGGACGGTCCGCGTGGCCCGATGACGGAAGAGCCGGTCAGGAGACCGGCTTGTGCGGGTGTGCACATTCATGTTCGTCGGACCAGCCAAGGAAGCTAGATGAATCAGAGTCAGTACCGATCTGCGAACGCCCTGCGCCTGTTTTTCCTGTCCTTTTCCGCCACCTGCCTGCCCTATGGCAACGCCTGGGCCGCCGGCCTGCTGATCCATGAGGCTGGCAGCGTGGCGTCCGACCGTGAGCCGATCGCGCTGCTGAGCACCCCGGCGGCAATCTCCGGGCTGCCCGCGGCGCACACCGGGCGGAAGCAGGAAGCAGATGATGGCCACTCCGCCCACGCCGCCTACACTTCATTCTGGCTGGGCGAGCCGAGCATGAAGCGCAGCGGCGAGACGCTATCGGGCACTCACAGGGACGGTGCGCCGCATGTATTGGGCACAGGGGTGACCTGGCACTTCTGAGCGACCACCGACGCGAACCAGAACGACTCAACCAGGACCATAGCCAACATTGCCTGACGATCCGTCCCAAGGAGCCATATGATGAAGTCGAAGTTTTTGCTGACCACGCTGTGCTGCGCATCCCTCGCGTTGTCCGGCTGTGCGAGCAAGTACGTCGAGCCCGAGCAGTATTCCGGGTTCCTGAAGAACTACAGCATTCTCAAGGAAGACAAGTCGCCGACCGGCGCGCCGGTCATGCGCTGGATCGACCCGGGCGTCGACGTGAAGCGCTTCTCCAGCGTCTACGTCGAGCCGAGCCAGCTCTATCCGCAGCCCAAGCCAACGGAGAAGATTCCCGCCGGTACCCTGCAAGGCATCACCCAGTACTACGACCAGGCCCTGAAAACACAGTTCTCCAAGGCTCTGCCGCTGGCCAGCGGCCCTGGCCCGGGTGTTCTGGTGGTACGCCCGGCGATCACCGCCGTGAGTGCCGAGACCAAGGGCCTGCAGCCCTATGAGGTGATCCCGATCGCGCTGATCGCCGCGGGTGTGAGCACCGCCACCGGCATCCGCGACCAGGACACCAGTATCTCCACCGAAGCGGCATTCCTCGACGGCGGCAGCGGCAAGGTAGTGGCCCAGGTGGTACGTAAGGGAGCCGGCACCGAACTGGAGAACTCCGATCAGGTCATGCAGGCCAGGGACGCCCGCGCTGTACTCGACGGCTGGGCCTCGGACATGGTCAAGACCTTCCAGGCGCTCAAGAGCAAGTAAGGCAACCAGGTCTGGGCGCCGCACCGGCGCCCAGACCGTTCCGGTGCGGCTGCCCGGCTTCCCTTTCGGCATCGCCTTTCCAGCACGAGTTACTTGATGGACAGCATTCGTGGTACCGCCTTCCTCCAGTTTGGTGAACTTCTCTCCGAGGAAGGGGCATCGTTGCGCGAGCATCTCGCACCGCACCGCGTCGACCCGGAAGTAGTGGGCAACTTCGACAGGAAACTCTCCTACCGCAGCCTTGCGCAGATATTCGAAGGCAGCGCCCATGCCGTGCGCATGCCCGAACTGGGCATGGAGCTGGCCGCACGGCAGGGTTCTTCGCTGCTGGGCCCGCTTCAGCACCTGGCGCATTCGGCGCCCACCGTCGGCGACGGGCTGGTTTCGGTGCTGCGCTACATGCACATCTATAGCCCGTCGATCCATTACCGCCTGGAGCGCCGTCCCAACAGGGCACTGCTGTACTTCGACAATGTCCTGCCACGGACCGAGGAAATCCCGCAGATCGTCGAAAAGTCAGTACTTCAGGGCAAGCTGCTGATCTCCGAGCTGCTCGGCGCATCGTTCCGGCCACGCACGGTGCTGCTCCGCCACCAGCCCCAGGCCGCCCCGGAGGTCTATCGCCGTTATTTCGGCTGCCAGGTGCTGTTCGGCCAGGATCACAACGCACTCAGCCTGCCGCCGGAAACCTTGCTGCGCAGTTGCGTACAGCACGACCCGGCGCTGCACGCCATCACGCGCTTCTATCTGGAGGCCAGCAGCAAGGCGGAGAACGATCTGCAGGCCAAGGTCGAACAGCATATCCAGGCGCTGCTGCCGCGCAGCCGCTGCAATCTCCAGCAGGTGGCGCGCTCCTTCGGCCTGCACCCGAGGACGCTGCAACGCCGGCTGGCCGGCGATGGCATCGATTTCGAGGGATACCTGGAACAAATCCGCCGCCGCCAGGCCGAACAGATGCTCTGCAATACCAGCCTGAGCGTCAGCCAGATCGCCCGGGAGCTGGGCTACTGCCACACCGCGTCGTTCTGCCGGGCGCACCTGCGCTGGTTCGACATGCCCCCGCTGGAGCTGCGCAGGCTGCGCGGCAACGCCGTGTCGAGGGCAGCCGCGGCGCCGGAGGACTGAACAGGCAGCCGCGCGGCGATCGCCAGGTTCAGTACAGGCGCGCCTTGATCAACGGTCGCAGCAGGTAGTTGAGCACGCTGCGCTTGCCGCTGAGGATGTCCACGTCCGCCACCATGCCGGGAATGATCGGCAGCACCTCGTTTCCTCGTTTCAACTGACTGCCATCGGTACGGATCAGCACCTGGTAGTAGGATTCCTTGCCGCGCACGGTGTCCTCCTCGATGGTGTCGGCGCTGATCTGCTCCAGGGTGCCCTTGAGGTCGCCGTAGATGGTGTAGTCGTAGGCGGTGATCTTGACCTTGGCCGGCATGCCGGGCACGAGGAAGGCGACGTCGCGCGGCTTGATCTTTGCCTCCACCAGCAGCCTGTCCTCCACCGGGATGACCTCCATGATCGGTTCGCCGGGCTGGATCACGCCGCCGCGGGTATTGATCAGGATGGTGTTCACCCGGCCACGTACCGGCGACAGGATTTCCGTGCGGCGCAACTGGTCCTGGCGCTGCTGCACTATCGGTTCCACCTGCGCCAGTTGCGCCTTCTTGTCCGCGCGTTCGGTATAGGCCTCCTGGAAGTAGGTGCTCTTCAGCTCGGTCAGCTTGCCGGTCAGGGTGGCGATATCCTGGCTGAGCTTCAGCGCCTCCATCTGGCTGACGGCACGCTTCTCCACCAGCGGCCGCACCAGGTCGAGCTGGCTCTGCGCCAGGCGTATCTGCTTCTGCACCGACTGTATGCCTTCCTGCAGCTTGGCCCGGCGCGAGGCGAACAGCTCACGCTCGGAACGGGCCAGCGGGCCGTTCGCGTCGATGTCGGCGGGGAACTCGATGCGCTCCTTGCCCAGTACTTCTGCATCCAGCCGGGCGATGGCGGCGCGCAGGACGCTTGCCTGGTTCGCCGACTCCTGAAGGTTGGTGCGGAAATGGGTCGGGTCCAGGCGTACCAGCGGTTGCCCGACATCCACAAGATCGCCCTCCTTCACCAGCAGACGATCGAGGATGCCGCCTTCCAGGCTCTGAATCTTCTGGATACGGCTGAACGGCACCACACGGCCGTCGCCGCGCGTCACTTCGTCGAGTTCCGCCCAGGAAGCCCAGGCGATGAACAGCAACAGGCCACCCAGCAACGTCCACAGCAGCGGCCGATAGACCGGGTGCGTAGTGGCCAGCAGCGGATCGGCCAGTTGCCGGCGCAGCCGGAGGTTCTTCATCTCAGCGCCCATGCGCGCTATCCCCCGCCAGGGGCGGCGCCTGGACCTGATTGCCTTGCACGACCTTGTCCATCGCACCGTCCATCACCACCTCGCCCTGGCGCAACACCACAGCGCGGTCCACCAGCGCGAGCATGCTCTTCTTGTGGGTGGTAAGAATCAGCGTGCGGCTACCGAGCCAGCCTTGCAGGTACTGGATGACGTGCAGTTCGCTGGTCTGGTCGAACGCTGCCGTGGGCTCGTCGAGCAGCAGGATTGCCGGGTCCTGCAACAGCACGCGGGCCAGCCCCACTGCCTGGCGCTGGCCGCCGGAAAGGCTGCCGTTGCCCAGGATAGGCATGTCGAGCCCCAGCGGGTGGCCGCGCACGAAGCTGCCCAGGCCCACGCCATCGAGGGCTTCCAGTAGTTCTTCATCGCCAAGCGCGGCATTCCCGAGGTTGAGGTTGTCGCGCAGGCGACCGTGGAACAGCGCGACATCCTGCGGCAGGTAGCCGATGCCGCGCTGGCGGTCGGCGGGGTCGATCTGGCTGAGGCTGATGTCATCCAGCAACAGGCGCCCCGACTGGGGGCTGACCCACCCGCTGAGCAGCCTCAGCAGCGATGATTTGCCGGCTCCGTTACCGCCCAGCAGCGCCACGCGCTCGCCAGCACGGATGTCCAGATTGCGGATGTTCACCACCGGCGGATTGTCGCCGTGGGCCAGACGCACGCCCTCCAGTTGATAGTGCCCGGCCAGCCGTTCCTTGTGCACGAAGCGCTTGCCGCTGGGGCGTTCCTGTTCCGCCCCCATGAGCTGGTCCAGGCCTTCCAGGGCAACGCGAATGTGCTGCCAACGCCCGAGGATACCGGCAGCCTGGGACAGCGGCGCGATAGCCCGGGACGCGAGAATGGAACAGGCCACCAGCGCACCGACGCTCATCGCGCCATCGTTGATGCGGTAGACGCCGAACACCACCACGCCGACATAGCACAGTTGCTGGATGATGCTCGATGCGTAGCTCAGCGAAGACATCAACGCCTGGGACTTCAGCGCCGTGTTCGACAGTGCGCCGGTCAGGGTTTCCCACTGGTGCAGGCAGCGCCCTTCGGCATGTGCCGCTTTCACCGTTTCCAGGTGCTCGAACGCCTCCAGCAGCAAACCGTTTTTCATGGCGCCCTCGCGCAGGTGTTGCCGCGACAGGTTGCCGAGCAGACGCTGGGCGAGCAGGCCCGGCAGGACCATCAGCACACAGGCCAGCAGCGGCACCCAGACGATATGGCCGCCGATCAGCGCGATGATCAGCAGGAAAATCACCAGAAACGGCAGGTCGCTGATCAGCGCCGCGCTGGATGAGGTGAAGAACTCCCGCACCGACTCGAATTCGCGTACCTGGGTGCTGAACGCCCCCATCGACACAGGCTTGGCGGCCAGGCGAGTGCTCAACACGCGAGAAAACAGCAGCGTCGACAATTGCAGGTCCAGGCGCTTGCCCAGCACCGTCAGCAGGTGGCCGCGCATGATCCGCAGCACACCTTCGAGGATTACTGCGAGAGCCACCCCGCTGGCGAGAATCCACAGGGTGTCGTAGGCGGCGTTGGGCACCACGCGGTCGTAGACCTGCATGGCGAACAGCGCCGAGCCGATGGCCAGGAGATTGGCGGCGAAGGCGCCGAGCGCCACTTCGGTATACGAGCGCCAGAGGCGCTTGAGCGGGCCGAAGAACCAGTGCTGGCCGGGCTGGCTGGCGTAGTCGCCTACCCGCCCGTCTGGCCGGAAGCGGCACTTGGCAAAGATTGCGGTACCGCAATAGAGCGTACCCAGCTCATCGAGCGACATGCGCTCGCGGCCACCGCCGCTCTGCGGAACCAGGACCTCGGCGTGGCTGCCGTCGATCCCGACCAGCACCAGGGTGCGACCATTGCCCAGCAACAACAGCGCCGGCAGCAGATAGCCATCGATCTGCCGCAGCGGCTGTTCCACGACCTGGGCGGTGATATCGGCGCGGCGCAGTGCCCGCGCCACCCGTTCCAGCGGCAGGCGCCCCTGGTGCAATGCGATGCCATCCACCAGCTCGGCATCGCTCAGCGGACGGCCAAGCTGCCGGCAAAGCAGCAGAAGCCCCTGGCGCAAAGGATCCTGCTGGTGCTCCGTCAGCGGCGCCACGACTCGCGCAGGGCTGCTTTCAACGTCCATTCAGGCGATTCTCCAGCAGCGGCCCCAACCAGCCCACCTGGGCGGCGGCACGGTATTGGATGCGTTTCTGTTCGAAATGCAGGTTGATCAGTTGGCGTTCGGCCTCGAAGCGCTCGCGCTGGACGTTGAGCAGGTCGATCACGTCGCGTCGGCCGACCTCGAACTGCTCGCGGTAGAGCGCGCTGACCTGCTCCGACTCGGCAACCTGCTGGTTCAGCGACTGCTCGCGCCAGTGCAGGGTTTCGCCGTTATCGAACAGCGTCTGCAATTGCCGGCGGATATCGCGCTGCATGGCATCGGCGCTCCAGCGCGCGGACTCCAGGCGCTGCTGCGCCGAGGTGGGCCGCTGGAAGTTGGACAGCCCCTGGAAAGTGTCCATGCGCAGGCGCAGCGCAACCACCGAATCGCTCTCCGGGTGCCCGCCCACCTCGCGGCGCAGCGCCGTGGCCTCGACATTCAGTTGCGGCAGCAGTGCCGCCTTGGCTTCGCGGATCTCGGCTTCGGCGACATTGGCGTCTTCTTCGGCCTGGCGCTGCAAGGGCGCATCGCGGATGACCTGCGCCATGTCGCTGCTGGCCAGGTAGCGCCGCAGGGATACCGGCTGCGGCTCCTGAAGATCGCTCGGCGGCTGCCCCACCAACAGGTCGAACTGGTTGCTCGCATCCTGCAGCGAACCCTTCTCCAGCGACAGTTGCTCGCTGGCGCGGGACAATTCGAGGTTCGCACGATCCAGTTCACTGCGGTCGGCATAGCCGTCGCCACCGCGGTCCTGGGTCATCCTGCGGATGTCGTCGAGACGCTGGATATGCTGTCGCACAGCATCCACCCGGCGCTCGGCCGCGAGGACATCGAGGTAGGTCTCGACGATATCCAGCGCCGCGTCGTCCTGCGCCACCCGCACCGCTTCGAGCTGCTTGCGCTGGCTGGCGCTGGCACCGTCCACCTTGCTGCCCACACGGCCCCAGTCGTAGAGCATCTGCGACGCGGTGACGTCATAGACCACCTCGCCAAAATCGAACTCCTGCGGGCCGCCGGACATCGACACCGACGGGTAGTAGCCGCCCTTGGCGATCTTCACCTCGGTGCCGGCCCGCTCCGCCTCGGCCACTGCCGAGCGCAGCTTGGGATGGATCGCCAGCCCGGCCCTCACCGCCTCGTCGAGGGGGATGGCCGATGCGCATAGCGGCAGAGCCAGGGACATGATCGCGATGATGCTCTTCCCACCCAGCCTGGTCTGCGGGAAGTACTGCTTGCAACGCATCAGGCCACCACCTGTACCGTATGGTCCTCGACCAGCAGAGTGCTGCTGCCGAAGCTGTAGATGTTGTAGGTAACGCCGTCGATCTGCTGCGTGGTTCCGGTGTTCACCGCCCCCGCCACATTCAGCGTGTCATTGCTCTCGCCGGTGATCTGCAGTACGTCATTGCCGTCGGTGATCGCATTCACGTCGTTGGCGGTCAGGGTCAGCGTGCTGCCCGAATCGCCCTTGCCCAGGTCGATGCGCTCGATACTGTTCAGAGTGCCTACCCCGGCGGAGGAGTAGTCGAGGTCGATACCATTGGCCAGCATCAGGGTATCGAAACCCGCGCCGCCGTCGATGGCGGCGAAATTGACCGAGGTGATCTGGATAGTGTCATTGCCGTTGCCGGCCAGCACATGGTCCCCTGCGCCGACGTTATGGATCAGGTCGTCGCCATCGCCGCCGTAGAAGTACTCCGTGCTGCTGGTGACGCCGAGCAGCACGTCATGGTTTGCCGTGCCGTTGACCTCGATCTGGGCGACATCCACCGACGAGCCGTTGGGCGACTGGACGATGTGGTAGGACGGGCTCTGGTTGCCACTGCTGTCGCTGGCCACCAGGCTGTAGGAAATCTGTGCCCCGAGGGAAATGATGTCGCCTGTGGACTTGCCCAACTGACTGAGCACAGCCGGGTCGAGCATATCGAGGGTGAAGTGGCCATTGCCGTCGCTGACGATGGATGTCAGCACCTGGTCCACCCCCGGCCCTATGACGCGGATCGTCACGACGGAATGGGCCTCGCTGTTGCCGCTGAGCATGTAGCGGGGAGCCAACGGGTTGAGGCTGACGTCGGCGACGAAGTCGGCGATGGTCAACGGCATCAGGCTGGCGTCGACGTTAGCGACAGCCAGCACGCTGGTGTTGCCCGCCGCGTCCTGGGCTACCACGTCAATCTCGCTGCCATTGGGCAGAGGACTGGTCGGGACAAAGTGCCAGTTGCCGGTGTTGTCGGCGACGGTCTGGCCGATCGGTTTGCCATTGCCGTCAGTGATGAGCAGCAGACTGCCGGGTGCGGAAGTACCACTGATTTCCCGGCCGTTGCTGGGATTGACACTTGGTTGGGCGGGAGCCACCGAGTCGATGGTGATTTGCGCCGAAGCGCCGGTGTTACCGGCTGCGTCCAAGGTGAAAGCACGGATCTGCGTTCCATTTGGCCATGGTGTAGAGGGTACGAACTGCCAATTGCCGTAGCTGTCCACGCTGCTGGCGCCGAACAAGCCCCCATTGACATAGTTAAGGATGATCGTGGCGCCAGGCTCCGCAGTACCGGCTATCAGCGTGCCATTGCTCGGATTGATCACTGGTGCGGCCGGTGCCACCGAATCGATCGTGATGCTGACTGCAAGGCTGCGGTTGCCACTGGCGTCCACCGCTACCGCGTTGACCACCGTTCCATTGGGCAGGCGCCCGGTGGGGACGAATGACCAACTGCCGCCGCTGTCCACATTGGCCTGGCCTATCGGGTTGCCCTGGCCATCGGTGAGAACCACATTGCTACCGGCCTCGGCGCTACCGCTCAGGGCGATGCCATTGCTCGAGTCAACTGTCGGTGCCGGGGGCGCGACGGCGTCCACGATGATGGTCATAACCCCACTGTAATTGCCGGCGGCATCCGCGGCGGAGGCCCTGACGACAGTGCCGTCGTTCAGTGGGAAGGAGAACGTGAATTGCCATTGCCCTGTGTCATCCACCAGGGTCTGGCCAAGCGGGCTACCGCGGCCATCGATCAGGATGATCCTGGCTCCAGGCTCGCCGGTGCCGGAAATCCACACGCCATTGCTCGGGTCGACGATAGGCGCCGCCGGCGGGATCCCGTCGATGACTAGGGTGGACTGCTGGCTGGTGTTGCCTGCCGCGTCGGTGGCAGTGACATGGACAACCTCGTCATTGGGCAGTTTGCTACCCGGAACGAAGCTCCAGTTTCCAAGGCTGTCGGCCACCACCCTGGCGATCGGCTGGTTGGCGGAATTGTAGATAACCACCGCCGAACCAGGTTCCGCGGTGCCGAAAATACTGACGCCATCGCTTGGGTGGATGACCGGTGCGGCAGGCGCAACGGAATCGACCGTGACGCTTGCCGGCGCGCTGACGTTGCCGGCGGCATCGCGGGCGACCACCATGACCACCGTGTTGTTGGCGATTACCGAGTCCGGCACATACCTCCACTGGCCGGTACCGTCGACCTCGACCACGCCAATCGAATTACCGGCGAGGTCGGTGAGAATCACCGTGCTGTCCGGTTCGGCAAGCCCGGAGATGCTGCGGCCGTTGCTCAACTGAAGGATTGGTGTGTCAGGCGCGACGGCATCCACGGTGGTGGAAGTCTGGCCGCTGACGTTACCCAGCGCGTCGGTGGCGGAAGCCTTCACGATCAGGCCATCCGACAGGCGCAAAGCAGGCGTGAAGCTCCAGTTGCCTTGTGCGTCGGCCACCGTCTGGCCGATAAGATTGCCGCTGCCATCGATGAGGCTGATACGCGCGCCGGCCTCGGCGGTGCCATGCAGCTCCAGGCCATTGCTCAATGCCAGCGTCGGGGCGGCCGGCGGCAGCGCATCGACGATGGTGGAAGCCGACGGCCCCTGGTTGCCGAAGGCATCGGCCGCGGTAACGTAGACCAGGGTTCCGTGAGCCAGCGGACTATTTGGCGTGAACGCCCAGTGACCGTTGCCGTCGGCAGTGGTCTTGCCAAGCAGCGTACCGTTGCCATCGCTGATGAGAATGGCCATGCCGGCGGCAGCGCTGCCCGAGAGCGATTGGCCGTTGCTGGCATCGACCTGAGGCGCATCGGGGAAGTCCGGGGCCTGTACGCTGGCCGCGGGGGCTGCGGTTGCCGGCGGCATCGGTGACCACCACACTGACGGTTTCACCATTGATCAGCGGCGGGTTCAGCGCCACCTGGAAACTGCCGCTGGCATCGGCTACCACGCTGATATCGGCCGTACCATCGCCATTGAGGTCGATGCCGACGGTGGCTCCCGCCTCCGCCCTGCCGGAAAGCCGGCTGCCATCGCTGGAGATTGCGAGCTCGCTGGCGGCCGCTGGCGGCGTGGTGTCTGGTTTGGAACCGCCGCCTCCTCCGCCACCACCACCGCCAGCGATGGCCGCGCCTCCGGCAATGATCCCGGCGCCCGCCAGGATAGTGGTGGTGGTGCTCATGCCGCCAATGCCGGACGATGAGGTCAACGACTCGAAGCCGGCGAGCGAAGCTTGCGGAGCGTAGCTGGCCGATAGCTCCCCGCCGCTGGCGGCCGACAGATCGACGGCGACCAGATGCCCCTCTTCAACGACGAACAGCTCGCTGGGAGCCTGTCCGGTGGCATAGAAGTTGGCGATGCGCAGAGTTTCGCCATTCTTCAGGTGGACGATCAGGTCCGAGCCTTCGCGGGAGTATTCGGCTACCGCGTCGCGAGGAACCTGCAAGGCGATCTTGCTGCCCTGCTCCAGGGCCAGTTGGCCATCGAGTTGGACAGCGGGGGACGAAGTGACGGACTGCCCGGTCGAAACGACCTTCGCTTGAATCGACATCCAGGACTACTCCTTGCTCCAGAGGCGACTGGGCCTGGGGCTCATGCCGGCTAGCCAGTCACGCAGGTCCCTGGAAGTTCAAGCAGCGACGAGCAGTCCTCCCGGCTCGCCATGCGGAGAATCCATTAGGCGCACGACGGCGCGCAGATGCCAGGTGCCGTTCCGGGCGCATCCCGCGTTTTTAAGGCTGTTGCGGTCGCTTTTGTTGTAAAGAATGCATTACACCTCAGAATTTTCCTACTCGTCCATAGCCAGTTTGTACTTTCGTGCCATGACCCACAGTCAACGGCAAAGGGCTCTGAGGCCTCTTCTGTGTTGAGGCTAATCGTGTGCCGCACCCCGGGCGCTTCATCTTTGGAGGGCGAACAAGCCCGCACGCGCTCGCCGCCACGCGAGGGTGCCGCCGACGAGGTGCGAGCCACGCGCCTCAAGACCGGCGTTCATGGCGGACTTTGAGCAGCAGAAGCAGTGCCAGCACGGCACACAGCATCCCCAGGGCAAGCGGCAGGCCCTGGTGCCCGACCATCTGCATCACCATCCCGGTGATGGGTGAACCGACCATGCCGCCAATGCCCCAGATGAAGGCGAAGGCAGCATTGCCGGCAATCAGGAACCGGCCGCTGAAGCGCTCGCCAAGCTGGATCAGTGACATGGTGTAGATACCGAAGGAGGCACCGCCCCAGACGAACACCAACGGCCAGACCAGCGGCGTATCGAACGCCGCTGACAGCAGCAGGCAACCGGCCAGCGCTGTCAGTGCGCAGAGGATCATGGTCCGGGTCGAGCCGAAGCGCTCGGCGAGACGTCCGAGTAGAACCTGCAGTACGGCATTGCCGGCGATGAAGCAAGTGATCAGCGCGGAGACACGATCCTCGCTGTCTCCGAACGCGGCACCATAGACCACCAGCAGGGACAGCAGGCTCTGCTCGAAGGCCGCCGCGGCGAACACGCCGAACAAAAGCAGCGGCGCCAATGCAACGAAGCCGGCGACCGACGTGCCCTCCCCTTCGTGGTTCATCTGCGGCAGGCGCGGCAGCACTGCCAGCACGATCAGCCCGCAGAACAGGAAAGCCACGATGCCGATCAGGAACGGCGGCCAGCCTTCGGTGCCGACCAGCCCGAGAGACAGCGGGCCGATGGCAAAGCCGCCCGAAACCAGCGCCGAATAGACGCCCATGATGCGCCCCCGGCGCTCCGCCGGAGCCAGCGTGATCAGCCAGGTTTCGCTGATCACGTAGAGCGGGTTGGCGAAGATGCCGAGCAGCAGACGCAAGGGCATCCAGCTCCAGACGCCCTGGGTGCAGGCGATGGCTGTCAGGCTCAGCGCCGCCAGGAGCGCACAGAGCACCGCCAGGCGCGCAGCCCCCATGCGCCGGGCCAGCATCGGGATGAGCGGCGCGGAGAGGATGAAACCCAGCGGCGTCATCGCTGCCGACAGGCCGATCAGTCCTGGCGATGTGCCCTGCCGTTCGAGGATGAAACTGAGCAGCGGGTAAGTCAGCCCCTGGGCCACGGCGAACACCGAGACGGTGGCTATGACCCCGGCCATCGCGGCCCACGGCAGCCCTCCCTGGGGCGTTGGTGTTGCTGTCATGCGAACCTCGCTCGCATCGGCTGTGGATTGGCACCGTCCGGCTTGCGGCGGCGGATACGCGCCCTATCGCCCTATACTTGCAAGAATGGCTTGGCAATCTCCACCATCAAGGTCTGCGACGCCGACCTGCCCGGCTCGCGGAAGCGCTTGCGCGGCCTCTTCCACAGTCTCGCGGGCAATGCCGAATTCGGCGACTACGGCGTAACCGAGGCCGAAGCCGAACTTCATCGGCTCGCAGGCCGCCTGCCGCCGTCTTTTCCTGTCGCTCCGAACAACAGTGCCGACACGCCGATCGTTGCCGCCAGCGCCAGAGAGCAAGAAGGAAAACAGCCATGAACCACGGCGAGAACCTCACTTCGCTGCGGCGCGTGGCCCACGGCGCCAGTTCGCCGGGCCAACCAGGCACAGGAAACAAAACGATGCCAATCGCCAGCGGCCGGAAGCGGCGCAGAGCCGGCAACTGAGGTAGTGTTGCCCAATCGACTTGCCTGGAGACCTCGCATGGACTCGCTCGAACACCGCGTTCCTCCTCCTGCCGTGGCGATCATCCTCGCCGTCCTGATGTGGCTGCTGGCGCGGCCGCTGCCAGCGTTCGACGGCCGGCTCTGGCTGGCACTGCCGGTGCTGCTGGCTGGCTTAGCGGTCTGCCTCGCGGGAGTCGCCTCTTTCCGCCGGGCGCGCACCACGGTCAACCCGCTCAAGCCCGAGTCCGCCTCGTCGCTGGTGGTAGCGGGCATCTACCGCTATACCCGCAACCCGATGTACCTGGGGTTCGCCGTCGTACTGCTGGCCTGGAACATCGCCCTCGCCTCGCCGCTCGCACTGCTGGGCGTGGTTGCCTTCGTGCTGTACATGAATCGCTTCCAGATCGGCCCCGAAGAACGGGCGCTACGCCAGTTGTTCGGTGCGCAATTCGATACCTACTGCGCGCAAGTGCGACGTTGGGTCTGAGACAGGAGCGAAGATTGCCGTTGCCTTTCGCCGCGAAGGAATGAGATATTTGCAAATGCAAAGTATTCTCAACAAGGCCAATCGTGTCTCCCTCGCTCCTGCTGGTGGAAGATGATTCTCTTCTGCGCCTCGATCTGGAACGGCATTTCTGCCAACGCGGCTTCTGCGTCACCGCCTGCGCCAACGGTGACCAGGGGCTGGTAGCCGTTCACCAGAATGACTTCGACCTGGTACTGCTGGACATCATGCTGCCCGGCCTCGACGGCCTGTCGCTGCTCGACTCCCTGCGCAACGCACGTACCACGCCAGTGATGCTGATGTCGGCCCTCGGAGCAGAACAGGACCGAATCACCGGCTTTACCCGGGGCGCCGATGACTACCTGCCCAAGCCCTTCAGCCTCGCCGAACTCGATGCACGGATCGACGCTCTGCTGCGCCGCGTGGCGCTGGATCGCCAACGCGCGACGCCTGCTTCGTGCGCAGCGCTGGCGTTCGACGACGAAGTTCAGGACGTGAGCAGCCACGGCCGGACCGCCGGCCTGACCGCATCGGAGTACCGTTTGCTGGCCACGCTGAACGCTCACGCCGGCGAAGCGCTGTCCAAGAGCTTCCTCTACCAGAGCGTCCTGCACCGTGCCTATACCCGCCTCGACCGGGGCCTGGATGTGCATGTCTGCAACGTGCGGCGCAAGCTTGCCGCTATCGGCGCCGCCCATGTGCAAATCCAGGCCGTGCGCGGCCAGGGTTACATCCTGGTGGACGCGGAACGCCACTGATGCGCCGTCACCCCCTGCTCTGGAAGCTCGCCGCGCTGCAAGTGAGCTTCTGCCTGCTGCTCACATGGCTGATCTGGACCTGGGGCCTGTCGCTGGAGCGCAGCACCTATTTCCTCGGCGAAGCCGACCGCGAGTACCTGGCGCGCTACGCGCAGCAGGCCGAAACGGTCTGGCAACTGGAGGGCGCGCCAGGTGTCGAGCGCTTCCGCCAGGAGCTCGCGGCGGCCGAGGACACCTGGGTAGCGGTGATCGGCGCGCACCTTCAGAGCCTGGGCAGCACACCACTCACCGCCGAAGAGGCCAGCCACCTGACCTTCATGCGCAAGCTCGACTGGCCGATGAGCCGGCGCCTGCAGGACCAGTTGCCGTACGTCAGCATCGAGTTCCCCAGGCACCCCGAACAGGGGCGGCTGGTCATGCAGTTGCCCGAACGCCTTTTGCCGGGCGGGCTTACGCCCTGGACTCACCTGTTCAGCCACGGCGTGGTGCCGACACTGCTGGCCGCCCTCCTCGGCCTGCTGATCTACCGCCATCTGGTCTTGCCGCTGAACCGTCTGCGCGACCGCGCCGATGCGTTGCGTGCCGACGACCTCGACAGCGAAGGCCCGGGCACCCCATTGGCTCATCGGCGCGATGAGCTCGGCGAACTGGCGCTGGCTTTCGACCATATGGCCGAGCGCCTGCGCCAGAGCCTGGCCCAGCAGCGCCTGCTGCTGCGCACGCTGTCCCACGAACTGCGTACGCCACTGGCACGCCTGCGCATCGCCTACGACAGTGACCTGCCCCCGGAGCAATTACGGCAACGCCTGGACCGGGAAGTCCTCGACATGCAACGGCTACTGGAAGACACACTCGACCTCGCCTGGATGGACACCGAACGCCCGCAACTGGTCCGCGAACCGGTGCTGGTGCTCTCGGTATGGGAGGCGCTGCGAGAGGACGCCTGCTTCGAGAGCGGCTGGAACACCGCGCAGCTCCCGGCTTCGCTGGGTACCGAATGCCTGGTGCTCGTACACCTGGACAGCTTTGCCCAGGCCCTGGAGAACCTTTTGCGCAACGCCATCCGCCACTCTCCGCGCGGCGGACAGGTGCGCCTGGACGGCTGGCGCGAGGGCGAGTTCTGGCACCTGTGCGTCAGCGACGAAGGTTCCGGCGTTGCCGAAGAAGACCTGGAGCGCATCTTCCAGCCCTACCAGCGCCTGCAACCGTCGGAGTCCTCCGGGTTCGGGCTGGGCCTGGCCATCGCCCGCCGAGCCATCGAACTGCAAGGCGGGCGTTTGTGGGCCAGCAACGGCCAGGCCGGTCTGTGCCAGCACCTGTTGCTTCCTGCTGCCGAATCAAGTGTTTAGAAAGTTAATGCGCTTTACTCGCAAATAGCATTAATTATCATCTTTCATCTCCCGTAACCGTACTCCTTCGGAGATCGAAGATGTCCTCCCGTCCGCTGTCCTTCGTTCCGCCCTTCCTGCTGCTATCGAGCTGCCTGCTGTCCGTCGCGGTCCACGCTGCCAGTGCCGAATCCGACCGGGTCGAATTCGACAGCGAGACCATCGTTGCCACGGCCGCCGAGGAAGCCAGGCAGATGCCGGGCGTATCGATCATCACCGCCGAAGACATCAAGAAGCGCCCCCCGTCCAACGATCTGTCGCAGATCATTCGGACCATGCCCGGCGTCAACCTGACCGGCAACTCCACCAGCGGCCAGCGCGGCAACAACCGGCAGATCGACATCCGCGGCATGGGCCCGGAGAACACTCTGATCCTGATCGACGGCAAACCGGTCGGCAGCCGCAACGCGGTGCGCTACGGCTGGCGCGGCGAGCGCGACACCCGGGGCGACACCAACTGGGTGCCGGCCGACCAGGTGGAGCGCATCGAAGTCCTCCGTGGCCCGGCGGCGGCGCGCTACGGCAACGGCGCGGCGGGCGGCGTGGTGAACATCATCACCAGGCAGGCCGGCCAGGAAACCCACGGCGACGTGACGGTCTACAGCAACTTCCCGCAGCACGGCGACGAAGGCGCTACCCAGCGTATGACCTTCGGCCTCAACGGCCCCCTCACCGACACCCTCAGCTACCGTGTCTACGGCAACGTCGCCAAGACCGACGCCGACGACTGGGACATCAACGCCGGGCACGAATCCGAGCGTACCGGCAACCAGATCGGCACCCTGCCCGCGGGCCGTGAGGGCGTACGCAACAAAGACATCAACGGCCTGCTGAGCTGGCGCCTCACACCGCAGCAGACCCTCGATTTCGAAGCGGGCTTCAGCCGCCAGGGCAACATCTACACCGGCGATACCCAGAACACCAACAGCAACGCCAACGTGAAGAGCATGCTCGGCCACGAAACCAACCGCATGTACCGTGAGAACTACTCGCTCACCCATCGCGGCGAATGGGATTTCGGCAGCTCGATGGCCTACCTGCAATACGAGAAGACCCGCAACAGCCGGATCAACGAAGGCCTGGCCGGCGGTACCGAAGGCATCTTCAGCAACACCGACTTCTATACCGCCACCCTGCGTGACCTCACCGCCCACGGCGAAGTGAACCTGCCGCTGAACGCCTGGCGCGACCAGACGCTGACCCTGGGCAGCGAATGGGTACGCCAGCAACTCGACGATCCGAGCGCCAACACCCAGACCACCAGCGAAGGCGGAGCCGTTCCGGGCCTGACCAGCAGCGGCCGCGACAGCAGCTCCGAAGCGCGGATATTCTCGCTGTTCGCCGAGGACAACATCGAGCTGCTGCCCGGCACCATGCTCACCCCCGGCCTGCGCTGGGACCATCACGACATCGTCGGCGACAACTGGAGCCCGTCGCTGAACATCTCCCATGCGCTGAGCGACAGCATCACCCTGAAGGCCGGTATCGCCCGCGCCTACAAGGCACCGAACCTGTACCAGCTCAACCCCGACTACCTGCTCTACAGCCGGGGCCAGGGCTGCTACGGACAGACCACCAGTTGCTACCTGCAAGGCAACGAAGACCTGAAGGCCGAAACCAGCGTCAACAAGGAACTGGGCATCGAATTCCAGCGTGACGGCTGGGTCGCCGGCCTCACCTACTTCCGCAACGACTACAAGAACAAGATCGAATCGGGCCTCTCCCCGGTCGACCAGGCCAGCGGCGGCAGCGGCAGCTACGCCAACTCGGCGATCTACCAGTGGGACAACGTGCCCAAGGCCGTCGTCGAGGGCCTCGAAGGCACACTGACCATCCCGCTGGCCGCGCAATTGAAGTGGAGCAACAACTTCACCTACATGCTCGAATCGAAGAACAAGGAAACCGGCGACGTACTCTCGGTCACCCCCGAGTACACCCTCAACTCCATGCTCGACTGGCAGGCCACCGACGATCTCTCGCTGCAGGCTACCGTCGCCTGGTACGGCAAGCAGAAGCCGAAGAAATACGACTACCACGGCGACCGCGTGACCGGCAGCGCCACCGACGAGCTTTCGCCCTACGCCATCGCCGGCCTGAGCGGCACCTACACCTTCACCCGGAACCTCAGCGTTACCGCCGGCGTCGACAACGTCTTCGACAAGCGCCTGTTCCGTGCCGGCAACGCTCAGGGCGTGAACAACATCGCCGGTGCTGGC
The DNA here is from genome assembly GCF_026686735.1 of Pseudomonas triclosanedens. NCBI lineage: Bacteria > Pseudomonadati > Pseudomonadota > Gammaproteobacteria > Pseudomonadales > Pseudomonadaceae > Pseudomonas > Pseudomonas triclosanedens. Next base: position 2,983,323 of record NZ_CP113432.1, on the reverse strand, counting down.
GCGGCAACCTACAACGAGCCGGGCCGCACCCTGTACACCAGCATCACCGCGTCCTTCTGATACGAGACAGCCCGATGAAACTTCGCTCCCTCGTCCTGGCACTCGCTCTCGCCGTGCCGGGGCCGGCGCTCCTCGCCGCGCCCGCTGCCGACCAGAAAATGGACACCACGCTGCTGCAGCGCCAGGACCTCGCCTATCGATTCAGCACACTGAACCTGGACTCCGCCGATGGCCAGCGCCACTACCGACTATGGATCGCCCGCCCACGCCAGGCGGCGCCCGCCGGTGGCTATCCGGTGGTCTGGATGCTCGACGGCAATGCCGCCATCGGCGCGCTGGACGACAAGCTGCTCGACGAACTGGCCCACGGCAAGGCACCCCTGCTGGTTGCGGTGGGCTACCAGACGCCACTGCGCATCGAGCGCGTCAGCCGCACCTTCGACTACACACCGCCGCGCCCACTGCAAGCCCGGCAGAAGGACCCGCTCACCGGCGAACCCAGCGGCGGCGCCGACATTTTCCTTGATCTGATGCGCGACCGCATGCTGCCTGCGGTCGCCGCACAGGCGCCGGTCGACAGGACCCGGCAAACCCTCTGGGGCCACTCCTACGGCGGTCTGCTGGTGCTGCACGCATTGCTGACCCGGCCACAACAGTTCAGCTTCTACGCCCCTGCCAGCCCCTCACTGTGGTGGGGCGATGGAGCGATCCTTGGCGAAAGGGCCGGCGCGGCGCAGCGATTGAAGGGCCAGACTGCGCAGTTGCTATTGATGCGCGGCGGCAAGGAGCCATTCAGGCCCCGCGAGGCGGTCGCCGACGACGCCCTGAAGCCCGCACAGGAGCTGGTGAACGAGCTGGCCCACCTGCCGGGCATTGACGCCCAACTCCATGTCTTCGATGGCCTGAGCCACGGCGAGACCCTGGCTGCTTCGCTGCGCTACCTGCTGCGCACGCAGTTCTCGCGCTGAGCTGAACACCAACGGTCACGCCTTGCCGGCAATCTGCTCGCGCAACCGGCTGTGCCCGCGCGCATCCCCTAGCCACGGCATCCCTTGGCCCGACGCCTCCACTGACTGGAGCGCCGGGCTGCCGCCAGAGGATGCGCCGGAACCGTCGCCACCAGCTCACGGCTTGCTCACGCCACGATGACGAAACAGGAAATGCGCTCACACAGCGCCTGGTGCAGGCGCTGCTGGAAGGCGGCGCCGTCGGCCTGGCCGACCGGTCGGTGGCGACCCGCGATCTCGCCCAGGGTCCACTGGTGCGCCCCTTCGAGCCGGGTGTCCAGATGCCGGAAGACTACGCCTGCCGCAAGGCAGCGAGGATGACCCGCGGGTCGCAGCCTCCCGTGGATGGGCGTTGGCCGAGATGGCCGACGAGGCGAGCGCCTGGATCAGCCGCTTCGCGGCAGGACCCGGGCCCCGGCGCCCTGCCCTTCGATGTAGACCGGCGTGCCGGGCTTGAGGTCAGGGTTCACCGGCTGGGTCACCGAGACCAGCACGCCGTTGTTCATCCGCACGATCACCTGCTGTGCAGCCTGAGGTCTATCGTACCGGCGTTGCTCGGCATAGTTGCCGCCCACCGCGCCGGCCAGAGCACCGGCGATCATCGCCACGTCGCGCCCGGTGCCCCGGCCGATCAGGCTGCCCAGCCCCACGCCGCCCAGCCCCCCGAGGATCGCGCCGATCCCGCTGTCATGGTTGCTCTGCACCTGCGTATCGTTGACCTGCTCGACCACCCCCGCGCGTATTTCCGTCTCGCCGGGGCCGGCATTGCCGCCGGCATCCACCGAAGCGCAACCGCCCAGCGCGAACGCCAGAATGAAAGCGAACATTCCCTGCCTGGTGTGTTTCATCTCGATCTCCCTGGAAGAATCCAACGCCCAGGCTGCTAGCCGCAGGATCGTCGGGCGCCCACCAGCAGAGCATCGTCCAGATTCAGCAGAATGCCCGCCATGACGGCCACGGAGCCGGGCCGGAGAGTCTTTTGGCGACGGACGGTACGGATCGATCGCTCCGCCAGCGCAGTACCTCGGGTTCAACGCCAAACGCGATAGGGTTTAGTGCGATTCGGTAAAACGAGGTGCCGAAAAGCGACCTATCTAATTAAGTGAACCCCATCCAGGTCGCGGCTTTCAGTGGTGCCGCGGGTGTTCGCCTGGGGCGATCCGGCTGCGCGTTCCCTGGGTTCCGCTTGTCCCTGTACGCCGGCTGGCTACTCCAGCTCCGAGCGGCGCGCCCGCTCACTGTGCAGGGACGACACCATGAGCAGCATCGTCGATTCGCTTCTTACCCAATCCCAGGCCGAACTGGATGAGCTGTTCAGCGCCCACGAAGCGGGCCCCATTCCCGAAGGCGAAGCACGCGGCACCGCAATCGTCGCGCCGGGGACGTCCTTCAGCGACGAAATCGCCAAACTGATCAACGTCTTCGCCTGGCAAGGCAAGGTGTTCGACGCGCAGAGCGGCACCCTGCGCAATCACATCCTGCCGCTGGGGCTGAAGGCGATCATCGCCAAGGTCTACAAGGGGCCGAGCTGGCTCGATGGCAAGGAGTGCATCGTTCTCGACTACTCGGACACCTCGCTGGTGGCGCACTGGATTCGTGACGAAATCCGTCTGATCGCCCCCGGTGTCTACCTGGGCAAGGTGTACTGGAGCAAGAAGCGGCTGATCGACTTCGCCCTCGAATTCGACGTCTGAACACGATGATCACCCAGGACCATTTCATGGTCGCGGCAAGCGTGCGCGAACACCACGCGCCGGCGCTGCGCGCGCTGCTGGCGCGCATGAACCGCGCGCCCGGCGAAGTCGATCCATATAACACCTGGCTGCCGTTCGGCCGGTTCGAAGCGATCCACTTCGCCCGCCTGGTAGTGGCACAGGACCGTACCCTCGGCGAGCGCGCCTGCTACCCCGGCCTGCCCGAGCAGGAGCCCTTGTACCTGGTACTGATGGTCGATTGCGACGGCCCGGCGGACGACATCCTGCAGCGCCTGGTGCAGGAGGCCGGCAGCGGCCTGCGGGAAATTTTCCAGCACTGCGACGGTTGCGAGCCCGATGTCGATCTCTGCGCCTGGCTGCGGGCGCGCCGCACGCCGGCGTCGGCCAGCTATGTCAACTGGGTTGGCCGCACGGTGCGCCAGGTGCGCGAGGAAGCGGCGCTGCACGATACTCTGCGGCGCGTCCTGCACAGCCATCCGCAAACCCTGGCGCCGCGCGAGCTGCATCGGCGCCTGCGTCACGCGGTGGATAGCGAAGAGCCGGAGCTCACGCCACTCCAGCCGCGTAGCCTGGGCCAGTGGCTGGCGCAGGTGGGCGAAGCCGCGCTGCTTCTGCTGCTCGGCGCGCTGCTAGTGGTGCCGGGCCTTCTCGCCGCGCCGTTATTCCTCTGGCTGCTGCGCCGCCACGAGACCCGCGACCCGGTGCTAGACCTACGCTCCGATGCTGCCGTCACCCGCGCCATCGCCCAGGGCGAAGACCGCGACGTCACCAACCCATTCAGCGCCATCGGCTCGCTCAAGCCCGGCGCCTTCCGCCTGTGCGTGACTCGCGCGGCGCTGTGGCTGCTCGACCGCTCCTGTGCGCTGCTCTATCACCGGGGCCGTCTTGCGCGGGTCAGCACCATCCATTTCGCCCACTGGGTGCTGCTGGACGACAGCCGCCGGGTGTTTTTCGCCAGCAACTACGACGGCAGCCTGGAGAGTTACATGGACGACTTCATCAACAAGGTCGCTTTCGGACTCAACCTGGTGTTCTCCAACGGCATCAACTACCCGCCGACAGATTTCCTGGTGCTGCGCGGCGCCTGGCAGGAGCAGCGCTTCAAGAACTACCTGCACCGCCGTCAGCTCGCCACGGATGTCTGGTACAAGGCCTACCCCGGCCTGACCAATGCCGATCTCGCCCGCAATGCGCGCATCCGCCGGGGGCTTGAGCATCCACCGGCCAGCGATGCAGGGCTGCGGCGCTGGCTGGCGGAGATCTGAGCCATGAGTGGGGCGATCTTCAGCCCGGCGGACGCCGTCGACACCCAGGCACTGCTGCGCACGGCCTTCGACCGCCTGGCCTGTAACCTTCTGCTGCTGCGTATCGATACGCCGGCAACGGCCCGCACCTGGCTGCTCGAGCGCCTGCCGGAACTGGCGAGCGTCGCCCGGATTGGCCACGACAAACCACCGGTACGGCACACCCTGCAACTTGCCCTGAGCGCCGAAGGTCTGCGGCAACTGGGACACGAGGGGTTGCTCGAACAGTTCGCCCCGGAGTTCACCACCGCGCCGGGCGATGATGTCAACCGCCTGCGCCGCCTTGGCGATATCGGAGCCAACTCGCCCGAACACTGGCGCTGGGGCGTCGGTGAGCGCGCACCGCATCTGCTGCTGATGCTGTTCTGCGCGCCTGGAGAGCTGGACGAGCGTAGCGCCGGACTATTGGCAAGCGCGGCAGCCGCCGGTCTGTCGCTGGTGGAAAGCCTGCCCGCCGCCGACCTGGACGGCTTCGAGCCATTCGGTTTTCGCGATGGCATCTCCCAGCCGGAGCTGGACTGGCAAGGCACACGCAAGCCGGGCGGCGCTGAAGACATGGACTACCAGCGGCGCATCGCCCTGGGCGAGTTCCTGCTTGGCTATCGCAACGAATACGACCTCTACACCGACCGCCCGCTGCTCGCCGCCAGCATCCCTCGCGCGCAGGAGCTGCCATTGGCGGAGGAGCAGCCGAACCACCATGACCTCGGGCGCAATGGCACTTACCTGGTACTGCGGCAATTGCAGCAGGACGTCAGCGGTTTCTGGCGCTGGGTACGCCAGCAGAGCGAGGGCGATGACAGCGCGCTGGAGCTGGCCGAAGCGATGGTTGGCCGACACCTCGACGGCTCGCCATTCGCACGCCTGAACGCCCGTGACGGCAACAACGACTTCACCTTCGCCGACGACCGCTCCGGGCACGCCTGCCCCTTCGGCGCGCACATCCGCCGTGCCAACCCGCGCACCGGGGACTACGCGCAGGGCCGCAGCGGAACGCTGGGCAAGCTGCTGGCGCTGCTAGGCTTCAGTGGAAACGCCGAGGAGGACCACATCGCCTCGGCACGCTTCCACCGCTTGCTGCGCCGTGGCCGCGAATATGGCGGCGCACCCTATGTGGCCATCGACGGGGAAACCGGCGCACCCGCCGAAACGGGGCTCTATTTCATCTGCCTGAACGCCAACCTGGCGCGGCAGTTCGAATTCGTGCAGGGCGCCTGGATTGCCAGCGCCACCTTCGCCGGTCTGAATCGCGAGCAGGACCCACTGCTGGGCAATCGCCTGCCGTTCCCCGGCGAGCAGCCCACCGACGGTTTCAGCCAGCCCAGCACCGAGGGTGCCTGCCGCTTCACCTGCGCCTTGCCGCGTTTCGTGACCCTGCGCGGTGGCGGCTACTTCTTCCTGCCAGGGCTCAAGGCGCTGGCGTGGCTGCTGCACGAACCCTAGGGCGCCGCTTCAATCGAAGGTTTCGTCGCCGGTCGGCTCGATGTGCTGCACAGCGTTCTGTACCTGCCGATAGCGTGCCAGCTCGTAGTACATGCGTTTGCGCGCGCGATTCTGGTTGCCCAGCGGCCGGTGCTCCGGCAGGCAGTGCCAGGGATTGATGGTCAGGTTGCGGGCGAAGTCGAGCTGGGCCTGGGAATCGAAGCGCTGCCGCGGAATTCGCAAGGTCGCCACCGCTACCGGGGGCGACAGGCGATCGGGCCAGCGCACGCCGGCATCTTCCAGCGGCATGCGGTGCGCGTCGGTCTGCACCTGTACCAGCAGGTGGAACTCAACGTCCTGTTGCGCCAGTGTCCGCACCATGTTGTCGCGCAGGTAGTTGTCCGGCGGCCGCAGCGGTAGCCGTGGAATCCGCTGCGGCACCCGCGACAGCGGGCGGAAGCGGTACTGCATCGCCTGGCCCTCGCCCAGCAAGTACGGCACGCAGCTGTAGAACTCGTGGCCGAGCGGGTTGTACTGGGTTTCGTTCCACAGGCCCTGCATCAGCAGGTCGAGCAGATGGGTGCCGGTCGGGCCGCTAGGGTCGAAGAAGTAGAACACCCCCATGTGCCGCCGGCTCCACATCTGCAACTTGACGTTGGAGCGCGTGTCCGGCGTGACGAAGGTAGGCGTGCAGACTCCAGTGAAGTCCTGGGTGAAGCGCTCGTCGTCCATCAGCTTCGGCCCAGGCACACCCATGACCTTGACCCCGATGCTGAGAAAGCCAACGTCGTCGATGTCCGGCTCGACGTGCGGCCCTGGCCCGGAAAACCGTACATAGCAGGGATAGCTGGCCGGTTGGGCGAACAGCCCGTGGCGCAGGTGCCCAGGCAGATCGTCGTGGACCCTGAGCGTCGCCCGGACGATCCCGTGGGTCTTGGTGTTGCCGGCGCGCTCCACGCCACCGGGGCGGAAGTCCTGTGCCAGGTGCTCGCGCATGGTGTCGATCATGCTCTGCAGGCTGGCTTCCTCGTCGGCTTCGCGGCGCTCTTCGGCCAGCGCCAGGTGCAGGTCGGGCCTGCGCAGGTTGTAGAAGAACTGGATCAGGGCCGCCATCGGCTCGCGCAGCAACACGTTGAGCCAAGGCCGAAAGAACGGTTCGAAGCGGCGTTCGACGTGCAGCAGGAAGATCAGCACGGCATGGGCTCGTTGCAGAATCATGGCGACTCTCCCCTGGGCGGCTCGCGGAGGATCGCGTCGGCGGCCTTTTCGGCGATCTGGTAGATCGCGCTGACGATGAAGAACCCCGGAATGCGCGGGAACACCGAGGCATCCACTACGCGCAGCCCGCTGACGCCATGCACCTTGAAGTTGCCGTCGACCACCCCGCCCTGTTCACGCGGGCCGATGGCGCAGGTGCAGGAGGCGTGGTGGCCCCAGGCGTTGTCGCGGATCCACTGTTTCAACGCCTCGCCCCGGACCCCGCCGCCAGGCAGTTCCTCGCTGGCGTCCTGCATCGGGCCGGCGATGTCGCGGACCATCTGCACCGCGTCCACCAGCGCCTGGAGGTCCTGCTCGCCGCCTTCGTCGAAGTAGTTGAAATCGATGCGCGGCGGCTCTTGTGGGTCGGCGCTGGCCAGGCTGATCCGCCCGCGACGATTGCGCGTGTGGCCCTTGAGCACGCACCAGGTCAGGCGGTCGTGCGCGCCGTATACGGCCTCGGCATAACCGGGATAGTAGCCACGGAATGGCACCAGCATGGCCATCATGAACAGGTCCGGGTCGCCCTCGCAGACAGTCGAGCGCCGCGTCACCGCCAGCGCCGCGCCGTTGGAGCCGTAGAGCCCGCTGCCGTCGAGCTGCCAGCGCCGGTACAGCGGATCGCCCTCGGCAAAGCGCGCCCCGGCAAGCGATGCCCAGGGGCGCTGCATGCGGTAGATCAGCCCGACTTCATAGCGATCCTGCAGATTGGCGCCGACGCCAGGCAGTTCGACCTGGCAGCGGATGCCATGCGCATCCAGTTGCTCCCGCGGGCCAATGCCCGAGAGCATCAGCAATTGCGGCGAATTGAATGCGCCGCCGCAAAGGATCACTTCCTTCCGGGCGTGCACTTGCCTCCGTACACCGTCTTCGCCCGAGGGTCTGGCGCAAACGCCGTACAGGCGCTCGCCCTGCCGATACTCCACGCCCACTGCCCGTGCCTGCTCGTCGAGCAGCACTCGGGTGACCAGGGCGTTCAATTGCAACGTCAGGCAGCCTGGATGGCGGCTCGCCACGTCCAGCAGGCGCTCGCGGGTACCTGTCCGGTGGTGCCCGGAGGTGCTTATCGGTGTGTACCAGACGCCTTCGCTGCCGGCGACGCGCACATCGTTGGGGTCGCCCTTGCCCAGCGCCAGCCGCAGCCAGGGCAGGATGCCGCCGCCAATGCCACGCAACGCCGCACAGGCCGCCACGGCGATCTGCCAGAGCATCCACACGTCGCGCCAGGCGTCCTGCGGCTCGAAGCGTTCGACGCGCAGCCAGCCGTTCCAGCCGTGCCCGGTCGGGGCCAGGCCCAGGTGGCGCAACCAGCGCCAGACAGGCCGATGCCGGCAGTCCTCGACCTTGCGCGCCCAGCGGCGCATGCGGCGCGCCGACCAGCTCGGGTCGCCGGTCAGCGTGGCGATAGCGTCCCAATCGGAGTCGTGGGCGGCCAGGTAGATCATGGCGTTGTGCGCGGTGCAGCCGCCCAGCAGGCTGGCCCGTGGATACAGCACGCCACCGGCGCTCCACTTGTCGTCACGGGCGGCCTGGGCCGGGTCGGCGTAATGGTTCACCTTGAAGTTCCAGCTCATCGCCGGGTGCTCCGAAGCCCGCGCGTGGAAGGCTGGCACGCGGTATTGCCCGGGCAGACCATCCGCCGGCTCGTTGCAGGGATCGCCGCCTGCTTCCAGCAGCAACACCTTCGCGCCGCTTTCCGCCAGGCGTGCAGCCAGGGTGCCGCCGCCAGCGCCGGAGCCGACGATGACATAGTCGTACGCCTCCGCCGTCATAGCGTCTTGATGAATTCGATCAGGGCGCGCTTGTCGTCGTCACTGAGCACCGGCTCGGTGCCGAAGGCCTTCTCGTCCTCGCTCAGCCCTTCGGTCTGGTTGAACTGCGCGGTGCCGAAGTAGTGACCGCGGTTCACCACGAAATCCGGGCACTTGTTCAGCGCCATCAGCCCAGCGCGAGCATCGGCGAAATGCTCGCGCAGCGCGGCGTCGTCGGCGTCCTGCGGCAGCGTCAACAGGTCGCCCTTGATCTTCACCAGCAGTTTGAGCAATTGCCCGTAGTGCTCGACAAGATCTTCGGGCTTGCTGCTTTCGGCCAGCGGCTGCACGTTGGCCAGCAGATTGACCGGCATGCCCTGCGGGATCGGTCCCAGGCGCAGGAAGCCGTCCTTGTCCTGCAGGCTGTCGAGCAGCTTCTCGCCCGCCGGTCCGGCGACCTTGCGGATCTGCTCGACATAGTGCGGCGGCAGCATGATGAAGCTGCGCTGGTCGGTCCGGTCGATCATGCCGTCCACCCGGTCGCCCAGTTCGGCATCGCGCAGCCGCCGCTCCGGCCAGAGCATCTGTTCGATGGAAGCGTCGAACACTGCCATCCGCCCTTTCACCGAAGGGTCGCCGTTGAATGGCCCGACGGCGTTGTTGAGCAGGAACGGTGCCGTCGACCAGGCGGAGATCAGCGAAGGCACGCGGGTGTAGCCACGGCCGCCGGCAGGCATCGTGTAGCTCCAGGCATGGCCGTCGAACGGGTCGCGCAGTGTCACCTTGCCTACCGAGGGCAGGCTCTTGTAGGAGTTGGAGGAGAAGTCGTTCCAGATATTGCCGGCCAGCGCGTTGGTCGCAAGCGGGCTGCAGACGTTGGTGCGCAGGAGTGTCGAGGGAATCCGCGCGTCGCTGGAGAGGTAGTTGCCATCCAGAAAATCCGGCGCGCCAACGATGTCGCGCATCTGCCGCTTGTAGTCATCGGTCTGCGTCCACTTCCACCACTTGGCGAAGCAGCTCATGTAGTTCGGTCCGTTGCAGCCATCCACAACGAGCTCCGCCGGTGGCTTCGGCGATTTGCTGGAATGACAGCGCGCGCAGGTGTTGGCGAACACCTCGCGGCCATGAGCCAGCACGGCAGCGTCGTGGCTGAGGTAGGCGTCGCCGCCGGGCGCATCGGCCAGGTGATCGGGTTTGGCGGCGGCGAGGAAGAATTGCGCGGTCTTGATCGTGCCTTGCTCGGTGGCACGCCAGTAGGCTGAGTGCTTCTCGGCCACTGCAATCTCGAACGGCGTGATCGGTTTGCCACCGACCACTGCGTTGAAGTGCTGCAACCACTCTTCGCTGAATAGCCCGATGTTGATATAGACGCGGTTCAGCGCACCCAGCGCGCCCACCGAATCGGAGCCATCCTTGAGCACGTGCGGCGTCCATACCTGGTCCGGCTTGCGGTACAACCCGGTGAGCCAGCCTTCGCTGAGGAAGTCGTTGAACTGGCGATTGTTCTGCTCGCCACCGGCCAGTTGCTCATGCCCCAGGCGCTTGCCGACCTCCAGGCGCGCCTGGAGGCTGTAGACGGCATTCATGGTGCGCGGGTTGTTGATGTTGTCGGTGGAAACCAGCGAGGTGTCCATCGAGCCGGGCCGATAGGTCTTCACCAACTGGTACATGAAGTTTGCCTTGTTCGGCTCGATGATGAACAGCCGGTCCACCCACATGTACTGCGCGCCCACGGTGGAGTTGAGGTTGGCCCACTGCGGGTTTTCCGGGTCGCACGGCGGATTGACCGGGCTGGGGCCGACATGGCAGAAGCCGCAGGACATGCCGACGCGATACGGGCGCACCAGGTTCGGGTTGCTGTAGTAGGCAGGGTCGTTGTAGTAGCGCTGCGGGTCCCAGGCAGCCTTTGCGGCCTCATCGAAATCCGGGTTGGTGAACAGGCGCAGGCCGACGATGCCGGTGGGCTCGCCATAGTACGAGCCCACCGGCAGCATGCTGCCATCCTTGTAGGTCTGGCCTCGCGCGCCGATCTTCACGCCGGGGTACTTCTGCGCGTTGGCGAACGGGTCGGGCGGGCAGTCGGCGCGGCGCACGTCCAGGCGCAGGCCGAAGCGCGACGGGTCACCGCTGGCGGCGGCGTCGAAGCAAGGCTCGTTGACCAACCCCAGGACCTTCCAGCGCTGGCCGCGCTGCAGGTCGCTGCCAGGCGGTGGGGCGACGATCTTCAGCAGGTCGAAGCCGCCCAGCGTCGGGCGGCCCATCGTGTCCCAGAAGCGGTCGTTGCCACCGCTCCAGACCAGCCACATGTTGCGGCCCTGCTCCTGGTCCGGCGTAAGGCTCACGCCGTTGTCCATGTCTTTGAAGTACGGCTCGTCCGCCTGCGGGAAATTCTTCTCGCTCAGGCCCGCACGGCTAGCTTCATCTTCGGTAGGTTTGTCGCAAGCGCTGCACAGCAGCGTCGCGGCCAGTATCAGCGCGATGCGGAATCCCTGCTGCCCGACCATCTCCGTGACTCCCCGGCAATCAGTTGCTGGAAAGGCGTCTGGCGAACTCCAATGCTCCAACGCGGTTCGAGGTTCGATGCGAGAGGTGCCCGCTGTGGCGTGAGCCGGCGGGGCGCGGTGCTGCCCGACCACCTCCCGCATCGCCGACACGCAGACACGGCTCGCACGGAACCGAGGGGCCGAAACGACTTGCTCGAATGCTGTCCCATAGCTTGATATAGGGCATGCTCCGCCGGCTCGATTGACTCAATCGCGCTAATGGCTAGAGCGTTCGGGAACAATGGCGCCTTGCCAGTGCGGCCGATTCCTGCGAAAACGCTCGCCTTTCGCGTCCCGCCACATCACCAGAGAACAGCATGAACAGCGAACTGCAGATCGAAGATATCGTCGTTGGCGACGGCAAGGCCGTGGTCAAGGGCGCCCTGATCACCACCCAGTACAAGGGCACGCTGGAAGACGGCACCGTGTTCGACTCGTCCTACGACAAAGGCCGCCCGTTCCAGTGCGTGATCGGTACCGGCCGCGTCATCAAGGGCTGGGACATCGGGCTGATGGGGATGAAGGTCGGCGGCAAGCGCAAACTCTTCGTCCCCGCACACCTGGCCTATGGCGAACGGCAGATCGGTGCGCACATCAAGCCCAATTCCAACCTGCAGTTCGAAATCGAACTGCTGGAAGTGCTCACCCGCGACGATTGACGCTCACGCAGGCGCAACCTCCGCGCTGCGCCGCATGGCCAGGATAGCCGTCGGCCCCTGCGCCTTGCGTGTGAACCAGAGCACCCGGCTCACGCCCCGGGTGATCGCCACGTAGGCCAGGCGCAGTTGCTCGTCCTGCTGAGCCTGGTCGTAGCCGCTGGCGAAGAAGCCAGACGCTGCGTACATCGCGCTGCGCAACGGGTGCTTCTCAGGCGGTGCGCAGTCGTCGACGATGATCGCCACCTCCGCCTGCAAGCCCTTGGCGCGATGGATGGTCATGCCCTTCACCGGCAGCTTGCGGTCCAGCTCGGCCTGGATCGTCTGCAAGGTTTCGTTGCGCCGGCTGAGTAGCAGCACCGCCGTCTTTTCCCGCGAGCCGCGCGCGGCGACGTGCTCGCACTGCCGGCGAATTTCCTCCAGCAACAGCGGCAGGCTGTTGCGCGCATCGAAGCGCTGGATCAGCTTCACCCCGTGGTCGCCGGCCTCGGCGGACTTGAAGGCGCGGCACGTCTTCGCCTGTTTGTGCGCCACGCCAGCCAGCACCCGATCGCCGTCCCGGATCACCGGATCGATGGAGCGGTAATTGGTCTCCAGTAACAGCACCCGGCTCTTGCGCCGCCCCTTGCTGGGGAAGTGCCGGTCGAAGTCCATGAACAGTTCCGGCGAGCTGCCACGCCAGGCGTAGATGGACTGCCAGTCATCGCCGATGGCCATCAGGCTGACCGCCTCGCCACGCTTGGCCAGGTCGCGATGCAGTGCCTGCAGCCACTGGACGATCTGCGGCGAAACATCCTGGAACTCGTCGATCAGCAGATGCTGGAATGGCTGCAGTGCCTCGGCCGGCAATTTGCCGTCACCCAGCCGGTCGGTGAGGTGCTGGAACGCCAGGTTGAAGGTGAGCAGTCCCTGCTCCTGCAACGCCGCTTCGAAGGCCGCCCAGAACAGTTGCAGCGCCAGGACGAAACGCCGCTCGCGCGGCGGGCAATCGAGCTTGCTCGGTTGCAGAGCGGCGATGCGCAGGCCGATGCTCTCGATGAAACCAGCCTGGGCGTGGAACGCTTCGAACAGCGGCAGCGCAGTGAATTCGCCCGCCAGCTTGAAGGTATCCAGCGGCGCCTTGCCGATACGCGCGGGCTTGCCGTCCTCCGTCGTTTCGGGCGGAGGCGGCAGGTCGAGCAACTGATGCACCAGCACCCGGAACTCAGGCTGGCCGGAGTAGCACTGCTGGTAGACCTGTTTGAGCAGGCGCTGCTGCGCGGGGCGCAGGCGGCCGGCGAGCAACGGGTTGTCCAGTTCGCTGGCAGGGTCGCGTTCATCCAGTTGCTCGAACCAGCGGGGATTCTTCAGTGCAGTCTTGGCCAGCGTACCCATCGCCGAGTGGAAGGTACGCACACACTGCCGGGCCTGCGCGGCGTCGAACGGGTGCCCCCAGAAGCCGAGCACTTTCACCAGTTGCTCGCGCAGTTGTGCGCAGGAAGCGTTGGTGAACGAAATCACCGTGACGCGCTGGGCGTCGATGCCCAGATGACAAAGCATATAAACCACGCGCAGCACCAGCGTGGTGGACTTGCCGGAGCCGGCACCGGCGAAGATGCGGGTCAGCGGGTCGGGCGCCAGAATCATCGCCCATTGTTCGTCCGACGGCAGGCTGATCACCCCGGCGGCAGCCGCCTGGCTGACCCGCGCGCGCATGTCGGCGGCGTGCTGCTCGTCATGATGCCGGGCATTGCCGTAGATGCCGGCTACCGTCGCTCGCGCTCGCTTCGCCGCCGGGGCGTCGCCGTCCTTCCTGGTCCGTACGGGGCGCTTGGCCTGAGCCTTGTTCTTGCCTTTCGCCTTGCCACGCACTGCCGGCTGCTTCGCTTCGCGCTCGGCGCGCAGGTACTCCGTGGTACGCGGGAAGTAACGCGCCAGGGCTTCGGCGACCAGCCGTTTGTAGCGTTCGACAGCAGACTCCATGAACCCCGTCCATTACAGATACTGCATTGAATAATAAGCGCTTTTCGTGACGGACAGGGAACCACGCGGCAGGTTCCGCGGGGTACTTAAAAATTGATAAGCATTAGCATTTGAATTAGAGTCGATCTGCCGCTCTTCCGGCCACGCAGCCCTACGGATTGACCTCATGTTCGAACTGGAAAACGTCAGCTTCAGCGTCCCCGGCCGCACCCTCCTGCACCCGCTCAGCCTGCAACTGCCGCATGGCCGGATGATTGGCCTGATCGGCCACAACGGTTCGGGCAAGTCCACTCTGCTCAAGCTGCTCGCCCGCCAGCAGCAGCCCAGCGCCGGCAGCATCCGCCTGGACGGCAAGGCGCTACGGGACTGGGGCAACCGTGACTTCGCCCGCCAGGTCGCCTACCTGCCGCAGCAACTGCCACAAACCGATGGCCTGAGCGTGCGCGAACTGGTCGCCTTCGGCCGCTATCCCTGGCACGGCGCACTGGGCCGAGTCACCGCCGACGACCGCGCACAGATCGACCGAGCTCTGGAACTGACCGATACCCAGGTCTTCGCCGACCGCCCGGTGGACCTGCTTTCCGGCGGCGAGCGCCAACGCGTCTGGCTGGCCATGCTGCTTGCGCAGAACAGCCGCTTCCTTCTGCTGGACGAACCGACCTCTGCGCTGGACATTGCGCACCAGGTGGAGGTGCTGTCGCGCGTGCGCGAGCTGAGCCGTGAGCTGGATCTGGGTGTGCTGGTGGTATTGCACGACGTCAACATGGCCGCGCGCTATTGCGACGATCTGATCGCACTGCACGGCGGCCGGTTGCTGTCTCGCGGCACTCCGGCACAACTGATGCGCAGCGAGACACTGGAAGATATCTACGGCATCCCGATGGGTGTGCTGGCAAACCCCGCGGACGGGTCGCCGATCAGCTATCCGCGCTGATTCCGACACTCAATCGAAACGGCTCGCCTCTCGCACCCTGGCGAGCCATTTGCGTCGAGAGAAAAACTGACGGCTACAAGTCGCTCGCTTCAGCCGGCGGCGCGTCGATCAACGGGCAATTGTCGCAATGGCCGATGCAGCCCAGCCGATAACGGATACAGCAGGTTCGCCGCTGACGCCACAGCCCATCCAGGCGCAGATCGCACGGTACCTCGACATAGCGGACCGGTCTGAACAGCGGATTGCGTGTGCCGTCCGGGCGACGCTCGGTTTCCAGCAGCTCCCTGCCGTGCCCGAGCGTTGCGGCCAATTGCGGCAACTTGCCCATTTCACCGATGAACCATTCGAAGTAGTTGCCGGCGTTGCTCCACAGCACCTTGGGCGAAAGCCGCGCTTCGGCGGCCAGTGCCTGGATGAAGGGCTGCAGATGTCCCTCCAGAAGATGGCCGAAGCGCTGGAACGGGTCGCCAGGTTGCGCGGCGAACGGAGCCCCCTCCCCCGGCAGCTTGAATGCCTCGGGAATCCCCTGGGCGTCCAGCACCACCTCGACCTCGTCGAACGCCAGCGGCAACGTGCGCCCCAGCACCAGGGCCGCCGCCACCACGGGCGGGATGATCCGCACCAGGTACCACTTGGACCATTGCGATGCGAGCGCGCGCCGGTCGCCGTCTGCGTGGGGCGGGTCGAAACGGCGCAGCACGCTGTCGAGCACCTCCCGCTCCAGAAGAGCACGGGCGGGAAGCGAAGGCCGAGGATCATCGCGGGTCACCAGTACGTCGCGGTAGCTGGCGAACTCGCCGAAATACAGCGGCGCAAGGGCTGCGATCACCGACAGCCTCCAGCGGCGAAGTATGGCGCTCTCAACACAGCGCGCAGCGCTCGAAGAAGGTTTCGCGGCTCTGCACCATCAGCGCCGCGCGTTTGTGCGGGAAGTCGAACTCCTTCTCCTTGCAGAACCCCAGGCGCTGCATGTGCCCGATCATTCGCGCATTGTCGGCGCGCGGCTCGGCAACGATGCGGCGGGTGCGCGGGTCGTCCAGCAGCAGGTAGTGCACCAGGGCGGTGAGCCAGCTTTCCACCTTGTGCGGGCCGCGATGATGCTCCTCGCCCACCAGCATGTGGATGCCACGATCGTAATCGTCGACCTCGTAGAACGGCGCGATGCGGTCTTCCTTGGCCCAGTAGGCTTCGTAGTAGGCGAACGGCTCGTCATCGATACAGCCGATCAGCGTCGTCGTGTGCGGGGCCTGGGCGAGCTTCTCAAGGTAGGCGCGATGCTGCTCCAGGCTGCCGCCTTCCTGCCAGAACTCCAGCACGCGCGGGCTGTTCTGCCAGCGATTGAAACGCTCCAGATCCAGCTCGACATCCAGAGTGCGCAGGGAAATCCACTGGCCCAGCCTGGCATCGAACCGCCGGTACACCTCACCCTGCGGCTTGGGCGCGCGCAGTGGATGGCGGCGGCCACTGTTCATGCGCCAGACCTGGGGATACCCGGCACTGCCCGTGCTCTGCAGCCAGAGCCCCGGCAACTGCCAGAATGCGGCTCGCTCGAGCTGCAGGCCGCCGATCTCATCGCGGCTGGCCAGCCCCAGGCTGAACGCCTCGGTGGCAACGCTGGCGGCGGTGAACCGTACACGCTGGCAAGGCGCGTCGCTGGCAAAGGCCCAGTAGGCCATCGCCCATAGCATCTCGACGCTGGCCGGACCGCCCAGTTGCCAGCAGTCGCCCTCGCGCCGGGCGACAAGCAGCGGCCGGTCGTCCAGCGACAGTACAAGGCTGCCGGCCCCGCAGTCGGCGGACAACCGACGGCCATCGGGCAACGGCAGGGAGTGAAGCGGAGCGGAATGCGTCATGGCGGGTCAACCTCGGGGAATGCAATGACCCCGCTCGTATGACGAGCAGGGCCGGAAAAAATTTAGTGGCCCGGATCATTCGACCCGGACGCAGGAATCAGGCGCTTTCGGCGGCCAGCGGACGCGACGGCGTTTGTGCGGTCTCGTGGGGCGGAAGATGCGCGAACATCGATGCGGCGATTTCCTCGGCGCGGATCGGCAGTACCGACAGCAACGTGTCGCTCA
Source organism: Pseudomonas triclosanedens (assembly GCF_026686735.1). Classification (NCBI taxonomy): domain Bacteria; kingdom Pseudomonadati; phylum Pseudomonadota; class Gammaproteobacteria; order Pseudomonadales; family Pseudomonadaceae; genus Pseudomonas; species Pseudomonas triclosanedens. The sequence continues at coordinate 2,966,694 of NZ_CP113432.1, read as the reverse complement.
GGCCGTGGCTGTCCTGAGTAAAGCCCTGCAGGTAGACGGCGGCGCGCAGGCGCTCGTCGCTGCGCAGGCGGTAATCGCGGCCCACTTCGAAGTTGCCGAGGTAGTCCTGCAGCGGCGCCAGCAGTTCACGGTGGGACTTGCGCTCATAGCCGGTGGCGAGGATCACGGCATCGTAGAGGTGGGTCTCGACGGTACCGGTAGCGCTGTCGCGCAGGGTCAGCTCGATGCCCGCCGCATCAGCCTTAGCAGCTTCGACAGTGCGGCGGCAGCGGAAGGCGTGGCGTTCCGAGCCCGCCACCTTCTGCCGATAGAAGATGCCGTAGATGCGCTCGATGAGGTCGAGGTCGACCACCGAGTAATTGGTGTTGTGGAACTCCTGAATCAGCTTCTCGCGCTCGGCCTGCGGCTCGTTGAACACCAGATCGGTATAGCGCGGCGCGAAGATTTCGTTGACGAAGGGGCTGTCGTCCGCCGGCTTGAGCACCGCAGCGCGCAAGATCATGTCGACCTGCACCGACGGATAGCTGTCGTTGAGGTCGATGAACGCTTCCGCCGCGCTCTGCCCGCCGCCGATCACCGCGATACGCATCGGCTCGTTGCGGGTGCAGGGCTGGATGGCCATACGTTCGATGTAGCACGCATGGTGGAAGACCCGCGCATCGTCGCGCAGATGGCTGAAGGCCGAGGGAATTCGTGGCGTGCCACCGGTGCTCACTACCACGCTGCGCGCCAGACGGAAGCGCTCGTGGCCGCGAGCATCGGCAGACAGTACCTTGAGCAGCTCGATACCGGCAGGCCCCTGCACCGGCTCCACGCGAGTGACGGTTTCGCCACCGGCACGCTGTTCGGCGAACTGGTCGCTGACCCAGCGCAGGTAGTCGTTGTACTCCATGCGGCACGGATAGAAAGTGCCCAGGTTAGTGAAGTCGATCAACCGGCCCATCGCGTGCAGGTAGTTGACGAAGCTGTACGGGCTGGTGGGATTGCGCAGCGTCACCAGGTCCTTGAGGAAGGAAATCTGCAATTCGCTCTGCGCCACCAGGGTGTTGCCGTGCCAGCGGTAGTCCGCCTGCTTGTCGAGGAACAGCGCGTGGTAGTGGCGGCCCTCGCGTCGCGCTTGTTCCTGCAGGGCGATCGCCAACGCCAGGTTGGAGGGGCCGAAGCCGATGCCGAGCACGTCGTAGGTCGGAGTGATCATCTGAGTCATGGTGCCAATGTCCTGTGTCGCGATGGCCGTGGGGCACGACGACGCGGGAGCCGGCAGCCTGCCGCTGCGGCCAGCGGCACGGCGACTTCGCCTGCTGCTCCTGCGTGTCGTCCATGAGTTGCGCTATCTACAGCGCGTTCTCTGGAGAGACGAGACAAGGACGGCGAAATTTAGAATGATTCTCACTAAGCGTGAAAGTCCGGCTCAAACCGACAGCCATGCCGCGTATTGGCAAAGACGCGGAAAAGCGAAGGCGATTGCGTCAGCGCTGCCCGCCCCAGGCCTTCAGGCGCAGGCGACAGTGCTTCATGGCATTGACGATGTGCTTCTCCACCATGTCGCGGGAGATGCCCATGCGCTCGGCGATCTCCGTATGGCTGCAACCGTCTACCTTGCGCAACACAAACGCCTGGCGGCAGGGTTCGGAGAGCTCGCCCAGGGCACGCTGCAACAGGTTCAATTGCTGGTCGCGGCTGGCCTGCTCCTGCGGGCAGCGTTCGTCCAGAACCCCTTCGCGATCAAGGACCTCCAGCTCTTCGGTGCGACGTACGCGGGCGCGCCGATGCATATCGATGCTGAGATTGACGGCCGTGCGATAGAGAAATGCGCGCGGTTGTTCGATATGCTCGTGGCCCTTGCGGTCAAGCAGGCGCAGGAAGGTTTCCTGAGTGACATCGGCAGCCGCCTGGCGGTCGCCAAGCGTGCGATTGAGGTACAGGACCAGTTCCTGGTAGTAACGGATCAACGCGCTCTCCACCCCGTCGGGCATCCCATGAAAACAGTCGAGGCTGCTGGCGCCTGCTGACAGTCCGAGTCAGGCTTATTTATAATCACTCGCATCAACTCGAAAAGAAAGTGTGATACGAGCCACGCCAAAGGCTCGAACCGGGACCCTCGATGAACGCCTCCCCCTCTCCGATCGACGATGACCGCATCAGCGACGAAGCCGCGCACTGGTGCGCTCGTCTGCACGATGCCGATTGCGGCGTCGCCGAGCGCGCGGCGTTCGCGCAGTGGTGCGCGGCCGATCCCCGGCATGTGGAGGAATATCAGGCGATGCTGGAAATCTGGCAGCTCTCCGAACTGCTGCCGGCGACAGCCAGCGATGCGCCATTGCCGGCAGCCCCGCGTCGCTCCAGGGCTCGTCGAGCACGCAGCGGGCGCCGGTTCGCGGCAATCGCCGCCAGCCTCCTGGTGACCCTGGGCGCGGCCTGGTCGGCGGGCTGGTCCGCCGGTTGGCTGCCTTCGCGCATCGGCTACTACGGCAGCCAGCCCGCGCCACGCGAAGTTCATCTGGCCGACGGCTCCGCGGTCGAACTCAACAGCGACTCGCAACTGATCTATGCCGACTTCCGCGATCGCCGCAGCGCCTGGCTCAAGAGCGGCGGCGAAGCCTATTTCCGCGTCACCCATGACACACTGCACCCCTTCTCCGTACACACCGACAACGGCAGCGTGCGCGTCACCGGCACCCGCTTCAACGTCTGGACCGATGCCAACCAGATGCTGGTAACCCTTCTTGAAGGCTCGGTGGTGGTCAGCCCGCCGGACGACATCGATGGCAACAGCGCTCAGCTCACCCCAGGTATGCAGGCACGCTACCTGCGTGGCAGCGGACACATAGAACTGGCGCAGGTCGCTCCGGCAGGTGCAATCGCCTGGACCGAGGGCAAGCTGGTGCTTGACGACCTCACCCTGCAAGCTGCCATCCCGTTGATAAACCGTTACCTGAAGCAACCGGTGCGCCTCGACGACGCCGAAGCCGCCGCCATGCGCATCGGCGGCATCTACCGCACCGACGACCTGCAGGCACTGGTGGACTCCCTGCCCAAGGTACTGCCGGTAGAGCTGCGCAAGGACAACGCAGGGCGCATCACCCTCTCCAGCCGCTACGTACAACTCTGACTCCCCGCCTTTTTGCGAATCTTTCGCAAATTCCTTTCAGTTTTCTCCCGGCTCATTCGTCTTAACAGCAACGATTCGGATTTGCAGATCAGTCCATCGATCCGCCTGCCGTCTCGCCCACGATTTCCGGCCCGCCAAACCGCGGGCCGAGCCTAGGAAAAGACGATGCACACGCCTGCGCAAAGCCCACTGGGCGAACTCTTCAAGCTGCTGCGGCCGTTCTGGCTGCCCCTCGCCATCGCCACCCTGCTCGGCATTCTCGGCGGCGCGAGCATCACCGCCCTGCTGGCCACCATCAACTACAGCCTGCACTCCGAAGGCGGCATGCCGTCGGGCCTCCTGCTGGGCTTCACCGGGCTCTGCGCGCTGGCTCTGGTGGGCTCGATCATTTCCGATATCGGCACCAACTACGTTGGCCAGCACGTCATCGCGCGGCTGCGCAAGGAGCTGGGCAGCAAGATCATTTCCGCACCAATCGAGCAGATCGAGCGCTATCGCAGCCACCGCCTGATCCCGGTGCTGACCCACGATATCGACACCATCAGCGATTTCGCCTTCGCCTTCGCGCCGCTGGCGGTGTCCCTCACCGTGACCCTTGGCTGCCTGGGCTACCTCGCCAACCTGTCGCTACCAATGTTCCTCACCACCGCCGTGGCCATCATCATCGGCAGCGCCGTGCAGTACGTGGCGCGCAGCAAGGGCATCAAGGGTTTCTTCGAGGCGCGCGACGAAGAAGACGAACTTCAGAAGCACTACCGTGCAATGGCCGAAGGCTCCAAGGAACTGCGCATCAGCCGGCCCCGGCGCTTCCAGCATTACAGCGAGCGCCTCCAGGGCACCGCCGACCGCATCTGCGACATACAGGTCCGTTCGATCAACCTGTTCGTCATCGCCAAGGGCTTCGGTTCGACGCTGTTCTTCATCGTCATCGGCGTGGCGCTGGCCTACCAGTCACTCTGGCCAAGCACCGACAAGGCAACCCTCAGCGGCTTCATCCTGGTCTTGCTGTACATGAAGGGCCCACTGGAGCACCTGATCGGCCAACTGCCCATCGTCAGCCGCGCGCAGGTGGCGTTCCGCCGTATCGCTGAACTGTCGGTGCGTTTCTCTTCCCCGGAGCCGAACCTGCTGCTGGCCGACGACGGCCGCGCCGCCCTGGATATGCAGCGTATCGAACTGCGCGACCTCAGCTATCACTACCCCACCGAAGACGGCTCCCGGGGATTCGGTGTCGGCCCGCTGAACCTGACCCTGCTCCGTGGCGAAATTCTCTTCATCGCCGGCGAGAACGGCTGCGGCAAGACGACCCTGATCAAGCTATTGCTGGGCCTCTACGCACCGCGTGGCGGCGAGCTGCTGCTCAACGGCGAGGCCGTGAGCGATGCCAATCGCGACGACTATCGCCAGTTGTTCACCACCATCTTCGCGGACTACTTCCTGTTCGAGGACCTGCTCAAGGACAGCGGGGAAATCCCCGTCGAAGCCAATCGCTACCTTGAGCGCCTTGAGATCGCCCACAAAGTCAGCCTGAAGGGCCAGGAGTTCTCCACCACCGACCTCTCCACTGGCCAGCGCAAGCGCCTCGCCCTGGTCCAGGCGTGGCTGGAGAAGCGCCCGGTGCTGGTGTTCGACGAGTGGGCCGCCGACCAGGACCCGGAGTTCCGCCGCATCTTCTACACCGAGCTGCTGCCGGAGCTGCGCGCCCAGGGCAAGACGCTGATCGTGATCTCCCACGACGACCGCTACTTCGATGTCGCCGACCGACTGCTGCGCATGAGCGCCGGGCAGATCGTCGAGATCGAGGAACATGGCGCGCGGCAGCCCAGCGCCACCCCGGACATCGCCCTGCACTGAGACATTCATTTTTTCTGAAAAAGTTCTTCCGGTTTTTCCGGTCCTGCGCGTCATATAAAGCTAAATCATTCTTATTAGAAACAGCATTACACGATCATAGGAGTCTTCAAGTGAGTCGCACCCGCTCTGCGCCGCAATTCCAGCACCCGGTGAAACCCCTGGCCCGCCTGGTTCGCGCCACCGCCTTCGGCATGGTCCTGAGCGCCACCGCCGCCTACGCCGCTCCGGTCAACATCGACATCCCGGCGCAGTCGCTGGCGTCCGCCCTGACCACCCTGGGCGCGCAGTCCGACCTGCAGATCGTCTTCAACCAGACCCAGGTACGCAACCTGCGCAGCGCCAGCGTGCGCGGCGAAATGGAGCCGACCCAGGCCCTGGAGCGCCTGCTGCGCGGCACCGGCATCAAGTACCAGGTGGATGGCAGCCGTGTGACCCTGCTGGGTGCCGATGCAAGCGACAGCGACACCCTGAACATGTCCGCGCAGACCATTACCGGCACTGTCGAGGGCGAAGACAGCTACGTCCCGCGCACCTCCAACAGTGGCAGCAAGACCGATACACCGCTGCTCGAAATTCCCCAGTCCATCTCCGTGATCACCCGCAAGCAGATGGATGCCCAGGGCGCGCAGACCGTCACCGAAGCGCTGCGCTACGTGCCGGGCGTCAAGGTCGAAGCCTACGGCCTCGATCCCAAAGGCTTCGACTGGCTGTACATTCGCGGCTTCAATGCCCAGGCTACCAGCGACTACCTGAACGGCCTCCGCCAGCAGAACAACAGCTACGCCTACTTTCGTAGCGAACCCTACGCCTTCGAGCGCATTGACGTGGTCCGCGGCCCATCTTCGAGCCTGTTCGGCCTGGGCGACGCCGGCGGCATCATCAACCGCGTGAGCAAGAAGCCCACCGCCAACCACGTCAACGAAGTCGAGCTCACCGGCGGCAACCATGACCGCAAGCAGGGCCAGTTCGACCTCGGCGGCGCGCTGGACGACCAGAACCAGTATCTCTACCGCGTGGTTGGCCTGGCCCGCGACGCCAACACCCAGGCCGAATACGACGACGGCCACGAACTGCGCGACGACCGCCAGTACCTCGCGCCCTCCTTCACCTGGGCGCCGGACGAAGACACCAGCCTGACCCTGCTCGCCGACTTCCTGCGCGACCGCAACGCCGGCTCGATCTTCGACTACAGCGTGGGCGGCCACACCACCGGTACCCTGCTCGGCGACCACAGCTACAACCACTACGATCAGGACCAATACACCCTCGGCTATGAGTTCCGCCATCGCTTCGACGATGTCTGGGAATTCCGCCAGAACGCCCGCTACGGCCAGGTCGACCTGATCTTCGCCAACCTCCTGCCCCAGGGCGTGGTGGCCGGCAACGTGATCCGCACCGCCGACCGTTTCGACCAGCACATGAATACCTTCAACCTGGACAACCAGCTCCAGGCCAACTTCGAGACCGGGCCGTTCAAGCACACTCTGCTGATGGGCGGCGACTATGCCTGGCAGGACGCCGACATCGCCCGCTGGCGCACGCTCGGCCCATCGCTGAACCTGAACGATCCGAAGTACGGCCAGAGCATCCAGCGTCCCACCGAAGACACCACCCTGCGCGGCCAGGCAATCAACTACGACCAGAACATCGAACAGATCGGCGGCTACATCCAGGACCAGATCAAGTACGACGATCGCTGGATCCTGACCGCCGGTGGCCGCTACGACTATGTGCGCAACGACCTCGACAGCCACACCGGCGCGCACAGCATGCAGAAGGACAACGCCTTCACCGGCCGCGTGGGTCTGACCTACCTGACCGACTTCGGCCTGGCGCCCTACATCAGTTATGCCGAGTCCTTCGTCCCCAACACTGGCCTGGATTCCGCCGGCAACGCATTCAAGCCCAGCGAAGCCAACCAGTGGGAAATCGGCGTGAAGTACCAGCCCACCGAAAACCTGTTGGTCACCCTCGCGGCCTACGACCTGATGAAGAGCAATTCGCTGACCCCGCAACTGAACGCCAACGGCATCCCCACCGGCTTCAGCGAAGCCACCGGCAAGCAGCGCTCGCGCGGTATCGAGGCGGAACTCAAGGCCAGGCTGGACGAGAACTGGGACCTGCTGGCGTCCTATACCTACACCAAGGCGGAGATCCACAAGAGCAACGACGGCAACCAGGGCAACCGCCCGGCCAACGTGCCCGAGCACATGGCTTCCGGCTGGCTGAACTACACCTTCCGCGACGGCACCTTGGGCGGCCTCTCCATCGGCGGTGGCGCGCGCTACACCGGCTCGCTCTACGGCAACAACGCCAACACCTTCCACGTCGACAACTACACCCTGTTCGACGCCGGCGTGAGCTACCCGATCAACAAGAACGTGACCGTTTCGCTGAACGCCCAGAACCTCCTCGACGAGGACTACGTGGCTACCTGCGACAGCGCCATTTCCTGCTACCCGGGCCTGCGCCGCACCGTGCTCACCAGCGTGAAGTACAGCTGGTAAGCCACCCCGCGGCGGGCCGTCCCGCCGCAACTCCGGGCTCCCTGTTCGCAGGGGGCCCGTCGTCGTTTCAACCGCGTGGAGAAATGCCCATGCTCCTCAACCGCCGTCAGTTGCTGCAGCACCTCGCCATTGGCGGGCTGGCCTGCGCCACCGGGCTGCCAGCGTTCGCCGGGGAACGCCTGACCCGTATCGTCGCGCTCAACTGGGTCGCCGCCGAGACCCTGCTGACCCTGGGCGTCGCGCCGCTGGCGGTATCCGACGACCGCTACTACCGCGTACGCATGCCCACCCAGGCGCTGCCCGCCACAGTGCGCGACGTCGGACCGTACTGGGAACCGAACCTCGAACTGATCCAGCAACTGCGTCCGCAACTGATCCTCAGCGACCCCATGACTCCCACGCTGGAGCGCCGTCTCAACGGCATCGCTCCCACCGAGCGAGTAGCCATCTACCCCGCCGCGAATGGCGCCTGGCGCGCCACCACCGACTTCATGCGCGCACTGGCCGAGCGCCTTGGCCAGGAGGAGCGCGCGGTTCAGTACATCAAGGCCGGCGAGCGACGCCTGGCCGAGCTGCGCGCCCAGCTCGGGCGTCGCCCGCAGCCGCCGGTGTGCGTCGCCGTGCTCAACCAGGATGGCCGCCATGCGGCAGTCTATGGACGCAACAGCATGGTCCAGGATGTGCTGGACCAACTCGGCCTGGTCAACGCCTGGCAGGGGCCGGTCGGCCCGGTCGGGCTGGCGATGGTCAGCATCGAACGCCTGGCCGAGCGCCCGGATGCGCACCTGGTCTACCTCGACATCCCGACCACCTCGGCGCGCCTGCAGGCGCTGCGCCAACCCAACGACCTGTGGGCCAATCTGCCCGCCGTGCGCCGCGGCCACACCCTGACCCTGCAGCGCTTCTACCCCTACGCCGGGGCCGCCTCGATGCTCGACCTGGCCGAGCGCATCGCCACCTATCTCGACGCCCGGCCGGAGACCGACCATGCCTGAATCCACCCTCGGCCTCTCCGCAGCACACCGCCGTCTGCCCGCCGGGCCGGCGCTGTGCACGCTGGCCCTCGCCGCCCTCGCCGCGCTACTGGTGGTGCACGGCTTGCAGAACGCCCTGCCCCGCACACTGTGGTGGCAGGCGCTGTGGTCGCCGGACCTCGATGACGTGCGCCAGGTACTGATGCACTACAGCTTCTACCCGCGCCTGCTGGTAAGCCTGATGGCCGGCGCTGCCCTGGCCCTGGCCGGCACGCTGTTCCAGCAGATCCTGCGTAACCCGCTCGCCGAACCAGTGACCCTTGGCGTTTCCGCCGGCGCGAACCTCGCGCTGTCGGCCGCCACCATCTTCGCCCCGACCCTGCTTGTGCACGGCCTGGAAGCCGTTACCCTGACCGGCGCCGCCATCGCCACCGGCCTGCTGTTCGCCTTCGCCTGGGGCCGCACGCTGTCGCCGCTGCGCTTCATCCTCGCCGGCATGGTCATCAGCCTCTACTGCGTATCGCTCAACGCACTGCTGGTGCTGTTCAACCACGACTACCTGATCGACCTGCTGCTCTGGCAGGCCGGCTCGCTCAACCAGAGCGGCTGGGATGGCGTGCTGTACCTGGCGCCACGTTTGGCGATAGCCCTGGTCACCGCGCTGCTCATGGTCCGCCCGCTCGCCGCACTGGGCCTGGACGACGAAGGTGCCAGCGCCGTCGGCGTCAACCTGCGCCGCACCCGCGTGCTGGGCCTGGCGGTAGCCGTGGCGCTCAGTGCCTTTGTCACCAGCGCCGTCGGCATGCTGGCGTTCGTCGGCCTGGCCGCACCCGCCATCGCCCGTCTGTGCGGGGCGCGCACGCTGCGCCAGAGACTGGTCTGGGCGCCGTTGCTGGGAGCCGCACTGCTCTGCGTGGTGGACCAGATCGCCCGCGAACTGTCGCGCTTGGCTGGCGAAATTCCAGCCGGCATCCTCACCGGCGTATTCAGCGTGCCACTGCTGCTATGGCTGCTCGGTCGCCAGCGCAGCGGCGGCATCCTCCCGCGTCCCGCGGCAGCCAGGCCGCAACGCGAGCATCCCTGGAGAATGATAGGCGCCGCCGCCATCCTCCTCGCATTGCTGACCCTGCCGGCAATCTACTTCGCCGTCGATGCCAACGGCTGGCACTGGGGTGATGCCGGGCTCAGCGAAGCCATCATGCAATGGCGCCTGCCTCGCGTGCTCGGCGCACTGGCGGCCGGCGCCATGCTCGCCGTGGCCGGCCTGCTGGTACAGCGCCTGACCGGCAACCCGATGGCCAGCCCGGAAGTGCTCGGCGCTACCTCGGGCTCAGCGATCGCCGTGCTGGTGCTGTTCCTGGTCATGCCGCAGCCGCAGCCCTATATGGTCCCGGCGGCCAGCGCCGGAGCCCTGCTCACCCTCGGCCTGCTGCTGTGGTTCGCCTGGCGCAGAACCTTCAATGCAGAGCGCCTGCTGCTCACCGGCGTCTGCCTGACCACCCTGCTGCACTCGCTGAGCACCCTGCTGCTGGCCAGCGGCGACCCACGCATGACGGCGATGATGAGCTGGATGACCGGCTCGACCTATCAGGTGGATGCGGTATCGGCGAGTACCGGGCTGGCGGTCGGCTCGGTGATGATCGGTATCAGCCTGCTGATGGCTCGTCAGTTGGACCTGCTGACGCTGGGAAATGGCACCGCCACGGCGCTGGGTTTGCACCTGCGCGCAAGCCACCTCGCGATCCTGCTGACTGCCGCCGTACTCACCGCCAGCGCCACCATCATCGTCGGCCCGTTGAGCTTCGTCGGCCTGATCGGCCCGCACATCGCCCGCCACCTCGGCGTTCGCCGCGCCGCCCCGCAACTGCTGCTGAGCGCAGTTGCCGGAGCACTGATCATGGTGGTCGCCGATTGGCTGGGCCGCAACATCGCCTACCCCTGGCCGGTTTCGGCGGGCCTGCTGGCAGCGTTCATCGGCTGTCCCTACTTCCTCTGGCTGATGCACCGCGAGCGCACGGCCTGATCCACCCGTGCGGATTCGCTCACGAACAAAATCCTCCCCTGCGAAAGCCGCCCCAGCTCAGGAATGACCGGCATGGCAAGTTCGTAGGATGGCGTGGAGCGCAGCGATACCCATCGCAGCCCGCGCAATCGTGTTGATGGGTATCGCAAGCTCCACCCATCCTACGGCTGATCACCGACAGATCGCCGACCAGGCCCGCCCCGACGAAAGCCACCCCAGCTCGGGAATGACCGGCATGGCAAGTTCGTAGGATGGCGTGGAGCGCAGCGATACCCATCGAGGCCCGCGCAATTGTGTTGATGGGTATCGCAAGCTCCCCCCGCCCTACGGCTGATCACCAGCAAATCGCGGACGAGGCATCACCGGTTCACCAGCGTGCCGCAAGGAACTCCGCCACCCGTCGGTAATACCCCTCCACCTCCGGCACCAGGTTGGCCATGCGCAGGAAGTCGTGGGTCATGCCGCAACAGCGCTCGGCCTCCACCTCCACGCCCTGCTCTACCAAGGCCTGCGCGTAGGCCAGGCCTTCGTCCAGCAAGGGGTCGAACTGTGCAGCGAACAGCAGCGCCGGCGCGCTGCCCTGCAAGACGGAGCCCCCATGCAGGGGCGAACAGCGCCAGTCACTGCGCTGCGCAAGGTCCGGCACGTACTGATCATGGAACCAGTCCAGGCTGGCGGTTTCCAGCAGATAACCTTCGGCGAACAGTTCCCGGGACTCGCTGCGGCCGGCGGCATCCGTGGCGGGATAGAACAGCAGTTGCGCGCAAGGCTGATCGGCGGCCTCACCGGCCAATTCGGCGCATAGCACGGTGGCCAGCGTGGCCCCCGCACTGTCGCCGCCCACCGCCAGGCGACGCGGGTTCAGCCCAAGACTCCGCGCGGCGCCCGACAGCCAGTGCCAGGCGTCCCGGGCATCGTGGGTGGCCGACGGGAACGGTGCTTCCGGCGCCAGTCGATAGCCCACGGAGATCACCGCGCAGTCGCAATGCCGAGCCAGCCCCCTGCACAGCCCATCGTGGGAATCCAGGCTGCCTACCGTGTAGCCGCCGCCGTGGAAGTACAGGATCGCCGCATCTCCGGACGCCACCGGCCGATACAACCGCACCGCCAGCTCACGGCCATCGCGCGCGGGTATATGCAGATCCTTCACCGGCATCGATGGCGCACCGGCCCTGAGCGATGCGGAGGACGCCTCGAAGTCCTCCCGCGCCTGCGCCACCGACAATTCGTGCAGCGCCGGGCGACCGCCACGGCGGCCGTCATCGACCATGTCCAGAAACGCCGAAATCTCCGGGTGCAACATACCAACCTCTTTCAGGAACGCATTCATACTGTGGCTTTCTCCGTGCGGGCAGCGCCTTCGACCTGCGCGCAGCAGTGGCCGATCACCCCGTCCAGCTCCGTGCGCAGCTTCGCCATCAACGCCTCGATGCGCGACGGGCGGAACACCCGGCGGCTGAACATGCAGCGCAGCGTCAGTTCGCCGTCGTAGACCTGGCCGACGATCTCCAGCCAGTTGTTCATCGGCGTGCTGGCGGCATAGGTATCGCCGGGCTTCTCCTGCAAGGGTACGAACAGCGCCTTGTCGTCGAAGCTCTGGTCGAACTGGCCGAGGTAGTTGAAGGTGACGCGCGGTTCGGCGCGGGCAGCGAGCTGGCGGCGCAGCGCGCTGTCGCCCAGGTAGCGCAGCGCGCCGTAGCCGATGCCCTTGTCCGGTACCGCGCGCAGTTGCTGGCGGATCGCCGGGATGGCCTGGGCGTAATCGCCCTGCCCCGGCGTCAGGCGCAGCGGGAACAGGCTGGTGAACCAGCCCAGGGTGCGGCTGTGGTCGACCTCATCGAGAATGTCCTCACGGCCGTGTCCCTCCAGTCCGATCAATACCGACTCGCTGTCGCACCAGTCACAAAGAGTGCGCCCCAGGGCGGTCAGCAGCAGGTCGTTGATCTGCGTGCGGTAGGCCTCCGGCGCCACCTTCAGCAGGCGCTGGGTCTGCTGGCGGTCCAGGCGCAGGAACAGTTGCTCCATGTGCGCCATGCGCTCGGCACCACGCGGGTTGTCGCGCTGCGGCTCGCCCAGGCCAGAGGCTTCGGTCTGCTCCAGCCAGTACGGCAGGTCGGCTTGCGCCAGTTGACTATTGGCGTACTCGCGCAGGCCCTCGGCCCATGCGCGGTAGGTACTGGTGCGCTCCAGGCGAGGCGCCGGCCCGCCAGTGAGCTGCGCGGTGTACCGCTGTTGCAGCTCTTCGAGCAGGATGCGCCAGGACACCCCGTCCACGCCCAGGTGATGGATCACCAGCAACAGGCGCTGGGTGCCGTCGGCCATATCGGTGAGCACCCCGCGCAGCAACCGGCCTTCGGCAAGGTCGAGGCTGCGTTGCGCCTGGTTGGCAATCAGCAACGCCTCCCCGGCATTGGACGCCTGACGCTGCCAGAGCAGCGCTCCGGTGATCTCGCTGGCCTCGCGCAAGCGCTGGCGCCACTGGCCGTCAGCCCCTCGCTCAAACGCCAGGCGCAAACTGCCGTGCTCGGCCAACAGGCCTTGCAGCGCCGCCTCCAACGCGTCGCCGTCGAGACGCTGGCGGCACTCCAGCAGCACCGCCTGGTTGAAATGGTTCGGTTGCTCCAACCGCTGTTCGAACAGCCATTGCTGAATCGGCACCAGGCCGAAGGATTCGCCGTCGTCGGCCTCTGCCACCACGTCTGCCGGCGCCGCCTCGGGCACAGTCCCGGCGCGCTCCAGCAGGCCGGCGATGGTCTGGTATTGCAGCAGGTCACGCAGGCGGATTTCTACTTCTTCGCCCAGCGCCTGGCGAGCGCGGGAGACGATCTGCAGACTGAGGATGGAATCGCCGCCCAGATCGAAGAAGTTGTCGCGGATGCCCACGCGATCCACTTGCAGCACATCCTGCCAGATGTCCGCGAGGGCCCGCTCGCGCGCGTTGCGCGGCGCCTCGTAGGACTCGCCCTGCCAGGTCGGCTCAGGCAGGGCCTTGCGATCGATCTTGCCGTTGGGCGACAGGGGGAAGCGCTCAAGCCGCAGAATCTGCGCCGGCACCATATAGTCCGGCACCTGCTCGCGGAGGTAGCTGCGCAGCGCATCGCCCTCCACCTCACCGACAACGTAGCCCACCAATTGCTTGCCGCTGATGCCGTCGCGGGCCACCACCAGCGCCTCGCTGACCTGCGGGTGGTCCTGCAGGCGCGCTTCGATCTCGCCCAGTTCGATGCGGAAGCCGCGAATCTTCACCTGGTGGTCGATGCGCCCAACGTAGTCGATCACGCCGTCGGCGCGGCCACGCACCAGGTCGCCGGTGCGGTACAGGCGACCACCCACGGCGCCAAACGGATCGGCGACAAACCGCTCCGCAGTCAACCCGGCGCGCTGGTGGTAGCCGCGCGCCAGGCCGTCGCCACCTATGTAAAGCTCGCCGGCCACGCCAAGCGGCACCTGGCGCAACTGCTCATCGAGGATGTACAGGGTACGCGCGCCAACGCCCTTGCCGATCGGCGCATAGGCGGCATCGCAGGCGGTGGCGCGGCCGGCCTTCCACAGCAGCGGCGTGACCACGGTTTCCGTAGGGCCGTAGCCATTGATCAGGTACTCTGCCCGCAGCGCGCGCCTGGCCAGTTCGAAGCTGGCGTTGGGCACCGCGTCGCCGCCGAAGCAATAGATGCGCACCGGCGGCGGATTGCCGTCGCGCAGGGCGTGCTCGGCCAGTTGTTGCAGGTACACCGGCGGGAAGGCCGCCACGCTCACCTGCCGCTCGTGCAGTACGCGATAGGTCTGCTCCGGCGTCCACAGCTCGTCACCGCGCAGCACGAGGCTCCCGCCGTGCACCAAGGTCGTCAGCCAGCGCTCGTGGGCGCCGTCGAAAGCGAAGGACATGAAGTGCAACTCGCGGGTCGCCGCATCCATCCTGTACAGCTCGCCGATGGCAGCGCAGTGCATGGCCAGCGGGCCATGACTGACCGCCACGCCCTTGGGCTTGCCGGTGGAGCCGGAGGTGTAGATCAGGTAGGCAAGGTTTTCCGGCTCCAGGGCCACCACGGGCAGGTCGCAGTCTTCGGCGGAAAGATCGATGCCGTCCATTTCGAGGCAGGCCACATCCGCCGGCAGCGGCAAGCGTTCGCGCAGGTGGCTGTCGGTGATCAGCAGCGCAATGCCGGCGTCGGTCATCTGGAATGCCAGGCGCTCGCGGGGATACTCGGCATCCAGCGGCACGTAAGCGCCGCCTGCCTTCAGCACCGCCAGCAGGACCAGCGGAATGCGCACACCGCGCGGCAACGCCACACCGACACGTACTTCCGCGCCGACGCCCAGGGCCATCAGGCGATGGGCCAGGCGATTGGAGTCGCGCTCCAGCGAGGCGTAGTCGATCTCGTCGTCACCGCAGATCAGCGCGGTTTCGCTGCCGCGCAGAGCCGCCTGGCGGGCGATGGCCAGGTGCACCGGTTCCGCTGGCGGCAATGGCTGGTGCGGGCCGCGACAGGCGGCAAGAGCTGCGCGGTCGCTGACCGACAGGCACTGCAACTCGCCGAGGTGCTTGCCGGCACCGTGCAGCAGGCTGTCCAGCACCTGCTCCAGGTTGCCGCGCAGGCGTGCCACGGCTGCGGCAGTGAAATGACTGCGCAGGTACTGGTACTCGATCTCCAGCCGCTCCCCCACGCGCACCGCGAGGTCCATCGGGATGCTGGTCTCGTCCTTCGACTTCAGTTCGCCGAAACGCAGGCCCCGGGCGCTGCGCAGCACGTCGTCCACCGGGTAGTTCTCGAACACGATGATGCTGTCGAACAGCGCCTGCCCGGCCTGGCCGGCCCAGCGCTGGATGTCGTACAGCGGGGCATGGCCGAACTCGCGCACCGCCAGGTTGTAGTCCTGCAACTCGCGTAGCCAGTCGCCCAGCTTCATCTGCCCGTCCGGTGCCTGGACGATGGGCAGCGTGTTGATGAACAGGCCCAGCAGGCTGTCGGCGCCTGCCAATTGCGTGGGGCGCCCGGCCACGGTGGCGCCGAAGGCCACGCGCCGCTGGCCGGTATAGCGCTGCAGCAGGAGAATCCATGCAGCCTGCACCAGGGTGTTCAATGTCACCCGCTGGCTGCGTGCGAATGCCTTCAGGCGCTCGGTGGCAGTTTCGTCGTAGCGGCTGTATTCCAGGCCGTGGCCGCTGCCTTGCGTCGGGCGCGCCAGGCTGTCGGCGAGCAGGGTCGGCTGGGTCAAGCCCTCCAGCCGCCCACTCCAGAATTCCCGCGCCTGCTGCTGGTCCTGGGCTTGCAGCCAGTGGATGTAGTCGCGGTAGCGGCCCGGCTCGCCCAGTGGTTCGCCGTTGTAGCGCCGCAGCGCCTCGGCGAACAATTGGGCGTTGCTCCAGCCATCGAGCAGGATGTGGTGATGGGTGTAGAGCAACTGGTGGCAGTCATCGGCGCTGCGCACCAGCACCAGGCGCAGCAGCGGCGGCCGCTCCAGCGCAAAGCCACGGCCGCGCTCGGCGGCGGCCAGTTCGTCCAGGGCTGCTTCCAGGTTCTCGCGGCCACGCCAGTCGAGCACCTCCAGCGGCAGTTCGACCTGTTTGTGCACGGCTTGCAGCGGTTGCGCGAGGCCCTGCCAGTGCACGCCTGCGCGCAGGTTGCCGTGGGCATCCAGCGCGGCCTGCCATGCGGCGCGGAAACGCTCCACCTCCAGCCCATGCACCGCCACGCGCAACTGGTTGACGTAGACACCATCCTCGCTGCCGTCCACGCCGTGGAACAGCATGCCCTGCTGCATGGGCGACAGCGGGTAGAGCTCTTCGACCTGCTCGGGGTCCAGGCCAAGCGCGGCCACTTGCGCGGCGTCCGGCGCTGCAATGCCGGCAACGGCGACAGGCGCTTGCATCGATGCGGAATCACCGGCGACACGGGCCAGAGCTTGCAGCGTCTGGTACTGGAACAGGTCCTTCGGGCTGAGGTGCAAGCCGGCGGCGCGGGCACGGCTGACTACCTGGATGGAGACGATGGAGTCGCCGCCCAGCTCGAAGAAGTTGTCGTCGAGCCCCACGCGCTCCAGGCCCAGCACGGCGCGCCAGATGGTCGCCAGGGCTTGCTCGCGCTCGCTTTCCGGTGCGCGGTATGCCCTTTGCTGCAGGCTGAAGTCGGGGTCCGGCAATGCCTTGCGGTCCAGCTTGCCGTTGGGCGTAAGGGGCATGCGTTCGAGCAGGACGATCTGCGCGGGAACCATATAGTCCGGCAACTCATCCAGCAGGGCCGCGCGCAGGTCGCTCTCTATCCGGCCGGTCACGTAGCCCACCAGTTGCTTCACCTGCCCCGCGTCGCGGGCGATCACCACCGCCTCGCGCACGCCGGGCTGGCCGAGCAGGCGCGATTCGATCTCGCCCAGTTCGATGCGGAAACCGCGAATCTTCACCTGGTGATCGATGCGCCCGAGGTACTCCAGCACGCCATCCGCCCGCCAGCGCGCCAGGTCGCCGGTGCGGTACATGCGCACTCCCGGCTCGCTGGTGCAGGGATCGGCGACGAAGCGTTCGGCGGTCAGCCCGGGACGACCGTGGTAGCCGCGCGCCAGCCCGTCACCGCCGATGTACAGCTCGCCGGCCACGCCGATGGGCGCTGGCTGCAACTCGCCGTCGAGGATGTACAGCCGGGTGTTGGCGATAGGCTTGCCAAGCAGCGCGCGGGCGCCCTCGTCGACCTTCCAGGCCGCCGACCAGATGGTGGTTTCGGTGGGGCCGTAGAGATTCCACAAAGCTGCGGCCTGCGCTGTCAGCTTGCCAGCCAGCTCGGCGGACAGCGCCTCACCGCCGCAGAAGAAGCGGCAGCCGCTCAGGCGCGGGAACTCCTCGTGGCCACTGAGCAGGGTCCAGGTGCTCGGGGTCGCCTGGATCACCGTCACGCCCTGCTCCAGCGCCACGCCAAGCAGGCGCGACGGGTCGCGGGCGACGTCGCGGTCCACCAGCACCACGCGGCCGCCGACCAGCAGCGGCAGGTACAGCTCCAGCGCGGAAATGTCGAAGGACAGCGAGGTCAGCGCGAGCACGCGGTCCCGCGCATCCAGGCCGGGTTCGCGGGCCATGCTGAGCATGAAGTTGACCACCCCGCCGTGGCGCACCGCGACCCCCTTGGGCTTGCCGGTGGAGCCGGAGGTGTAGATGACGTAGGCGAGGTCGTCGGGCCGCGCGAGGTTCGGCAGGTCGCTGTCGGCGTAGCCATCAATTTGCGCCCAGTCGCGGTCCAGGCAGAACGTGCGGGCGCCGGTCTGTGGCAGTTCGCCAAGCAGGTGCTGCTGGGTCAGCAGCAGGCGCACGCCACCGTCTTCGAGCATGTGCGCCAGGCGTTCGGCGGGGAACTCCGGGTCCAGCGGCACGTAGGCGCCACCGGCCTTGAGCACCGCCAGCAGCGCCACCGGCAGCTCTACCGAGCGCTCCAGCGCGACGCCGACGCGGCTGTCCGGGCCGACGCCCTGCGCGCGCAGCCAGCGCGCCAGGCGGTTGGCGCGGCGGTTCAACTCGGCGTAGCTGAAGCGGCGCTGCCCGTCAGTCACTGCCATGTCGTTCGGCGAGCGCTGCACCTGCTGCTCGATCAGTTGGTGCAGGCAGGCGTCGCGCGGGTAGTCCATCGCGGTGGCGTTCCAGTCGTAGAGCAGTTGCTCGCGCTCGCTGCCGCCCAGCAGCGGCAGGCGCGCCACCGGGCATTGCGGGTCGCCCACGATGCCGTGCAGCAGGTTGAGGAAATGCTCGCCGAGGCGCGCGATAGTCGCCGCGTCGAACTGGTCGGTGGCGTACATGAACTGTCCGCGCACCTGGCCGTCGCGGCTTTCCTCGGTGTTCAGGGTCAGGTCGAACTTGGCGATGCCGCCGTCCAGCTCCAGGCTTTCCAGCTGCAGGCCGCCGGGCAGCTCGCGCAGGGCGTCGCGGCGGCTCGGCTGGTGGTTGCAGGCCACCTGGAACAGCGGGTTGTAGCTCAGGCTGCGCTCGGGTTGCAGCGCATCCACCAGTTGCTCGAACGGCAGGTCCGGATTGGCCTGGGCGCCGAGCACCGCGTCGCGGGTGCGGGCGAGGAAGGCGGTGAAGGATTGGTCGCCATCGATGCGCGCCGACAGCACCTGGGTGTTGACGAAGAAGCCGATCAGCCGCTCGCTCTCGGGGCGGCCCCGGCCGGCGATGGGCACGCCGACGCGCAGCTCGCGCTGGCCGCTGTAGCGCGACAGCAGCAGCTGGTAGGCCGCGAGGATCAACATGAACAGCGTGGCGCCCTGCCCCCGCGCCAGTTCGCGCAGGGAGTCGCCGAGCGCGCGAGGCAGTTCGAAGTCCAGCGTGGCGCCGCGATAGCTCTGCACCAGCGGACGCTGCCGGTCGCCCGGCAGTGTCAGCAGCAGGGATTCATCGCCCAGCCGCTCCTTCCAGTACGCCAGTTGCCGCTCTCCCTCCCCGGACGCCAGCCACAGGCGCTGCCAGCGGGCGATGTCGCTGTACTGGACGGGCAAGGCTTCCAGTTCGGCCTTGGTACCTCGCACCTGGGCGCTGTAGAACGCAGCGAACTCATCGATCAGCACGCCGATGGACCAGCCATCGGCAATGATATGGTGGAGGTTCACCAGCAGCAGCGCTTCACCCGGCAGACGCGCCAGGTGCAGGCGCAGCAGCGGGCCGTCGGCGAGGTCGAAGGGGCGCTGGGCACAATCGCTGAGCCATTGCCGTGCCCCGGCCTCGCTGCCGAAATCCTTCGCCTCCAGATGCGCCGGGCCCGGCGGCAGGATGCATTGCATCACTTCGCCTTCTGCCTCCACGCCCGGCCCACCTTGCGGCGGATGACGCTGCGCGTCATGCGCCCTACCAGAGAGCTCCTCTGCCGTGCGCGGAACCTTGCCGGCCGGCTCCCGTAGGGCGCATAACGCGTCAGCGTTATCCGCCGAGGAAGCGTGCCCGGACTGCGCCGCGCGGAACACGGTACGCAGGCTTTCATGGCGCGCGATCAGCGCGGCGAAGGCCTGCTCCAGCGCGCCCTCGTCCAGAGTGCCGCGCAGGCGCACCGCAGCCGGGATGCTGTAGGCGGCGCTGTGCGGCTCCATCTGCCAGAGGAACCACAGGCGCGCCTGGGCTGCCGACAGCGGCGCGCGCTCGCGCCCCTCGCGTAGGATCGGCAGGCGCGAAAGGCTCACGCCTTTCTCGCGGAGCTGGCGCAGGAAGATCACTTGCTTGTCCTCGGGAAGCGCACCAAGGCGCTCCGCGACCTGTTTCAACTGGGCGTCCATCGGGTGCGTCATTACAGGTTCTCCAGCTCGCCGAGCAGCTCGTCCATCAGATCCAGTTCCTCTTCCGCGCTGGCGGAACTCGCTCGCTGGGCCTCGATCCAGGCGGCCTGCGCCGCAATGTTGCTCAGCTCGAACAGGCGGTGCAGTGGCAGCTCCAGCCCCAGGCGCTGACGCAGCGTCAGGCCGACCTGGGTGAGCAGCAGCGAATGGCCGCCCAGTTCGAAGAAGTCATCGTGCAAGCCGACGCGGTCCACCTGCAGCACCTGCTGCCAGATACCGGCCAGTTCGACTTCCAGATCGCTGCGCGGCGCTACGTACTGGCGCGCACTGCCGCTGAATTGCGGTGTCGGCAGGGCCTTGCGGTCCAGCTTGCCATTGGGCGACAGCGGCATGGCGTCGAGGGCGATGATCCGCGCGGGCACCATGTAGTCCGGCAGCTCGCCTTGCAGCACCTGGCGCAGGGCTTCGGGCTCGGCGCTGGCGACCACGTAGGCCAGCAGCACGCCGTCCCTCGCCACAACCACCGCTTCGCTGACCTGCGGGTGAGCCTGCAGGCGCGCTTCGATCTCACCCAGCTCGATGCGCAGGCCGCGAATCTTCACCTGCTGGTCGAGACGGCCCAGGTATTCGATGGCGCCGTCTTCGCGCTGGCGAGCCAGGTCGCCGGTGCGGTACAGGCGTTCACCGCTGCCGAAGGGATCGGCGACAAAGCACGCCGCGGTCAACCCGGGGCGCGCATGGTAACCGCGCGCCAGGCCCACGCCGCCGATGTACAGCTCGCCGGCCATGCCTTGCGGCACCGGCTCCAGGCGCTCGTCCAGCAGCACCAGGCGCAGGTTGTCGATGGGCCGGCCGATGGGCACCACCTGCCGCGCGTTGTCCTCGTCGCAGGCCCAGAAGCTGACGTCGATCGCCGCCTCGGTGGGGCCGTAGAGGTTGTTCAGCTTCGCACTGCTGCGCTGGCGGAACTGCTGCTGCAGCGCATAGGGCAGCGCTTCGCCGGAGCACATCACCTGCCGCAGCGACGGGCAGCGTTCCAGCTCGCCAGACGCGACGAACGCCTGCAGCATCGACGGCACGAAGTGCAGTGTGGTGACCTGCTCCGCCTCGATCACCTGGCGCAGCGCTGCCGGGTCGCGGTGCGCGCCAGGCGCGGCGACCACCAGGGTGGCACCGGCCAGCAGCGGCCAGAAGAACTCCCACACCGACACGTCGAAGCTGAACGGGGTCTTCTGCAGCACCCGGTCGGCGCCATCCAGCGCATAAGCCTTCTGCATCCAGTGCAGGCGATTGACCAGCGCGCGGTGGCTGTTGCCGGCGCCCTTGGGTTTGCCGGTGGAGCCGGAGGTGTAGATCAGGTAAGCCAGGTTCTGCGGGCTGCCGAGGATGGCAGGGTTCTGCTCGGAGGCCGTGGCGATCTCGCCCCACTGGCTGTCCAGGCACACCATTTCAGCGTTACTCGCTGGCAGGCGCTGCAGCAGGTGCTGCTGGGTCAGCAGCAGGCGCACACCGCTGTCGGCGAGCATGTGCTGCAGGCGCTCCTGCGGGTAGTCCGGGTCCATCGGCACGTAGGCGCCGCCGGACTTGACGATGCCCAGCAAGGCTACCACCAGCTCCACCGAACGCTCGGCTGCCACGCCCACCAGCACCTCCGGGCCGACGCCCTGATCGCGCAGCCAGTGCGCCAGTTGGTTGGCGCGGGCGTTGAGCTGGGCGTAGCTCAGGCGCAGTTCGCCGAATTGCAGGGCCAGCACCTCCGGAGTCGCGGTGACCTGGCGCTCGATCAGCGCCTGCAATTGCATGTCTGCCGGGAACGCCGCCTCGGTGTCGTTGAAGCGTTGCAGCAGTTGGTTGCGCTCGGCATCGGCCAACTGACTGACCCGGCCCAGCGGACGCTCGGCATCTTCCACCAGGGTCAGCAG